>JARFQE010000119.1 GCA_029287915.1 Arenicellales bacterium
CAATACCTGGTGACAGGCACAGTTACCTCATATTCAGAAGATGTTGCCAGTACCGGCGGAGGTCTTAGCTTCAAGGGCATCTCTCTAGGTGGCAGCAAAGGCAAGGCATATATTGCTGTTGATCTGCGAGTAATCGATACAACTACCGGTGAAGTAGTAGACAGCCGCACGGTAGAAGCTAACTCGAGCAAAGGCGGGCTACGTCTGGGCTTTTACAAAAATGGCCTTGGGGGAAAATTCGATACCAAGAAAAAGACTCCCGCAATGAAAGCCATACGTGCAGTTATCATGGAGATATCTGATTACCTTGCCTGCTCCATGGTGGATAAAGATGGTTGCCTGGATGATTACGATGCCAAGGAATCGCGTCGCAGAGAAAAGACAAAAGGGTCTATCACGCTCGAGTAGGAAAAGAACGACCTGACGAGTTATATAGGCATGAAAAATCATTCTTGCTGGGATACCGTTTGACTCACTATTACTATTTGTTACAGAAGACTGTAACCTGTTGCGGCGATCTTCAATGAGGCTGAGACCTGGTTTCATTGTTGTAGCCACAACGAGAACTCTCATCATGTCCCCATGAGTACGACCAAAAAAAAACTTAAGCAGGCCTTTCATGCCGTTCAACCATATCGGCTTTCACTGCTTATTGTTTACACACTGGTGGTTGGCCTTATCTTGTTAAGTGCCTGGCTTCGTCTGTATGACTTCAAAAATTACCAGGCTGAAATTTCACAAGGTGCCGCAAAAGGTGCCGCCTCAGAAATATCACGCTTTATCAGCGACCTGGAACACCAGCTTAGCAGTTTTACCAGGGGTCATTCCACATTGTTAACAAATCTGGCCACTGAGCATGTTGATTCTAATCTAGTGCTGGAATTCGAGAGTTTGCTGGAACACGCGTTCCCTGAAATGCTGAATTATTCAGTTGCGAGCAAAACTGGAGAGCTCATAACCCAGGAACAGGCCTTCGAAATTGGCGACTTATGCAAACTGGACATTGATGAATTTGCAAAAAGTCGTAAGAACCACCTTAACTTTCATCCCGGCTTTGATGGTGATCACTTTGACATAATGACATTGTTTAAAGATGAGAATGGCAACGAACTGATCTTATTTATCAGCCTGGTAGCTGAAATCCTGTCACCTATTCTGGCCAACCACAACTTGCCAGATTATCAAATTTTTCTAACTACCACATCGATGCCAAATGTGATCGATATTAGTTCAGAAGGAACACGTCAATATATCAGCCATAGCAGGGAGCTTAGTCAGGCAGAACTGGATAGGACAAACAGTCGTGTACCTGTTCACGGCACAAGCTGGCAGCTGGTAATGGTGCCTGATGAATCAATATTTCTTGATCAATTTAGAAAAGTTGTCTGGGGTTCGCTGTTTTCCCTGCTTATAGCTGGTCTACTGGGAATTATTATCCTGCGTCTGATAATAAAGCAATACACCGCACAGAAGAAAGGTGAGCAGCGATATCAGCAATTATTCACCGATATAAAAGCGCCTATGATTCTGATTGACCCTGAGAACGGTCAAATCGTTGATGCCAATAAGTCTGCTGCTAAATTTTATGGTTACTCTCTAAAAACACTTAAAAACCAGAATATCAGCTTCATTACTACCAGCAGCTACCAGGAAATCAGGGAGACCATGAATGATGTCATCAATGAACATAAAAAATCCCATATCTTTCAACACCGCCTGGCATCCGGAGAAATAAGGGATGTAGAAATCTGGTCAGGCCCGGTGAACATCAAAAACAAACAGATTTTATATGCAATCATTCTAGACATCACAGCTCGCGTACAAGCTGAAACGGCCTTGATAGAAAGCGAATCTCGCTTCAAGACCCTGACCAATCTATCACCAGTTGGTATTTTCTTCACCAATGAAAAAGGTGTCTGCAATTATGTCAATAAAGAATGGATTAAAATAACCGGTCATACTGAATCTTACTGGCGTAATAGAACGTGGACCGAGGCAATACACGAGACAGACAGGGAAAAAATTATTACTGACTGGGCGAAAATCGTTCTGAATCATGAGATATTTGAAGTTGAATGTCGAATTCAGAAACCAGATGGCACTACCGCCTGGATTTTATGCCGGGCAACGGCAATTCAGGGACCTGATCGCGGTCAGGATATGTTTATCGGTGCAGCTGTCGATATCACTGATCGCAAGCAGATAGAATATGAATTACAGCTTATGGCCACTACTTTTGAGGCACATGATCCAATTCTGATTACTGATGAAAACAGCCGGATTTTAAAAGTTAATAAGGCGTTTCTTGATATTTCAGGATTTCAGGAAGATGAACTGATAGGCAGAACTCCAGGTGCTTTCAAGTCACCACATCATGACAGGGAATTTTATCAAAACATGTGGGCGGTATTATCTAAAACAGGGCGATGGCAGGGAGAGATCTATAACCGGTCAAAGTCCGGGCATATCCATCAGGACTGGCTTACCATCACTGCGATAAAGGATAAGCGAGGTAAAATAAACAACTATATCGGTCTCTACCATGACATTACCGAACGTAAAGAAGCAGAAGAACAGATACGCAAACTGGCCTTTTATGACCCACTAACAAGCCTCCCCAATAGGCGCCTGTTTCTGGAAAGACTTGAGGATGAGCTCGAACTGGCACGATTTGAAGACAAGCATGGTGCTCTTCTATTCCTTGATCTTGACCATTTCAAGAACCTGAATGACTCTCTTGGACACCCCGTGGGTGATGCCTTACTGGTTGAGGTGAGCCGCCGACTACAGCAAAGCAAAGAGGAAAACGAAACCATAGCTAGAATTGGTGGTGACGAATTCGTAATCTTATTGCCTGACATTGCTACAAATATTGAATTGTCTAAAAAACGTGCTGAACAGCACGCCGAAAGAGTTCGTGTCGCTATTACTGAGCCTTTTTATATTCATGGTCATGAATATCATATTTCAGTTAGCATAGGTATTTCACTATTCCCTGAATCAAACCAGAACTCTGCGGACATCCTGAAACGTGCAGATGCGGCAATGTATCGGGCCAAGAAAGCCGGTCGTAATTCTATCTGCTTTTTTGAGCAGGAAATGCAGATTAGTGCCGACAGACGGCTAGCTATTGAGAAAGACCTGCGTCATGCAATCCGGCAAAAGGAATTGTCACTGGCCTATCAGCCAATGATAGACTGGGAAGGCAACATAATTGGTGCTGAAATCCTGCTACGTTGGCAACATGAAAAACTTGGCCTGATCCCGCCCGGTGATTTTATTCCTATTGCAGAAGACACCGGACTTATATTTGATATTTCATCATGGGTACTGACCACTGCCTGCTCACAATTAAGTCAATGGAAAAGTGAAAGGCTGGCACTAGCTGAGCAATTACGCTGCATCTCAATCAACCTTAGTCCGAATGAATTCAACCAGAATGGTTTTGAAAAAAAAGTGCTGGGGATTACTCAACAATTCGATATTGATCCTGGTCTTATAGAATTCGAAATTACAGAGCGCCTGATCATCAGCAACCTTGAACACACCATTGAAAAAATGTCGAAAATGAAACAGCATGGCTTCCGTTTCTCTGTCGATGACTTTGGCACCGGATACTCTTCACTGGCTTATTTGAAAGATCTGCCTATTAACCGTCTTAAGATTGACCGTACATTTGTTCGTGACATCACTGAAGACCGCAATGATGCAACAATCGTCGAAACTATTATTTCCATGTCTCATCACCTTGGTCTTGAAGTGGTTGCTGAAGGTGTTGAGACCCAGGAACAGCACTTTTTCCTGTCTCAGCATGCATGTGATATTTTTCAGGGCTACTATTTCAGTGACCCAGTTATAGCTGAAAAATTCGCGCAGCTTGATCCGCTTTACTAAAAACAGCATTTTTATATATCGATACACATGACAATTTCTGTATTCTTAGGACTTTCGGGTGGTGTGGATTCTGCAGTCGCAGCAGTGTTACTGAAACAGCGAGGCTACGATGTCACTGCTGTTTTCATGAAAAACTGGGAAGAAGATGATGATGAAGACTACTGTGCAGCAGCTGAAGACCTGGCCATTGCAGAAGAAGTAGCCAGAATACTCGATATACCATTACTGTCGGTTAATTTTGCATCGGAATACTGGGACAGGGTATTTGAACATTTTCTACGCGAATACCGTGCTGGTCGCACACCAAATCCTGACGTATTGTGTAACCGTGAAATCAAGTTCAAAGCCTTTCTGGATTACGCGCTTGCACAGGGTGCAGACAAAATTGCGACCGGCCACTATGCTGATGTGCACCAGTGTCATGGCAGCGTGTATCTTGGCAAGGCTGCGGACCAGGATAAGGACCAGACATATTTCCTCTATGCTATCGGTCAGTATGCTCTAGCACATAGCCTGTTCCCGCTGGCCACACTCACCAAACCTGAGGTAAGGGAACTTGCCCGAAAACACAATCTACCGAACTATAATAGAAAGGATAGCACGGGTATTTGCTTTATCGGCGAGCGACGTTTTCGTGAATTCCTGAGCCGCTACCTTCCTGCACAACCGGGTGAAATCAAGCAATTAGATGGGGCAGTCGTCGGACAACATCAGGGCTTGATGTATTACACTATCGGCCAGCGCCAGGGGCTGGGTATCGGCGGTCCTGGAGAACCCTGGTTTGTTGTCGGCAAGGATCTGGATAACAATGTTCTGCTTGTTGTCAAAGGCAAGGATCATCCTGGATTATATCATTCAAGCCTTATTGCAGATGAACTGCACTGGATTTCTACAACCGCGCCCAGCTTACCACTAAGCTGTACTGCAAGAATCAGGCACCGACAGGAAGAGCAGAAGTGCCATTTGTCAGCGTTTGATGATGGTAAACTGAAGGTCGATTTTGAACAGCCTCAGCGGGCTATTGCGGCGGGTCAGTCTGTTGTGTTTTATCAAAAAGATTTGTGTTTAGGTGGTGGTGTGATCTACAGGGCCGTCTGATTATCAAAGACAGATATCAACAACCAAGCAACTGACTGTCTTACTCTTACTATTGCTTCTGCAAAAGTTTCCGAAAATCAGCTGAATCAGTTAATATTTACCACCTGATATATCAGATACCACCCTCTATCTTTAATGAGAAAGGAATGACTAAATATTCTATGGTCTCATGATTCTGATATTGTTCATTCTTCAAACATATAAATATTTTGAGTAACTGATGAAGCTTTCCGCGTTAACTGCACTGTCGCCTGTTGATGGCCGCTACGGCAGCAAAACTACCGAACTCAGACCCTTTGCCAGCGAATATGGTCTGATACACCATCGTGTCATAGTAGAGATTGAATGGCTCAAGGCCCTTGCTGCTCACCCGGCTATCACTGAAGTACCGGCCTTCTCTAAAGAGGCCGCTGAGTTGTTAAATAAGATCATGTCAGATTTCAATGAAACTGATGCACAACGCGTTAAGGATATAGAAAGCAAGATCAACCATGATGTCAAAGCCGTCGAATATTTCATCAAGGAAAAGCTCGAACAGCTTGATGAACTGAACTCAATATGTGAATTCGTCCATTTTGCCTGCACGTCTGAAGACATCAACAACCTTTCTCATGCCCTTATGCTGAAGGGATCTCGTGAAGAAGTTCTGCTGCCTGCAATGGATGCACTGATAACTACTATCACAGACCTTGCGCTAGAATACGCGGCTATCCCGATGCTGGCACGTACACATGGTCAAGCTGCGTCACCAACCACGGTTGGTAAGGAACTGGCAAATGTCGTTGCACGCCTGCGGCGACAGCGTGAATTGACTGCTAGCAGCCCGCTTCTGGGAAAGATCAACGGTGCCGTGGGCAACTATAATGCTCATCTTTCGGCCTATCCGGATATTGACTGGCAAGGTTTTGCTGAAAAGTTTGTCTGTTCCCTGGGACTGCAATGGAATCCCTACACTACCCAGATTGAGCCACATGACAATGTCGCGGAATTATTCCATGCTATCTCACGTTTCAATACCATCATTCTAGACTTTGACCGTGATATCTGGGGATATATATCAAATGGCTATTTCAAACAGAAAATGATCAGTGGCGAGGTAGGATCTTCAACAATGCCTCATAAAGTCAATCCCATTGACTTCGAGAATTCGGAAGGAAATATTGGTATTGCCAATGCCCTGCTTAATCACATGGCAGCCAAACTACCTGTCAGCCGTTGGCAACGAGATCTGACCGATTCTACAGTACTGAGAAATCAGGGTGTTGCCCTCGCATATTCTCTGCTGGCATGGAAATCTACTCTACGTGGCTGTGGCAAACTGGAAGTAAATGAACAACGCCTGCATGAGGATCTGATGGCCAACTGGGAAGTTCTTGCTGAACCTATTCAAACGGTCATGCGTCGCTATGCAATCGAAGAACCCTATGAAAAGCTAAAAGCACTAACACGCGGCAAGGGCATCAATCAGCAAACACTAAAAAACTTTATTGAACAACTGGATATACCGGAAACGGCACGCAAACAGTTGCTCGACTTGACACCGGCCACCTATACTGGCAATGCTGAACAACAGGCGAAACAGATAAAAGTGAAAAGCTGAGAGGAATAAGGATAAATAAGACGGGATTTTTCAATAGTCCAAAGCACTGATCCCGGGACCCTAAACGGGAAAAATAGCAATGATAGAGGAAAATAACAACTCGGATAGCAATAGCTTTCAGATCAATACTCGTCACCTGGCATCTGAAACCAGCTATCGTTTGCTTGACGACGCGAGCCGAAGCATCAATATTCTGTTATATGACTACGACGAAATACTGCTTCCGGTTACAAAAATAGACGATCTATTGTCATCATTCATCCGTAAGCATGAACGTTGTCTATTCCGATACCTTTGTTCCGAGAGCGATATCTTACAGGAACGCGGTAGTAAACTGATACAGCTGGCTAGACGATTCAGTACATTCATCAAACTGCGACAGTTGACGGATGGTCTAAAACCTGTCCATCAGCAGTTCATAGTCGTTGATGGCAAGTCCAGTATGCAGACACAGAGTCACGGATCATACGATTATTATGCGCATCTTAATGAGCGCGCCAGGGCTCGCCAGCTAAACAACCGCTTTGAAGAATTGTGGCAGCGCTCCACAGCTGTGCCAGGTATTCATGTGACTGGCTTGTGAAAACAGTACGAAACACATTAAAGGTAAACTGCTACACCTCATGATCAGGACAGTTCCAACCCTGATACTGGCATTCTTCCTCATCTCCAGCTGCCAGAATACGCAAACGGTCAACACATCTACAGCGGTAGCCGCGACCGAAGTAGCAAAGAGCATGATTGGACAACCATACCGCTACGGCGGCCAGTCACCTGGCGGCTTTGATTGTAGCGGGCTGGTCTGGTATAGCTATAAGCAAGTGGGCGTCAACACAGCACGTACCAGTAAAGGGCTGAGAAAACAGGCAAGGAAAATTTCCAGGAAGAAAATGAGAGCGGGTGACCTGATCTTCTTTAAGGGCTGGGTTCGCACTGGTCATGTTGGAATGTATATTGGAAATGGACGCTTCATCCATGCACCCTCTTCCGGTAAAAAGATCAAAGTAGATCGACTGGATAATGGATACTGGTACGACCACTTTAAATCAGCAGGAAGGATTGTAATCTAAGATTTAGCTTTTTATGATCCTCGATCGTCTACGTACTAGATAAAATTCATATTTGACTTAACATCTCCTGAGCCGTTAATGCAAATAGTTTGCGTTTGAGCAAAAACTGTAGTCGGCCGCCCCCCAGCTGCTCCCACAAGACGGCGGCACGTACACCTGCTAGTAACAGGCTGCGGATACGATTTACGATATCGTCCTGTTGCAAATAATCCGAATTACCCTTGACTATGATACGAGGTTGCAGAGTACTTATCGTTTCACTATAAATATCAGAAAATCTGGCTAGCAAAGTCGAATTGATTGCTGATTCCTGTTGCATTGATTCAAAATATTCTTTCTGACGCTTAACACCCTTGATCAATTGTGACAACTGCTCAAGCAGCTCCGTTTTGTGTAAAAGTTTATGGGTCAAATGCATCAGACTGAACACATAAGCCAGCACCGCCATACTCGCTTCACTTTTATTACTGCCGATATAATCAGCTAAAGTCTCCAGTCCAAGAGAGATACCTTGTGTACCAGAAAAAACAGAGGGTACATCATCAGCATCGATCATAAATAGACTCTCTATACTGGCGAGCGTGGCATCTTCATCTGCATAACCCGTTGTTGCCAGTTGATGTACCAGTGATGCTGACTGAAATATGCCAGCCAGTGCGAGTGTTCGTTCGTTATATGATGCAGTCATTAGCTTGTTTGTACCGAAGTATCATCTGCTTCAGGTTCATGCTGCATAGATTTCCAGTCGATACGCTCCATAAGATAGCACAGGCAGTCAATCCGAATAACATCCTCATTATCCGTCAGCATGGCCGGCATGACAGGAACCTTTAATCTATATTTTTCTCCATCACGTATAAAAAATTTAGCGGATTGATCCTTGCCATGTTCATCCCAGGCCTCGAGGAAAGCATCTGAGCCTTCTTTTATACGGCAGAAAACTGTGCCCGCTGGGACTTCAGAAAAATTCATCATTGCCAGGTCTTCATCAAAAATTAAATCTGACTCGATGACATTACAGACCTCAGTATTTTTTTCATTGAATGAGAAACTGTAACGGCTCGGTATTTTGATGATGGAAACCGTGTGGTAGAGATCCATATCATGTTCCGGTAAAGGGTGCTCAGGGAAGTGTGACAGGTGTAAGCAGCCGTTTATAAATTCTACTGCGTGGTCAACACCACGTTTATCACCGGGCAGGCCACATTCTATCGTTGCTGCTGGACATATATCTGACATTGCCCATGTGCTGGTAGTGTCGGGTTTAATGGTATAGACAACCGTACGTCCAAACAGTGTGGCCAAGCGATAAAAGATATTTTCATGTCGACAGATCAGCGCAAAATGTGGATTCTTTCCTGTATTATTATGAATGTCGACAGCAGCGAACACGTTGCGCTCACGCATAGATTCCATTATTTGATGCGTCATTTGATGTTCGGGTGTGTCACCATAACCCCAGATACGATTGTAGTCGGGCTGACCCGGCAAGGCCCGCAGCTTTTGCTTTGCCGCTACAACATTACCGATAAAAATAGACAGTGAACGAGGTAGCTGTCGATCTACGTATTGGCGCAATATCTGCTGAATAACAAGCAGGCCGGTAAACTCATTGCCATGCAACATCACGCTGACAAACAATGGATCCTTGCGATTACCTTCGAGATGAATCAAAGCAGACCCCCCAAGCAGATCAAGCAGCTCCGTTGATTCAACATCCAGCAAACCATCCGGAACTTTATGGAAAACCTTGAAACCTAGATCAACCATTGATGCACCGGTAACGAAGACTGTTGATTTCTTATGTAGGCCTCGGTGAGCTCACGCATACTGCAATTATGCTGATACAGGTAGTTGCGTTGCCACACTGCTCCATTCTGCCGTGACTCTATACGGTCGTAGATGATACCCAGAAAGTAATCAATATCACTCTGCTCTATACCGAGGTATGCCAGGCCCTTGCGTGCTGCTGGGACAAGCTTCTCCAGCAGCAACTCCCTGACATCAACCCGACCTTCACCCGGCCAGTGTATACTGCCGCGCAGTCCATACTTGGAAATGGTGTAAAAATCCTCTTTCACCTGATTAAAATCAATCCTGGATTCTGGTGCTGTATGCTCATTCGCCAGTGTTGTAATGAGACCGAAATAAAAGGAAGCATTTGCCAGCATATCGACGATAGTTGGACCGGAAGGCACAACCCTTTGTTCAATTCGAAGATGATAGCCATTTTCATCTATGCCTATCAGGGGACGATTCCAGCGCCAGATCGTGCCGTTATGCAGGCGCAGGTGCCAAAGCTTTTCTTTACCAGCATCTGACAAGGTAGGCAGCAACACAGGATAAATCTCGATATTTTCTTCATACAACTCAAGTACAGAATGTTTACACCAATCATGGCCAAACGTGACGCGTGAACGACCGGTATGACCGATTACGCCATTGTGATCTGTATTAACTGCCTGCTCGAATAGAGGGATGCGAGATTCATCCCATAAATCCTTACCAAACAGAAAGGGAGAATTAGCCGCTGCGGCCAGTAATGGTGCCGACGCGAGAATAGATGCGTTATAGAATCGAACCGCCTGTCCAGGACTAACCTGTATATGGATCTGAAAGGAGGTGGCTGCAGCTTCCAGCATAACATCATAATGACTGCTTTGCAGATGCTCCCTGCCCATGATATCCAGTTCAATGGGCTTGCCATGACGTAATTTTAACACCTGTTCATTCAGCGCACGGTAACGCTCAACCTCTGACATATTTGCCAGAGTAAGCTGCGCATCATCAAGACCAGGCAAGGAGCCCATCATTACAATTCTAGCGTTCATGGTGGCCGCTGTATCCATACATAAGCGCCATAAATCGGACATCTCCGACTGCATCATAGAAAGGGCCTTACCATGTAATTCATGTGGATGGAAATTCAGTTCGACATTGAATCGGGAGAGTTCATGCACAACGAGCGGATTATCCAGTTGCTTGATAAACTCCTGATTTATTGGGGCTGGCTTTGCCTGATTATCGACCAGCCAGGCCTCAAGCTCATAGCCACCAACTTCATGGCCCGAAATAAAGACATTCTTATCAAACAGGTCTCGCAGCAGATCCATTTCCTCCAGTAGACGGCAATGGAACTTCTCAAAATCAGCAGCACTAAACTCAGCCTTTTCGATCTCCTGTCCCATTTTATCTTTTCAATCCCTGCTACCACTAATTACGTTACTAAAGAATTCGGCTTCTTTCTCCAGTGCATCAATACGTGTCTCCATCATTCTAAAGCCATGACCCTCATCCGGGTACTCGACATACTGATGAAAGATCCCTCTCGCGTCCAGATTTTCAACCAGCTCTCGGGATAACTGTGGTGGTACAACTTTATCCTCAAGACCCTGAAAAATAATCATCGGGCTTTTCAGCTGCGCCAGCTCGTGTAAAGGTGAGCGGTCATAATAAGGACTGCCAGGTTTATTAGATGCATGTCCAGAATAATGCTCACCGAGTAATCCATCAAGATAATGGGCTTCGAATTTATGAGTAAATTCCATTAAGGTTACCAGGTTACCAATACCATAATAACAGGCTCCGGCACAGAACATATCTGGGAAAGAGGTCAGGGCCCTTAGCACCACATAGCCACCAGCACTTCCCCCTCGAATACAGACATGTTGTGGATGTGCCAGTCCTTGCCTGATAACATAATTTACTGCATCAGCCACATCCATACTATCCAGCAGGCCCCACTTATTCTGCAGCGACTGGCGATAGGACCGGCAATAGCCCGTACTGCCGCGGTGATTAACATCGAGTACAGCAAAGCCACGCCCGGTCCAGTATTGTCGTTGATAACTCAGCGCACTATCACTGCGTGATGTAGGCCCTCCATGCACCATCACCAGTAGCGGAGGCAATTCTCCTGACGGAGCCCGATAATGGTGATTTTTCGCTGCATAATACCAGGCATAAGAACGCCTTCCATCACGGGTGGCATAGCTCAGGTGTTGAGGAATACTGATATCTAAATCATCAAGTATGGTTTCTGATTCTTTCCATTGCCTGATATCCGTTTTTATTCCCGCGCAGCCATGCACTGCTACCGTGCGGGAAAAACTTGCGGCGCAATATACGACCGAATGCTGATCTGCCTGCGACAGCTGGGACAGACTTGTTGATGATTCATTCTGAAGCACATTGACAGTTGAAGATGGGATATCAATTTCAACAAGCTGATCGCTGCCTTCAATGGTACGAATGGCGATGATGCGCTCATCATCTATTACCGCATATCGTTGCTGACCAAATATCCAGTGTGCTTCACCATATTCTCCCCTGTCATTGGTGATGCGATCAATCGAATGGCCATCCCACGAAAAAAGATCCCAGCAATCAGCCTCGATGCCATTACTGGCATCATGACCATCGAGGGCGAAAAAAAGTCGACCATCTGGCGAATATTGCAACTGGCAGACGGCACAGGCACTGCCCCCTGCTATAGTCAATATTGATGATGGATCAATAGATAATCTACCCTGGTGATCCTTTAACTGCCCCATCTTTAACAAGCTGCCATCCCATGGCATTAACGGGTGATTCCATTCTATCCAGGCGAGTTGCGAGCCATCAGGTGAAATAACCGGATTGGCATAAAAATCCGCTCCACTTATCAAAGGAAAAGCTTGCCTGTCTGGACCATCAACTAATGACAGAGCGCACAAGCGGTTTACATTTTCGCCATTTTCAACCGGATGTTCCTGCACGTAGAGCAGGTAATTGCCATCTGGTGTAAGCTGGAAATCGATGGCCATATCCTGATCATCTTGTGCAGATATAGCCTCGGGCATTGAACGAGGATTCAGCCTCTGTTTGTACACCCTTCTGTCTGCATCATTGCTGAACCAGACGTGGTTATCGGCCAGTAAAAAAGCCTTGCCACCATACTCATGCACACGACTGCGAAGATTAAAACCATCAGGAGTCAGGGTTTTCGTACTACCATCAGCCTGTAGTCTGAGCAGGACGCAGCGCCCGCCTTCAGCTGCACGCTGCTGGAGATAATAAAGCTGTCCGTCATACAGGGTGGGGTATTGTGGTACAGGCCGCTGCGAGTAAATTTGTTGCGGGCTTAGTGTTGGCTGCCACTGGAGATATGAAATAATTTCTACACTGGCAACCATTTATCAGGAGATTGCCTGCTCAATGACCTGACATACCCGCTCAACCTGCTGCCCGGACATATCAGGGTATACGGGCAGGGAAATCACTTCATCGCCCAGCGAGACAGAAACAGGAAAATCAGCTGCCGTATATGCCAGTCGTTCATAGACTTTCTGTAGTGCCAATGGTTCAGGATAACAGGTTGAATTACCAATAGCATTGGCCATCAGTGCCTCCCGTATTGCATCTCTTTTCGTACTGCGGATAGTATACAGATTAAAGGCATGGGAGCCCTGCTGTGGACGGGTGGGACAGGTAATGCCCATATTTCCCAGCCTTTCATCATATTGACTGGCGACACGCTGACGAGCAGCGATATTCTTGTCCAGTGTCTTAAGTTTTATTCGCAGCAGCGCTGCCTGCACCTCATCAAGACGACTATTCATGCCAATTTCATCATGCTGAAAGGACGCCGCTGCACCATGATTTCGCAGCTTTCGTACAGCTTCAGCAATTTCATCGCTATTCGTCGTCACTAAGCCGCCATCACCATAACACCCTAACACCTTGGTAGGATAAAAACTGAAGCATCCGGTAATCCCCATACTGCCGACACGCTGTCTATCATGCTGCGCACCAAAAGCCTGAGCCGCATCCTCAATAACAGCAAGATTGTGTTTATCTGCAATGGTCCTGATGGCTGTCATATCGGCTGGATTTCCAAACAGGTGCACAGGAATTATTGCGCGAGTTTTTTCGCTGACTGCCCGTTCAATCAATGCCGGATTTATATTAAAACTATTGGCCTCGATATCGACAAAAACAGGTGTTGCTCCCACCATGTCTATTACTTCTGAAGTAGAAAAGAAGGTGTAGGGCGTCGTAATAACTTCATCACCCGGCCCAATCCTCAGTGCACGGAGGGACAGATACAGAGCATCCGTTCCATTTGCCACGCCTATAGCATGGCGAGTACCGACAAAGTCCGCTGCCTCTTTTTCAAAGGCATGGACGTTAGGCCCAAGTATCCAGCTTCCTCGCGCACCGGATTCACTGATCATGGCGAACCACTCGTCTTTGAGAGAGTTGAATTCTCTGCTCAAATCCAGATAGGGAACGCCTTCAGGTTTTGTCATATTGTTTGTCCTTGCCTTGAGAGTCAAAACTCATTGTGAGTGTTATGTAAAAATGGATGCAAACAATCTAGTCTGCATTGCTCGCGTCAATGATATCTGTCACCAGCATTGCAACGCGTAAAGCCTCCATGCCATCTTCGCCTGTTACCAGCGGCCGTCCACCTCGGCGTACGACATCGATAAAATGGGCAAGTTCAGCGTCCAGTGGCTGAGTCGGAGAAATGCTATGTGTTTCATAGACAATCTCAGGAAAGTTCTGTCCCTCAGGGGTTTTTCCAGGATACGCCACTTCAAGTTGCTGATCGACGAAATTGATCGCCCGGTAGCTGTTGCGTCCAAACACCCTGATACGACGGAACTTCTTGTTCGATACCCGGCTTGCTGTCACATTGGCTACCGCACCATTGGCAAATTCCAGCCTGGCATTGGCGATATCAACATGGTCGGTCAGCACCGGTGTACCGGTCGCCGAAATTGATGTCAGTTTGTCACCCACCAGTGACAGAATTATATCAATATCATGGATCATCAGATCGGTAACAACATCCACATCGGTTGCTCGCTCAACAAATGGCCCAAGCCGGTGCGCTTCGATAAAACGTGGTTCATTTACTTGATCTGCTAACGCCATGATGCCGGCATTAAAGCGCTCAAGATGCCCGATTTGTAGTGTAGCCCCATGCTTTCGAGCTGTTTCGACTATCAGTTTTGCATCATCCAGCGTTGATGCCACGGGTTTCTCCAGCAGCATATGGATGCCTTTCTCGAGGTAAGGTATGGCCACCTGCCGGTGCAGCGAAGTGGGAACGACGACACTGACAACATCAACCTCATCAAGCAGATCCATTGGATCATACAGGGCTCGGGTGTCATATTCACTGGCCACCCTGTCGGCTGTCTGCCGATCAGTATCGGCGACCCCAACCAGATCAACACCTTCCATGTCATTGTAGATTCTGGCATGAAAGCGGCCAAGATATCCTACGCCTATGACCCCTGCGCGTATTACTTCTTTCATTATTTATTTTATAACCTTCTGGATGCTCATGTTATGCTTACTTCCCCCGTGCATGACTGTTTCCACTCTTTGCCGCCTGTATTTTAATCGATTTCACTGCTGAGGTAACCTGAAAAAATGAACAAAGCTGAGCACCCCAGTAGCATCCTTATCACCGGGTGCTCCAGCGGCATCGGACACACCATTGCACAAGGTCTTCATGAACGGGGCTATCAGGTATTCGCCAGCGCACGGAGAATACGGGATGTTGAAAAAATCCAGCAGCTGGGCCTGAAAAGTGTGCAGTTGGACCTGACAGATACTGCTTCAATAAGGCTTGCAGTGGATCGGGTGCTCGAGCAAACTGAGAATCGTTTATTTGCACTGATCAACAATGGTGCCTATGGTCAGCCTGGTGCAGTTGAAGATCTGGAGACAGATGTCTTACGCCGCCAGTTTGAAACAAATCTATTTGGGACCCACGAACTAACTCGATTACTGATCCCGATTCTGAGGAAACAGCAACGTAGTCATATTATTCAGATCAGTTCGATGCTCGGATTTATCTGCCTGCCTTACCGCGGTGCATATAATGCGAGCAAATACGCGCTTGAAGCTCTTACCGATACAATGCGCCTGGAACTGGCAGGGAGCGGAATACATCCGAGCCTGATCCAACCCGGACCAATAACAAGCCGTTTTCGGGAGAATGCCTACCAGGCATTTACTGAAGCGATCAATGCTGACAGCAGCGTGCACAAAACAGCTTACCAGAAAGAAATCGAGCGCATGCAGTCCGACCGACCCGTACCATTTACACTGCCAGCAGAAGCGGTCCTGAAAAAGGTCATCCATGCACTGGAAAGCAACAGACCCCGAAGACGGTATCCCGTCACACAACCAGCGCATGTGTTTGCCTTCCTGAAACGAGCACTGCCTGATAGATGGCTTGATGCCATCCTGAGTTCTGCTTCAGCGCATAAAAAACCTTAATTACAAAACCTGGATCATTGCTAAATCAATCCAGTACATAAGAAACAAGCCCATCTGCCAGCTTCGGTTCAAACCAGGTCGATTTTGGTGGCATTACCTTACCCGCATCGGCTACTGCCATCAGTTCATCAAGACCGGTCGGATAGAGAGAAAATGCCAATGCCATTTCACCACTATCGACACGTTTCTCAAGTTCACCAAGACCACGAATACCACCGACAAAATCGATGCGTGTGTCACGCCTCGGGTCAGTGATGCCAAGTATCGGACCGATGAGCATGGCATCCAGCAGGTGGACATCCAGCTTTTCTACACAATCAGTTGAGGTAACGAGATCCGGATGTATCGTTAAACGATACCAGCAGCTATCCAGATACATGCCGTACTCCCCTTTTCTGGCCGGTTTTACTGCCTCTGTTGATTTTTCTATATCGAACTGCCGTCCAGTCTGTGTTAAAAACTCATCGACCGAAAATCCATTGAGGTCTGCAATAACTCGATTATAGTCAATAATATTCACCTGATCGTCCGGAAACAGTACCGCCAGAAAATATTTACAGTCGCTGCTGTCACTGGCCTGCTCCATCGCACAAACGCGACTAGCAGCCGCAGAGCGATGATGACCATCAGCAATGTACAGATAGTCTATGCGGCTGAAAGCCTTATCCAGCTGTTTAATCAGGTGCGGATCATCCATCACCCAGAAACGATGACGCACCCCGTCATCGCTGGTCACATCATAGGCAGGCTCTGCTGAGCTGACCCTCTCAACCAGCATGTCAATATCACCAATCTTTCGGTAGGTCAGAAATACAGGACCGGTCTGAGCACGCAATGCCCTGATCTGTCGCACCCTGTCATCCTCTTTCACCGGACGTGTAAACTCATGTTTGCGAATGATGTTTTTATCGTAAGCCTCAATCGAAGCAGCAGCCGCTATGCCAGTCTGCAGATGGTCGCCCATAGTCAGCTCGTAGACGTAATAACACGGCTGCTCATCACGTACCAGAACACCCTGATCAATCATTTTTGCAAAATTTTCTGCCCCACGCTGATAAACAGCATCGTCATAGGGGTCAGTTCCCTCGGGTAAGTCAATCTCCGGCTTGGAAACGTGTAAAAAGCTCCACGGTTTATTACTGGCAAGTTCGCGGGCTTCAGCAGTGTTAACCACATCGTACGGCGGCGCAACGACGTCAGCTACCTTGTCTGCAACGGGTCGCAGGCCTCGAAATGGTGAAAGAAGTTTCATAGTAAACCTTTATAAGTATTATTTTTGATCATTGGCAAAACGCGCATGATCTACAAGATTATTTTCACAAGATTATTTTAAAATATCACTATTATACAAGATTGTTATAGACGAGATTAGCGTAATATACTGCCTTCATCATGACACAGCTGTGATCAATATGAGCTGACATTAAGACTGGAGAATAAGCATGAGTGCCCCTCTTTCAAGAACAGAACAGATAAGACAATTTCACGCCCAGTTTATCAATGCTGTTGCTGAAGCCTGCATGAAACCGGATCAGCGAGATCAACTGGAACCCCTGTTGCAGCAGGCCGAGTCTGCCGGATGGAATGATCTGGTTGCTGTGATACGCAAGATATACAAGGGCCAGAGAGAAACCGCCATGCTTGAGATTCTGGACGAAGAAGACCGTGTCATTGCGAGCAGCATACTACAGGGCATACAGAACCCCGCCACGCTGCCTGATCCTAATGAAAAGCCAGATGGATCTATGGCTGCACCAGGACTGGCATCAATGATTCAGGCAGCCGCCAGTGGCAATGCCCAGGCACTTTCGCTGCTCGGCAATATGGGCGAGCAGATGTCTAAAGTGGGCGGGGAAATGTCCCGTATCTCAGGGATATTTCGTCGCCTGGTCAACGGAGAGCGTGACCCGGATGCACTGACAAAAGGAATGGCCAGACAGGCAGAGGAACTTACCCTGGCGATTCTTGAAGAACTGGGAAAGCTCGAAAAGCACTGAAAATCCCCATAACAGATGTCACCAGTACACCTTCCTGCAGAATGGGAAAAACAAACAGGGGTCCTGATCAGCTGGCCTGCGAAATCAACAGACTGGTGCAACAAGCTTGATGAAGTAGAGGCGACATACCTGGAGCTAACCAGACAAATTGCCAAGTACAGCCTGGTCTATGTCTGCTGCAGTGACCCGGAAACTATGCTCCATGTTCGGCAACTCTGTAATGAAAACAACATAACGCCTGGTAAACTGAACATCCTGAGCATTCCTTATGATGATACCTGGGTGCGGGACTACGGTCCGATAAGCGTGCGCAGAGTCAATGAAATAGTGTGGCTGGATTTTAAATTCAATGCCTGGGGTGGGAGATATCCATACCAGCAGGACGCCAGGCTTACACGCCTGTTATACAGAGAGCTGTTCATCGATAACAGGGTGCTGATTGATAATACAGATTTTGTCCTTGAAGGGGGCAGCATTGACTGTGATGGCATTGGTACCATATTAACAACCAGCCGGTGTTTGCTATCAGCAGGGCGTAACCCCGGTTTAACAAAAAGGCAGATTGAAGACCGCTTGATAAGCACGCTAGGTGTCCAGCGTGTGCTGTGGCTGGAGCATGGACAGCTTGCTGGCGATGATACCGATGCCCATGTTGATACCCTGGCACGTTTTTGTTCAACTGATACAATTACTTATGTTCAATGCAGCAGTCCTGTCGACCCCCATTATGAATCTCTGTCTGAGATGGAAAAACAGTTAGAGTCTTTTGTTCAGATGAATGGCAACCCCTACCGCTTAATTCCATTGCCATTACCAGATGCCTGTTTCAACAAAGAAGGTCAGCGACTGCCAGCGACCTATGCCAATTTTCTGATAATCAATGGCGCTGTCCTGGTGCCGGTATACGAGCTTAACACCGACGCACTGGCATTGGCGCAGCTGCACAGGTGCTTTCCTAAACACACTATCATTCCCATTCAGTGTCGTGCATTATTAGAACAATTTGGCAGTCTGCACTGTATAACGATGCAAATCCTTTGAAATAGCAGATTCCGGGAAATTATCATCGGCACTGTTATAATCTCATTTGGCAAAGATCAAAGAGAAACGTTGGCAATAATGACCCGTACAAATTTCAAAGCCGGGCTTATCCAGATGTCTTTTTCGGATGACCGTAATGAGAACTGGAAAAAACTCACGCAGCTACTCGAACAGGCAGCCGGCGATGGTACAGAACTGGTTGTACTGCCTGAGCTTCACAATGGCTGTTATTTCTGCCAGCACGAAGACAGTGAAGAATTTGATCGAGCTGAATCCATACCTGGTCCCACCAGTGAGTTTCTGTCAGGCCTTGCGAGACAGCTCGAGCTGGTCATCATCGGCTCGGTGTTCGAGCGCAGGGCAGCAGGCCTTTATCATAATACGTCTATTGTGCTCGATAGTGATGGCGCACTGGCAGGTTACTATCGCAAAATGCACATTCCGGATGACCCCGGCTACTACGAGAAGTATTACTTCTCGCCCGGTGACAAGGGATATAGCCCTGTTGAAACCAGACTTGGCAAAATTGGTGTACTGATCTGCTGGGACCAGTGGTTCCCAGAGGCCGCTCGCCTGATGTCACTGGCTGGTGCTGAAGTGCTGGTTTATCCCACTGCTATTGGCTGGGATACAACGGATAATGAAGCAGAGCAACAGCGCCAGCTTTCAAGCTGGGTAACAATCCAGCGCAGTCACGCCATTAGCAATGGTATTCCATTATTGGCGGCTAACCGGTATGGTTTTGAGCCCAGCCCAGCAAAAAATGGCAAAGGCATAAATTTCTGGGGAGCCAGTTTTATTTGTGGGCCCCAGGGTGAAATACTGTCACAGGCAGGTATCGCTGAAGACAGCCTGCTACAAGCCAATATTGACTTGAAGCATAGTGAAAAAGTAAGACAGGCCTGGCCTTTTCTGCGAGACCGGCGCATTGACACATATGCCGGGCTGACTCGTCGTTTCCTTGATGAGCCGGCAGAGGATCTGGCAATGTATGACATGAGTGATGAACCAAACATTAGCAACGGAGAAAAAAATGACTGATTGCCTGTTCTGTAAAATGATCGACGGCGACATCAAGCCCGATACCGTTTATGAAGATGATGACATACTGGCATTCAATGACATCAGCCCGCAGGCCCCCATACATGTTCTCATTATTCCAAAAAAGCACATTTCAACACTGAATGATGCGGATGAATCTGATATCGAGGTATTGGGTAAACTAAACAGGGTCGCTGCGGAACTGGCCAAAAAATCTGGGTTTTCTGATCAAGGCTACCGTGTAGTAATGAACTGTAATGATGCAGGCGGGCAGGCTGTCTATCATATACACCTGCATTTGCTCGCAGGTCGTCAAATGACCTGGCCTCCCGGATAAGTCTTATGTTGAGAAAAATAAAAATTTTCTTTCAGAGCACCATGGCTGTAACAGTGACTGATGACGCCATCAGCAAAGATCATAAAAAGCAGATGGCAGCAGCCGCATTATTTATTGAGGTTCTGAAATCAGATTTTGAACAACGTGATGAAGAATGGGCCGTCGTTAAGTCAGCCCTGCATGAATTATTTAGCCTTAGCAATGAAGAAATCGACCAGATAACATCTCTCGCTGAAGACGAAGTAGATACGGCTGTTTCACTGCGTGGATTCACAAGTTGCATTAACGAAAGTTACAGTAATGAAGAAAAGGTTAAGATAGTCGAGATGTTATGGCGAGTTGCACTGGCTGATGGCATCCTTGATAAGCATGAAAACCACATAATGAGGAAGATTGGTGCATTGCTTTACATCCCTCACAAGGATTATGTCAGGGCCAAACAGCAGGCGCGTTCACATAACTCGTAAAGCTGACGCAGGTCGTCCTCTATTTTTTCTTCTCTGCCTCTGCAGCAATCAGCGCATTAATCAATTTTCTACTGGTTTCACTTAACTGTTCTACCTGATTGTTCAGCTCATCCAGCTCCGCTTCTAATTTCTTTTGATTTTCCATTAGTCGCATAACTTCCTGTTCAGCTGGAACATCCGTGGTGATGTTTGCCATCTCTACCCAGACAATTTTATCTTCATTCAGCTGAATTCGTGCAAAGTCTCCCTGTTGCTCGAGAACAGAAACCTTTTCTCCACATTGCAGTTTTTCCGACAAGGGTACGCCATCAGGTGCAGGATAAACCGCTACCCTGCAGGGTTCTGATGACTCGAGGTAGGCAATTTCTTCAGCGTAGGTATTTCCACAGGCCAGAAACACAACAATCAGTCTGGCAACAAATTTAGTTCTAGTTTGCAATATTCACAGTCCTTACTGTATTTAACCTGGTTATTTCTCACCCGCTTTCGGCGGGGCGTCATACTCTAACACAAATAAATTTCACAACCTGATTTGACCTCTGCAGTCGGGTTCGCAACAATTGGTACAATATCTATCAACCGACACAAAAGGGATAAAATAATGGTGCCATTGCATCAGATGTTCATTGCAACAGCAAAAAAATATTCAAATGACATTGCCATTGTTGATCGTAATCTTCGTAAAAATGTCACCTATGGGCGCGCTTTGATAGGCGCACTGCTTCTTGCCCGCCGTTTCCGCAAATATGAGCACGGTTATCTAGGCATAATGATACCGAACTCGAGCGGTAGCATTCTGAGCATTATTGCTGCGCTATTTGCTGGAAAGGTGCCGGTGATGATCAATTATTCTACCGGAGCAGCTGAAAACTCGGAATTTGCTCAGCATAAATGTAATTTTCACACCATAGTCACTTCCAGAGCGCTGGTGGAAAAACTGGGCTGTCGACTTGTCCCCGGCATGGTCTTTATAGAAGACATGATCGACTCGGTATCAGTATTCGAAAAAGTCCTCGCTGCAGCCAAATCGAAATTACCTGGCTCCCTCCTTAACAGTCTGGTAGCCAAATCTAACCCTGATGATACAGCAGTCATTCTTTTTACCAGTGGCAGTGAAAAAGCACCTAAAGCAGTGGAGCTCAGTCACAAAAACCTTTTATCAAATATCGACACAGCACTGGAAGCGTTTCCTTTCAAGCACGAAGATCGAATGCTAGCCATCCTTCCCTATTTCCATATTTTCGGACACATGGCTAATCTATGGCTGCCCATTAAACTGGGCATGAGAGTGATCGTCTATGCCAATCCTCTCGACTTCAAGACAATAGTGCGCATAATTCGTGAAGAGCAGGCTACGCTGGTGTTCGGTACCCCGTTCTTTCTGATGGGTTATCTCAAGCAGGCAAAGCAGGGTGACTTCGAATCGATTACCGCCATGGTCGCCAGTGCTGACAAACTGCCAGCGACATTGCGAGATTCATTTCAGGAAAAACACGGTATCGAGGTTCTCGAGGCCTACGGTACCACGGAAACCAGCCCGGTTATTTCCGCCAACCTTCCCGGTGCAAATAAACCTGGCAGCATAGGCCGCGTGCTGCCAAATATCCAGGTGCGTATCACTGACATTGATACAGGCAAGGATCTGCCTGCTGGAGCAGAAGGAAAGATCCTCGTCAAGGGCGACCTGGTGATGAAAGGCTACCTCGATGACCTGCAGGAAACCGCTCTGAAGGTGAAAGATGGCTGGTATGAGACCGGCGACATGGGCATGTTTGATGAAGATGGCTTTCTCTGGCACAAGGGCAGACTTAAGCGCTTTGCAAAAATTGGCGGTGAAATGGTTTCACTGGTCAGGATTGAATCCGTGCTGGATGAATTTATGCCGGAAGATGAGGAGTGCTGCGTTGTGGAAGTACCAGATGCCCGCAAGGGAGCGATAATTGCTGTTGCAATGACTGTTGACCTCGACACAAAGGAACTCAACAAAAAGCTATCGCAGGAACTTCCTGCCATCTCCATACCAAAAAGGTATTTCGTGTTTCAGGAATTACCTAAAATGGGGAGCGGCAAGATTGATTTCCGGACCACCACTGAGATGGTGAAATCAGCGTTACGCAAGGAGTCGACAGAAGCCGAAGAGAAAAAAAAGGCAAAGGCAAAGGAAAAGGAAAAGAAAAATAATCAAACACAAGATAAATAAACATCTTGTGCTGCTTTATTAAACCAGAGTGTATTTTTATCACAATCTGACTTCTCCGGGACTGAGTCTTCAAGCTGCCCTCACTGTATCAATCATTACAGGGCGAGTTTCAATCCTTGTGCCTTTCCTGTATCACTGTTCCAGCTAAGCCTGATGATAGTGTCGTTTTTATTGCAATACCATTGAAACAGGCATCTGCGATAATCTATGCTAATAGACAAAATTATAATTAGAAACTCTCAATCTTTTCTCAGTTGAAGCCACCGCTGATAGTGGTATCTACTGAAACCAATTTCTTCAGAAATATCTTCAATTTTTTTCTGATTTACTCCCTGCCAGCCAAGAGATGCAGGCGTACTGTCAAGAGGTGCCTGATCAAAAACTTCCGTCAACTGCAGTGCGATGCGGGCATCTCTCTCATGCTTATGCAACAGTTTTTTAATTCTTGCTGCACCCCGTAATCCACAGTCATCAAGTAGATGTAGATTGGCATATATACCATCAAGGTCATTGTAACGCTGCAGCAGTCCGGCCGCTGTCTTTGGACCTATACCAGGGACACCCTGGATGTTATCGACAGAATCACCCGATAGGGCAAGCAAGTCAGCTATCTGCTGTGGTTTTACCCCATAACGTTGTCTGACCCCCGCATGATCGAGTTTAATGCTACGCGCATAATCCCACCAGTTATCCTGATCACTGCGCAGCAACTGGGTCAGGTCCTTATCAGATGAAACTACGGTGACAGGATGACCTTCTGCTCTCATCATTGTTGCCAACGTTGCAATGATATCGTCAGCCTCGAATCGATCGCTGATATATTCAGCGATGCCCAGCGCCTGAGTAAAACGCTGACAGGCCTTGAACTGGTATTTAAGCTCAGCTGGAGCCGGTTCACGATTTGCCTTGTAGGGTGGATAAATTTCATTACGAAAAGAAGTCGATAAACTGCCATCAAAGGCACAGGCTATATAGCGCGGTTTTACCATTCGCAGCAGGCTGGTCAAAAAGTCAGCATAACCATGTACCGCATTAACCGGATAGCCATTCCTGTCAATAATATCCGCGGGATAGGAAAACCAGCCACGAAAGACATAGATGCTGGCATCGACAAGATAGACGCGATCTTTTTCCACCACTTTTAAGTTCATAAATTATCTATCAGGGAATACTGGCGTAGTGATTGATAATTCAAGATAATCAGATTCCAAATAAGGAGTTAAAAATGGCGCAATACATCTACACTATGAACCGGGTCAGCAAGATCGTTCCACCCGGCCGCAAGATACTTGAAGACATATCCCTGTCTTTTTTTCCCGGTGCAAAGATTGGTGTACTTGGACTCAATGGCTCAGGCAAATCAACACTGTTAAAGATTATGGCAGGCATTGATACCGAAATCGAGGGGGAAGCACGGCCACAAACAGGTATCAAGATTGGGTTTCTGTCACAGGAACCCCAGCTTGATAATTCTCTCGATGTACGTGCCAATGTCGAGCTGGGAGTCGCGGAAACCATGGCGCTTGTGGATCGATATAATGAAGTCTGTGCCCGCTTTGCTGAACCCATGGATGATGATGAGATGAATGCCCTGCTGGAGGAACAGGGAAAACTGCAGGTAGCGATAGAAACTGCCGGGGCGTGGGAACTGGACCGGAAACTGGAAATTGCAGCAGATGCCCTGCGATTGCCTGCATGGGATGCTGATGTCAGCACTCTGTCTGGTGGTGAACGACGCCGTGTTGCTCTATGTAAGTTATTACTTTCAACACCCGATATGCTACTGCTTGATGAACCGACCAACCATCTTGATGCAGAATCCGTTGCCTGGCTTGAACGTTTCCTGGCTGAGTTTGCCGGGACTGTCGTTGCCGTTACCCATGATCGTTATTTTCTAGACAATGTAGCGGAATGGATACTTGAACTGGATCGTGGGCATGGACTGCCGTTTAAAGGAAATTACTCCTCCTGGCTGGAACAGAAAGAACAGCGCTTGCAACAGGAAGAACGGCAGGATTCAGCTCGCCAGCGCACAATCAAGGAAGAACTGGAATGGGTGCGTAGCAACCCGAAGGGGCGTCGTGCGAAAAGCAAGGCCAGGCTTGCCCGCTTTGAAGAACTCTCTTCACAGAGCACACAAAAACGCAATGAAACACATTCACTGTATATACCGCCCGGCCCGCGCCTGGGTGACTTAGTAATAGAGGCAGACAGGATTTCTAAATCGTACGGCAATCACCTGCTGTTTGATGAACTCAGCTTCAATCTTCCTCAGGGTGGGATCGTAGGAATAATCGGCCCGAACGGCGCAGGCAAAACAACTTTATTCCGCCTGCTGACAGGTAACGAAAAACCCGATAGTGGAACGTTAAAAATTGGTGAAACTGTTAAAATTGCCTATGTCGACCAGAGTCGTGATGCGCTCGATGACAATAAGACAGTATGGGAGGAGATCTCAGATGGCCAGGAGCAGATCATCGTCGGCAATTATCAAACTGTATCACGCGCCTATGTCAGTCGATTCAACTTCCGCGGTGGCGATCAACAGAAAAAAATCGGTGACCTTTCAGGTGGTGAACGCAATCGTGTCCATCTTGCCAAACTGCTAAAAAGTGGCGGCAATCTACTATTGCTTGATGAACCAACCAATGACCTCGATGTCGAGACTCTTCGTGCCCTGGAAGAGGCCATTCTTGGCTTCCCTGGTTGCGTGGTCGTTATCTCACATGATCGCTGGTTCCTTAACCGAATTGCTACCCATATCCTGGCTTATGAAGGAGACAGTAAAGTGACATGGTTTGAAGGTAATTTTGAGGACTATGAAGCTGACCGTAAACGCCGACTTGGAGGTGAAGCCGATCAGCCACATCGAATAAAATATCGGCGCATCGATGCATAAAGTTTATATTTTGAGCCAGTACAGCAATAAGCTTAACTCATGGTCCTGGCAAGTTTACTTATAATTTCCATTTTAATATTAAAATAGAAGCTTACTGCTTAAATTTAAACTGAATCCCAGGTGCATGACTAAATCAACGTACAGTTTTACATGGTTATCGGAGTGGCTTTTATCTTAGTGATTTAATTTGACACCTTTGTCAGTGAAAAAGAGCCTTGACCATCATTAATTGTGTCGCATATCTGATGGTTAGTATAGTCGTTTATTAACTGAATCAAGTAAACCAGGAATTACTTCCTTCATCGAAGACGATATGCAGCGTGACAGGCAACACAAGCGGAAGTGATTTCTGAAAGCAGACCATATACGGCTTGCATATCTCCCTCCTCTATCTTTCGCGCAAAACGGCTTGCAGCAATATGCATTCTGGTGCCTGCCTCGCGCATACCTGGTGGCATATGTTTTGCCATATGTCCTGCTCCATGTGATTCTAGTGAACTCATTCCTAGACGATGCTCAGCTAATTGAGCGGCCGTTTCCAGATCACCATTATCGAGGCTGGAAAGAATTTCATTAATTGATTGCAGGTGATCTCGCATATTTTTCAACATGTGCTGCTGCATCATATCAGGTAAGTTAACAAGTTCTCTTGTATCATCTTCGGCATGCAACGGAGGGCTGGCTAGTAGCAACAGAAGCAATCCCGACTGCAATGATTTATTAGTCACAACGACAAGTTTTACTATCACATTATTTAGATTCTTTTGCATTCAACGCACCGCTAGCGGATTTGCTGCCCAGGCGAGCAACACATCCTGATGTTGCAGTATTTTTACTGGTACTTTGTAATATTGCATAAGCCGGGTTTTATCCGGGTAAGGACTTAATGCGTCCATCCCAGCCGCCTTATCGTTCTGACGATTCGTGTCATCAAGCTTGAAATACAGGGTGTCGTTAGCGATTAGTGCTAAAATACTTCATCTGCATACGGGCCAACCCACCTAACATAGTTCTGGAAAAATATTTCCAACTGAAGCCTGTTGCTCAGTCACATAGTCCAGAAACTCCTCACTAACACTCAAAACCATTTTCCAGAAGCTGAATCAGGCACTGTACCATCTGGCCATTCGCACCCGGGCCTTTTAACGCACCTGTTGTCTCACTGACCCATGCATTAACATCAAGATGTGCCCAGGGGATATCTTCGGTAAATTCAGCAAGAAACATGGCTGCTGTAATAGCACCACCAAAACGATTGGAGGAGGAATTTACCAGCTGGGCAACAGGGCTTTTCAATTCATTTTTATAGGCACTGACCATTGGCAGGGGCCAGACAGGATCACCGGAATCTATGCCCGCCTGATAGAGGGCATCTGACAGGCATTTATCATTAGCAAACAGCGCCCCTATCTGCAACCCGAGAGCCACACGTGCTGCACCGGTAAGTGTTGCAACATCTATTACCGCTCCAGGTCGGTCTTCATCCTCTTCAGAGACAGCAACGCTAAGTGCATCTGCCAGTACCAGCCGACCTTCCGCATCGGTATTATCAATCTCCACAGTTTTTCCATTCCTTGCCCTGATGACATC
Organism: Arenicellales bacterium; assembly: GCA_029287915.1. Taxonomy (GTDB): domain Bacteria; phylum Pseudomonadota; class Gammaproteobacteria; order BMS3Bbin11; family BMS3Bbin11; genus BMS3Bbin11. The sequence goes on from JARFQE010000119.1 coordinate 27,515, forward strand.
ACCTGGACGAAATGATTTATCGCCAACTGCGTTTTCTGCCACAGCGAGCCAGATATCAACGGGTTGACAAAATTCTGTGCGATCCAGCCAGACGGCCAGGCCGACCAGGGCGGCGGAACCACCCATATCTTTCTTCATCAAACGCATGAATGCCGATGGTTTAAGATCAAGCCCGCCTGTATCAAAGGTGATGCCTTTACCTACAAGGGCAAGCGGTTTTCTCGCGCCAGCATCATCCTGACGATAGCGTATATGTATCAAGCATGGAGGATTTACAGCGGCCTTGCCAACTGCCAGTAATAAGTCCATTTTTTCTTTTTTCAGTCGTTCGGCATCCCAGATGGTTACGCTACTGTTAGTTGATTCAGAAAATAACTCGGAGACCAGCAATGCATAAGTGTCGGGATTTAGATCAGCTGCTGGTAGATTTACCAGGTGACGTGCAATATTCACTGACAATCCCTGCGCCACTGCCCGCTCAATTATCGATTGTGGTAGATTTAATCTTAGCCCTGGAACCGATACTATGGAGTCTCTATCATCCCGGCATTGGCGATAATCATAGGCAGCAAGTTCCAGACCTGTAAGACATCCAAGCACTGCAGATTCACTGCAGTGATCAAAATTAATATCAATTTGCTGCACCATCAATGGCTCAAACTGAGCAAACACCTGACCCATCAAATCACGAGCCAGAACGTATTCACCGGTGCACTCGAGCATCCCTTTTGCTTCAGTTTCCGGTGCGCTGAGGTCAATCAGAATATGTGGACCGGTTTCCGTTGATAACTGCACAGACTGCTGCTTTTTGTTGTGCATGAATCGTCTTTGCCATGACAGACTTCCTTGCGTCAGCTCACGACCATACTTTTCAAATTCGGAAGTCGAACTAAACAAACGTATCTGTAGTAAACCTTCCTGCCGGGATAAATCTACATTTTTTAATCCCTGCTCCAGCCATGTCTTATCAGGCATACCAAGGTGTTTAACGACTGAATCTACCAATGCAGCTTCAACTTTACTCACAATATTCCCTCAATAAAATGTCTTTAACCTGTGTTTGCTTGGTACTATAGTGATACAAACCACAACAGATGTCATCATTAATGGAACATTCTATGTCTCGTTTTAGATCTATTGTTACCGCCATTCTATCTGTCATGTTTTTATTCATGGCTCCTGCTTCAGCAGTGATAAAAATCGCAAATGCAGATACGGCAGGAGCCAGTATTACCCTCAGTCCGGTAGTACAAGAACAGCAGAGTATGGATCCAAAATATGTCTTCGACGTTGTTATTCACAAACCCGAAGAAATGGACAAACTGCTTGGCAGGATCGAGCAACTTTCCCGTACGCTGCCACCTGCTAAAGAAGATCCAAGTCTTGCTCTGGTATTGCATGGCCCGGAGATTGCCTTCTTTACCAGAAACAACTACAAAAAATATATGAAGCTGGTCGATCGTGCAGCCGCCCTGGATAAAAAAGGCATTATTGATGTCAAAGTATGCGACACCATGATTAGGGAAATGGATCTTGAAGAAGCAGAATTACCGGATTTCGTCGAACATGTGCCCTATGGCCCTGCAGAGGTGGACAGACTGATCAAACAGGGCTTTATCAAAATGTGAATCCAGCGAGGTATGATTGGAATGTTCAGTTTAAGAATTATTATTCTCTGTATTGTTATCGCTCTAATGCCCGTCTCTGGCAAGGCCAGCACACCTGATCTCAAATTGAAGGACCTGTCGGGTACCGAACATCATCTCAGTCAATTCATCGGCCAGGGACAATGGACGGTTGTCGTCCTCTGGGCAGAAGACTGTGAGGTCTGTAATGCCGAGATTGAAACTCTGGATTTTTTTCATGATGAGCATAAAAACAAAGATGCCCGAATATTGGGTATATCGATAGATGGCTGGGACAAAATCAAACTGGTTCAGGATTTTGTCAAACGACACGATCTGTCATTTCCAAACCTGGTCATCGAACCGGACATGAGCCAAATATCAAAATTTGGTGGTGGTAATTTTATAGGTACCCCAACGTTCTACATTTACACACCCGAAGGCGATATTGTTGCCAGTCAGGCTGGAGCGGTGCCTGTCAATATTCTTGAAGACTTCATCAATAACTGGGAAAAGAAGTAAACAGCGGATACAGCTAGAGGTAAACGAAAAAATTCCTATTTGGGGAGCACCTGTTCCAGCCAGTGGCCAACATCTAGAATCTCTTCGGCAGAAACCGAATGCCCCATTGGATACATCTTAAACTGAACATTCATGCCCAGTTTAAGCAGCAGATCACGGGTAAATAGACCCAGCTCAACTGGCACAACAGGATCCTGATTCCCATGACCAATAAAGACTGGCACTTCAGTAAAATGATCAGAGATCTCAGTATCCAGAGTATTTTTTAGCGGCAGGTAGCTGGAAAGGATAATTATGCCTGCAAGCCTTTGTTGGTGACGCAAACCCTGATGCAGGGCAATTGCGCCGCCCTGTGAAAAGCCTGCCAGTATAATTCTCGATGCAGAGATACCGAGGCTGACCTGCTCATCAACCAGTCCGGACAATATCATTGCCGAGTCCCTTATTCCTTCAGCATCTTCCTCCTCATTAATTGACATACTCCGTATGTCATACCAGCCACGCATTTTCATTCCGCCATTAACGGTAATTGGCCTTATAGGTGCATTAGGGAATACAAATCGTACAGGCAAAGAAGCCGGCAGATCCAACATTGGGATGATTGATTCAAAGTCGTGTTTGTCTGCACCGAGGCCGTGGGCCCAGATTATGCAGGCAACAGGGTTGTTACCTGTTTCGATGACAAGTGTATCACGTGTTGTCTGCATACGAGGTATCTCACTTGCCTTACAGCAAAGTGTTTTATCAGTCGATCTGCTCTATAGCTAAACCTTCAGCTCGCCAGCATCCAGTTTGTCCAGTGCGGCAAGTTCTGATCGTTTGCCGGAAGGATCAGTATAGCGATCGTTCAACAACTCAGTTTGCTGATTTGCAGACTGTATAATCGCTTCCAGTTTCCTCATCGTACGCTTGCTCCAGCCTACTGGATCTGGCTGGAATATACTGCGGTTAAAACCGACGCTGGTGCGGAAAGAAAGTCTTAGATTTGGATCACCGGGCCCTTTCTGCTCGGGTATTCTTTTCTCGATATTTCTGGCCACTTTTCTTCGCCACCAGAAATGAAGCGCCAGATAAACACCGAAGACTGCTGCAGCAGCCAGTATTGCAAGAACCTTATTTGACGCGGCCCAGTTGACCAGCTCATTATATCCCAGACCAAAACCATACATCGCGCTACCAGCAAGCACAGCGATAAGCAGAGCAATTACTGCATCTCCCCATAGCACACGGGTTCGCCAGCGTTCAAGATATCCTCTTAACTCGGGGACAATGGATTCCTCGATATATTTAGCCAGTTTCTCTATCCCCCCAACAATACGATAGGAACGCTCTACCTCAACTTCTGCCATACGATCTTTGATGTCAGCCATATCAGCATCTCGCTTCGACTGGAAACGCGCCTTGCGTGTCTCATCTTCTATCTGTACAGCAGCTTTCTCATTATAGATCGTGAAAAAGCGGCCTGCAGTCAGGCCTTTTTGTGCCAGCGCTCGTTGCCAGGCTCCTACTACATCTTCAGGATTATCTTCTCTTGCTGCTGTATCGATCTGGTTTAGTATGTACATGAATTTATTTGCATCCTGACGACCTACAGTAGCTTCGACAAGATGGTTTAGCGTGTCCTGCATGGCGCCAGGCTCAGGATGACGTGCATCAAAAAATAACAGGACCAGGTCTGACAGATCAATAATGTGGGATGAGATTCGCAGAATGGAATTACGCTGGGCATCTGCATCAAAACCTGGCGAATCTATAATTATTTTTCTTTTTATGTGATCAGCATTACTTGTTTTAAGCTGCAGGAATGAGTCAATCCTGCGACCTTCTCCTTCAGCGACTTTTTCGATTTCACGACTTATTTGATAAAAAGGAAATCTTGCATCACCGTTTAATGCCATACCTGGCAGCACACGTGGCTCGCTTTCACCACCAAAACAAACCACCGTAAACTTATCATCAACCGCCTGATTGCCGGTCGATTGCAGATCCTGGCCAAGGTAGTCATTAATGAATGTTGACTTGCCTGATGAAAAGGTACCGAGGACAGAAATCATTGGCCACCATGCAATCCTTAAGGCAAAAGATTCATCCCTGCTTAAAAGACCCATATGATAGGCCAGTTGGTCAAGTTGTTTATAGGAAACCAGGGCTTCGGAGAGCACCGAGTTTTCCATGGATATATGCTGCTCCAGATTGGTCAGCATCGATTTCAAACGTTTCGTTGTTCGCAACGTGAATGGCCACATTACTTTCGATTCTCCTCTTTAGAATCTTATGATCAGAATCTTCTGATCGGTCGGTAACTTCTGTATGGGTAATTGGTATGGTTTACCTGTGCAGCTGGTGCCGCATTAGCTGGAGCCACATTGTTGGCTGGAGCTGTTGATGGCGAAACAGGTGTCACAATTTGTGGGACGTAACCGCCTGGGTGACGGGGATAAAGTGGCGGGGTAATACGACTGTTTGCCTTGCCATAGGGCCTTGATGAACCAAACGGCATAACTTTATCCACCATGTTGAATGGTGCAGATACATTACGATTCAATTGCCACATACTATACTGCATATGGCTCACGTTAGTGTTCAATCCGTCGATGCTTGCAGACACCTGCCGTATATCCCGTGACATCGGTTTCATGTAAGCCGTTGATGCTGCAACCTGTGTCATCTTCGAAGATATCTCCCCCAGATCTTCCGTCACACTGGCTGTCATCTCTCTGACACTCTTCGATACATCAGCGATATCGTGCGTTAGATTATAAATCAGGTAGAAACCATAGGAAGCAAGTAGAATAAAGGCAATAATGGATGGGTAAACGATTAGCTCCCAGCGTCGAGCACTAGCTTCAAAGCTGTCTGCCAGTCTCCCCATGCACTCTGCGCCGCCCTCAAGGGCCTCGGCGCTTAATGCATCTGTGTTATTCGTCGAATTATCCATTAAAATCACCTCTACTGCCGATTAAAAATCTCCAGCTGCCCCCTTATGCATAATGTCGAGAATAATCTTCTTTACATTCATTGCTTCTTCTTTGAGCTCAGGTGGCAACGGCTCACCCCCATAAATCATGAGGTCCATATTCAGGCTGTATAACCACGCCTGTCCCTGCTTGTCTTCAACCAGTGCTACCCGGCATGGTAAATACGCCGAGTACGCATCATTATAATCCATCATTTTTGCCGCTGTGACAGCATTGCAAAACATGAAAATCTGCGCATGCCTATATGGCGCATCGGTCATTGCTTCGACTTCCTTATACAGGGGAAGTTCACCGACATTTTTGATGTTGTGATCATTGGCAGCAATTTTCATGCTCTGAATGACATCATCAATCGATACACCCTCTTCAACCTTGACTTTCCATGTGGTTGCTTCAACCGCATTTCCGGCTTCTAGCACATTACCTGCAAGTTCCTTGTAGGTATTAAATGCACCAGGATCAAACTCTGTCTGAAACTTCTTCAATTGTGGGTAGAGCATACCTGCTGCAATCACAGCGGCCAGCCCAACCAGTGCCAATAGATTACGTAACAGCCTGATTAGAAGCATATTTTTCTCCTTTCCTTCGGGGGGTCTGATATAGCCACATAGCTATGTGGTTCAACTACCAGTATTTTTTTTGTAGTGATTCAGCAATCGCGGGATCATACTGCGACACGAATCGTATAAGACTAATCGCTTCTTGCTCGCGATGCAACTTTAAATAACGTGGAATAGCATTCTGATATGCCCACGAAGCGGCCTTTCGATTGCCTTGCTGTAAAAAAATATTACCCAGCTCAGCAGCTGCTTCGGGTTGCTCAGGGTAGTCAAACATTAATTTTTCATATGCTGCCTGGGCCTGGCCTGTGTTTCCATCCCAGTGCAGCTGTCGTGCCTCTTCCAGTGTCTGATAATATTCAGATGATCCGGACGCCGGTTCGTCGCGCTGAAGCGTTGGCTTAACCGGAGCCAGGATATTTGGCCTGTTTTCATTAATTGCACTACGATAAACTACAGTTGCAGATTCTGATTCATTTTTCTCTGGATCGTAATTTTCCGGTGGGTAGATTGGTGCAGCGGATTGCGATTTCTCGCCCCCAACGGATGGTAATTGCACATTCTTATCAGTATCCTCGGGCAAAACACGATCCCAGGGGTCGCTCACTTCCTCAGTCAGCTGAGGTTTATCGTCATTTTCAGGCCTGCTTAACTGGGCATCCGATTCCTGACGACCTTCTACGCCGGCTGATACGGCTTGAGGAACACCCGATTCAGTCCTTTCAGTCCTTTGCATTGTCTTGCCATTGCCGCGGCTCACGCTTGTATTGTCAATGTCAACCGAGTCAGGGCTTCTATTTATCGTACTATTATTATTGCTGACAATTTCTACCTCAGTTGTTTGTGATGTTTTCCCAAACAAACGATTGATGTCTTGTTTCAGAACATCACGAAATACAAATAGCAGTATCAATGAAATTATCAGGATAATTAATAATAGATGACAGAGCAGCCAACGGAATATTTTCATAATAATTCTCTTTGCTGAAATATCTCGCTATTGATTGATGGATTCAATTTATTTATCTTTCTTCTTTTTTTTAGCACCTGCTCTGAACAGGGATCTTGAAAGGCGCCAGACTTCGCCTGCAGCCTTGTTGGCAGGCATCATTTCGAATACAGCAAGCCCTTCACTAAATGCCCTGCGATATGCTGTTCTTTGATAGAGATAGCTCTTTTGCATCTTAAGGCCATTTATCATTGACAACGCTTCCATCGCCTCTTCTGTTTCAGTTACCTTCGGGTGCGTATCCGCTCTATTGATTAAACCCATGACTATTGTATCTTTCTTACAGTTTTTCCGAACAAGATCCATAAATCGCTGTGTAGACCAGACATCAGCCTGTGATGGTGCAACAGGTATGATGATACGGTCTGCTATCGCCATAGCCTTCTCCATCGCTGGTAAGTCAGCTGTACCGACATCGACGATCACCTCATCCCAGTCTTTGGCTGACTTCTTCGTTAACTCCTGAAAGACAGGTATAATAGGCGAATATTCCATTTCTTCACGTACATACATTACATCTGTCAGACTTCCCTGCGGATCCAGGTCCACCGCAGCAGTTTTCTTGCCTTGATATGACAACCAGATTGCCAGGTTGAAGGCGACTGTACTCTTACCAGTACCACCCTTGAAATTACCTACTACTGTAATCACTACTATCTCCCCTGTGGTGGCTGTGCCGGAACATTAATTTTACGATAACCCTCTGGCACCATGAATAAGCTTGCATCAGGCTCCTTCACCACAATATTTTTTAATTCTCTGAGCGAACCATTTGGAAATGCTTCTCGCACTGTTATACCCAGTTCAACATCATACCAACGGGTTCCAGATTGTGTTTTACCGTCCAGTGTAGTCATAGTCACTTCCCACCGTTCAGCCTCTCTACCATTAATCTTTTCATTTCCAGTCATAACCGCATTAATGCTGGATCCATTTGGTAATTTTTCACGCAGGGTAATGCCTCGTTTCTTATCAAGCCATTGCTCTATAGTGAATAGCTGCTGATTTGGCCCCTGGCGAGTAAGCTTCCAGTGAATGGCCGGTTGGTTATTTATGCTCTCTTCACCAAGGTTTTCACATTTTGCATCAGGCAGGTTGTCACACGGATTCATTACCACATCTCCCGGCATGGAAAGTGGCTCCGGTGATTTCTGCTCAATATATTCCTTTCTTGCTGGATAAATAACTCTCATCAATCCAGTAGCAGAAAAGTACTGTTGCACAATTTTACCCTGTGGGGTGTTCATTTCAATCCGCACAGACTTGTCCCTGGAAATATGCAACTGCATATTAGTCGACTGCATACCAGGTGCAGTCTGAATCGCCTCTGCAGAGAAAGACTGGGAAAAAGCTTGCGCACCCGGTAGCACCGACAGCATTGCAAACAACAGAAAAGCGATAGCTGATTTCATAGAACAAACCTCTTTATACACATACCCTAAAGTAGCCTTCAATAATCAGACAGAAGCAACTTTCTTCTCAAAAACAGACAGATCCGGCTGCTATTTTTCCCTACATACCGGGCCTGTACAATGATCCAGGCATATATCACCAGAAGCCAGGATAGGAAAAAGGCATCCATTCATTACCACCGCCGAATGGGAATCCACCAACACCTCCTGATCCTGGCCAGTAATCACGGCGATAGCCTGGATAAGCAGACCGGTAACCCGGTCGGGAATAAGGAAATTGTTGATTACCATAATAACCGTACCGGTTTTGCTGTCTGTTGCCGGGATAAAACGGCATTTGCTGCCCAAAAGCCTGGGCATCCGGATACCGCAAATCACTACCACCGGTGACTGATGATGAATCCTGTGAGGTAATATCTTCTGCTGAATAACCAAACTGTCCAGTTCCTAGAGTTTCATCTTCATCTAGAGGCGGGTATTTAGATTCATTTATTTCATTATCTGGTTCAGAAACGACTTTATCACGCCAGGTATTATCCTCGGATGAATCCTGATTTCTATCATCAATTAAAGGTTTGTCAGACTCCAGCCAGGGGTTCTGTCCTGATGCAGGCAGAATTGAGAATCCAGACAGCAACATTACTGAAATGACAAAAGGAATCCTGTAATTAGCAATAAAAGTGAAATGCATATTGGTTGAGTTCATATCATTTAGTGTAATAAAACCAATATCATTTCCCTGGCGGCTTTAGCCTGATGCCACGCCTGGAATTTGGATTTATCTTTTTCTTAATCGATTTCCTCGTAATTTTCTTCTGAGCTTTTTTAGCTGCCTTTTTAGTTTCCTTTTTAGCTTTCTTTTTAGCGGATTTCTTTGCCTTTTTAGCCGACTTCTTCTTTTTCGCCTCTTCCGCCTTACGTGCCTCTTCGGCCTTGCGCGCCTCTTCCGCCTTACGTGCCTCTTCGGCCTTGCGCGCCTCTTCGTCCCTGCGCGCCTCTTCTTCCCTGCGCGCCTCTTCTTCCCTGCGCGCCTCTTCTTCCCTGCGCGCCTCTTCTTCCCTACGCGCCTCTTCTTCCCTACGCGCCTCTTCTTCCCTACGCGCCTCTTCTTCCCTACGCGCATCTTCGGCCTTCCGCGCCTCTTCGACCTTGCGCGCCTCTTCCGCCTTGCGCGACTCTTAGGCCCTGTCTCGTAAGCACCTCTCCGCGCCCACGGG
>JARFQE010000130.1 GCA_029287915.1 Arenicellales bacterium
AGCCGACAAGGGTAATAGCCAGTACCAGGGTACGAAGTGCCGCGTGAATGATGTTGGCCCTTATCGCCTCTGGGGTACGAGAGGCTCGGTATGCCTCAATACCATTTTGTATCTTTTCCAGAAAGGTTTCGGCAACAACCAGGCGATTGTCGAGTCCCTGGTGTCTAGCGTCGACATCAAAAACCGAAAAAATCTCTCTGTCGCCATAGACTATTTCAATACGGTCCGTCATCCTTTTTAACTTTATGTCCTGTATATCAACGGTATCATCTGCAGCAAGGTCCTCAATTCCATCAGAAATTTCAGCGGCGCGTTTTTTTGCCGGGTAGGCACTAATACCCGCCACCTCGAAAAGAATCTCGCCATTGATAGTTACCGGCGCAATGTCAATTTTCCCAGACGATTCAATGCCGCTAATACTCGATTGCGAGTTGTCTTCTGCAAATACTGTCTGACACGGGAAGATAAGGAGCAGCAGTAGTAGCAAGCGAGTGAGCACAATGTTTTTTGAATAAATTTTCATGTTAGATTTCCCGTAAACATTCAGCCTCAAATACACAAGTGATAAATAGGTTATATCCACATCATAACTTCAAACTTGATGACGAAGCCAATAGAGCTGGTTTGTCGATTTTATCGAGATTAATTTGACTCATCACGAGGCAGTAGTACATATAACTCGGCCGGTTGTTTCATTTCTCCAGCCAGTTTTTCAGCCATCTCGCCATTACCCCAGAACATATCGGCACGCGCATAACCCTTGATAGCACCCCCGGTATCCTGCGCAAAGGTGAGGCGCTGTAAAGTATGGTCTGATTCATGGGGATAACTGGTGTCCAGCCACACGGGGCTACCGAGAGGAATGTTGCCCGGGTCGACGGCAATGCTGCGACCAGGTGTTAATGGAACATTTAGAGAACCGCGTGGGTTTTCTTCTGCATTATCACGAATGCGAAAAAAGATATAACTACGGTTTTCTTCTAACAGCGCCCGTGCCTGCTGCGGGTTTTTCTCAAGCCATTGGCGAATAGAAAATAGACTGATGTCTTCACGCGCGATGTCGCCGCGCTCGATAAGGATTTTTCCGATCGAGGTATAGGGTTGCCCGTTCTGGTCAGCATAGCCTACCGCCATTATGCTGCCATCATCCATCTGGATCCGCCCGGAGCCCTGTATATGCAGAAAGAATGCTGCTACCGGGTCGTCGATCCACAGCAGCTCCTTTCCCCAAAGTGGTGAGTCGTCACTGTCTATCGCCGCGCGGTCATGATAGGGAACAATTTTTTTACCTTCTATTCGCCCGCGAAGTTTCAATTTAGATAATTCAGGGTAGAGTTCAGCGAGCTCTATGCGCAGTAAATCATCAGGCACAGCATAAAGCGGGTATCGATAGCGCTCGCTGCGTGACAGGCTGCCATTAAGCAAAGGTTCGTAGTAGCCGGTGACCAGTCCGTTGCCCGGGCTGCCGTCCTGTTTGCTAGAAGGTATAATGCGATGAGGTAAAAATCTGCTCTCGAAAAACAGTCGGGCTTTTTCATTATCGACCGCAGCGAGTAAACTGGCTTCATGGCAGGTTTTTTTCCATTGCGGTTTTTTTCTGGCTAATACCTTGCATTGCTGTAGCAGGGCAGGCCAGGCTTCAGCATGCCTGTCCTGTTGCCAGCCGGGTAGTTCATTCCAGTCGATGGCTTCGCCTATGCCTGGTGCTGGCGGAGGTGCTTCGCAGGCGGACAGGAATATGGCCAGGATTAATAGAAGAAGTTTCAAGTTTCAAGTAACTGGGAAGTGACAGGCAGCCCAGTGACCGGGGGCCTTTTCATTCCATTCCGGGGCCTCAGTTGCACATCGTTGCTGTGCCTGTGGGCAGCGGGTTCGAAAGGCACAGCCGCTTGGTGGGTTCATCGGCGAGGGCAGATCTCCTTTCAGTGGAGCACCTCGTTTGGCTCGTTCGATATCTGGATCCGGGATTGGAATGGATTCCATCAGTGCACGGGTATAGGGATGCCGCGGGTGCCGGTAAAGTTCATCACGGGTCGCCATCTCAGCTACCTTTCCCATATACATCACCATGACACGGTGCGAGATATGTTTGACTACTCTCAGGTCGTGAGCAATAAAGATCATCGACAGTCCCATTTCCCGTTGAAGTTCCATTAGCAGGTTGATGATTTGCGCCTGAATGGAAACATCGAGAGCGCTAACGGGTTCATCACAGATCAGTAAAGTCGGTTTCAGTATCAGGGCGCGGGCAATGCCTATTCGTTGAGCCTGGCCTCCGGAGAATTCATGAGGATATCGGTTGATTTGATTGGGCAGCAGGCCCACACGTTGCATTATCTGCTGTACCTGCTTTTTACGCTCTTTGGCAGACAGCTGCGGGTGAAATACCCGCAGCGGTTCGCTGATGATTTCATTAACCGTCATGCGGGGGTCCAGCGACGCAAGTGGATCCTGGAAGATGATCTGCATGTGCTGCCGCTTGCTTCGAAAGGCCTTTTTACCCAGTGAGGTCAGCTCTTCATCTTTTAGCCTTATACTGCCAGAAGTGACGGTTTCCAGTCCCAGTATGCCGCGTACCAGGGTGGATTTACCACAGCCGGATTCGCCGACGACACCGAGGGTTTCACCTGCCTGCAACTGAAAACTTATATCCTCCACTGCCTTCAGTGTTTGCTGCTGACGTTGCCACAAACCCTGTCGCGGCAACTTAAACCAGACCCTGCAGTGGCTGACATCCAGCAGTGGAATACTATTCATCTACAATGCCTCCAGATGACAGGCTTTTTGCCGCAGGTCAGAGATGCGGCGCAGCGCAGGTCGTTCAGTCAGACAGATTTCTCGCTTGAATTCACAACGATCCTGATAAGCACAGCCTGCTGGCAGATGCTGCATATTCGGCGGATTGCCGGGAATTGCATGTAAAACACTGCTGTTGTCGCTGTCCAGTCTTGGCACGGATTGCAACAGGCCACGGGTGTATGGGTGCTGGGGATCCTTATAGATGTCATTAACGGGGGCATATTCACAGATACGACCTGCATACATAACAAGTACATTATCCGCTATCCCGGCGATGACACCGAGGTCATGAGTAATCAGGATTATGCTCATTCCCATGTCCGATTTGAGCTCGTTCATTACATCTATAATCTGTGCCTGTACAGTGACATCGAGTGCGGTGCTCGGTTCATCTGCTATCAGCAGATCTGGTTCACATAACAGTGACATAGCGATCATAACCCGCTGGCGCATACCACCGGAGAATTCATGCGGATATCGGTCAATGCGGGTTTTTGCAGCGGGAATATGTACGGCATCAAGCATCTCGATAGACCGTTTGCGGGCATCTGCCATGCTCATTCCTTTATGCAGGATAAGCACCTCAGTCATTTGCCTTGCGATAGTCAGATAACCATTCAGACAGGTCATTGGATCCTGAAAGATCATCGCCATGTGATTGCCACGAATCTTGTTTATTTCATTTATTGGCAGGCCGATCAGTTCCTGATCCTTGAAGCGAGCGCTTCCTTCAGCCCGGCCATTTGACGCCAGTAAACCCATGATAGAGAGCACCAGCTGCGTTTTACCGGAGCCTGACTCGCCAACGATACCCAGAGTTTCACCTTTTTCCATGCTGAAGGAGATATCGTTAACGGCAGACACCTCACCATCCCTGGTCTGGAAGCGGGTGTTCAGATTATTGATCTCTAGTAATGGCATGTCGAATTTTATCGGTCTTTCGGATCCAGCGCGTCACGCAGGCCATCACCAATAAAGTTAAAACAAAAGAGTGTGGTGGCAAGGAAACCGGCTGGAAACAGCAGTGCCCACGGTGCGATTTCCATATCCTGTGCTCCTTCATTTACCAGCGCACCCCAGCTGGTATCAGGCTCCTGAACACCGAGCCCGAGGAAGCTGAGAAAGGACTCGACCAGAATAACCTGTGGAATAGTCAGCGTTACATAGACAACAACGATACCAAGCAGGTTGGGCACTATATGTCGCAGGATAATACGAGGCGTGGTAACACCGCAGGCAATAGCGGCCTCAACGAATTCCTTGCGTTTGAGACTCAGGGTCTGACCACGGACAATACGTGCCATGTCCAGCCAGTTGATAGCGCCGATAGCAATAAAAATCAGGTAGATATTACGGCCAAAGAAGACCATCAACAGGATAACGAAAAACATGAATGGTGTTGCATAGAGTATATCTACGATACGCATCATGATGGCATCGGTACGACCACCTAGATAACCCGCCGTGGCACCGTATGTGATACCGATCAGCAGGCTGACCATTGTCGCGATAACACCAATCATCAGTGACATACGTCCACCATACAGGGTTCGTACAAACAGATCGCGACCGATGGCATCGGTTCCGAAGACATGTCCATTTGCTATACTCGGCGGAGTCGAGATCAGATCCCAGTCGATTTCATCAAAAGAAAAAGGACTGAATGAGGGCGCGATAATGACCATCAGTGTAATGAGCAGGAGAATAATCACACTGGTGACTGCTGCCTTGTTCATCTTCAGACGATGAGTTGCGTCACTCCACAGACTGCGGCCTTTTATTTCTTCATTGCTGTTCAGCGATTGCAGGGCATTGATATCTTTGGCGGTTACCATTGTTTGATCAGTAGCGGATGTCAGTATCTAATTTTAGGATCGAGTAGTGCATACACCACATCGACGATAAAGTTGAAGGCAATAATTAAAATTCCGTAGAACACCACTACGCCCATCACCAGTGTATAGTCGCGGTTTAGTGCCCCCTGTACAAAGAAGCGACCGATACCGGGTATGCCGAAAATCTGTTCGATGACGACAGAGCCGGTGATGATGCCGGCAGTCGCCGGGCCAAGAAATGAGATCACCGGCAGCAGTGCAGGCTTCATGGCATGGCGAAGTATCACGGTGTGCTCCGGTAAACCCTTTGCACGGGCGGTTCGTATCGGGTTGCTGCGCAGGACTTCGATCATGCTGCTGCGCATCAAGCGTGAGATATAGGCCACATACGGCAAGGTGAGGGCAGTGATAGGCAGGATGGTGTTCAGCAATGCACCATCATTCCAGCCTCCTGCAGGCAGCCATCCAAGATGAACGGCAAATAACAGTATCAGCAGTGGTGCGAGAACAAAGTTTGGTATCGATATACCGGTCATTGCGGCCGCCATGACTGTATAATCGGTCGCTGTATTTTGCCTTATTGCGGCGATGGTACCAAGCAAACAGCCAATAAAAAATGCCAGTAAGATAGCGGTGCCACCAAGCCTTAATGACACCGGAAAACCCTGCGCAATGAGCTCGTTGACAGAATAATCCTTGTACTGAAATGAGGGCCCGAAATCACCCTGCGCCAGATCCAGCAGATAGCGGCCATACTGCTTCAGCAGTGGCTCATCAAGATGGTATTTCTTGTCCAGATTGGCCTGAATTTCCGGTGGCAGTGTCTTTTCTGTATCGAATGGCCCACCGGGTGCGGCACGCATCATGAAGAAGGCCAGTGTCATTAAAATCAGTAACGTGGGCCAGGCGCCGAGGAAACGTCTCAGGGTAAAACGTAGCAATGAATAGCCTCTTTTTATTCTGCGAGCGTCGCAGTATATCAATAAAACTGTCTAATCAGTCTGGATAGTTCGTTCTTTTTTTCGTTTTCTGGAATCGATCTGAGTTTTTCGAAAAAGTGCTAAAAGCTAAGCAAAATATTAGTGCTTGCTGATCCAGAGATTCTTGCTATAGGTATGATCAAGAATATTCGGCTGGTATCCTTTTACATAAGGCTTGATCAAATGCTTGGTGACATAAAAATATAAAGGCATGATTGCATGATCTTTTAACAGCAGGCGTTCAGCACTTTCCAGTATACTGCGGCGTTTATCCAGATCACTTTCCGTTGCTGCCTGTTCCAGCAGTTTGTCATATTCCGGACTGTTATATCCAGAATCATTGATGCCGTGATCGCTCTGCATCAGTTCAGAGAATGTGAAGGCATCGTTGTAATCGCCGATCCAGCCACCACGAAAGGCCTCTGTCAGTTTTTTCTGCTTGCGGTTTTCGAGGAAGACTTTCCATTCCTCGTTGATCAGTTTGGTTCTAATACCCAGGTTCTTTTTCCACATTGCGGAGATGCCGACGGCTATTTTTTTATGGTTTTCGCTGGTGTTGTAACGAATTTCCACCGTTAGTGGGTTGCCACGGCTGTAGCCCGCCTGCTGATATAACTGCTGCGCTTTTTTTATTCGCTCGGCCTTCGGCATTTTTGCATAGTCAAGACTCTGACTGGAGTAATTATTGACGCCTGGAGGTACCCAGCCATAAGCTGGAATCTCACCGGCTTTTGTAATCTTTTCAGTCAGGATCTCTCGGTCGACAGCCATCGACAGGGCCTGACGAAGCTTCAGATTATCTTTGAACGGTGGCCGGGTCAGGTTAAATCCATAATAATAGGTGCCAAGCGTTGGCGTGACATGAAGTTCACCCGGCAGGTTCTTCATGATCCAGCTGTACTGGTTAGTAGGTATCCCACCGGTGATATCCAGCTCCCCGGCACGGTAGCGCTTAAGTTCGGCAGAGGATTCTTCGATAGGCAGGTAAATGACTTGCTCTATGATAGTATTGTCGTTATCCCAGTACATGGGGTTTCGTTGCACGACAATTTGCGATTGCACCTTCCATTCTTTCAGCTTGTAAGCACCGTTACTGACCAGTTTGCCGGGGCGGGAGAACTGTTCGCCATGCTGTTCCACACTGCCTCTATGGACAGGGTAGGTGGTTGAATGATTGAGCAGACCCAGCAGATAGGGTGTGGCCGCCTTCAGGGTGATTTTCAGTGTATGATCATCGACCGCTTCTACACCCATACTGGCTACTGGTTTTTTTCCGCTGATTATGTCTTCAGCGTTTAGAATCGGGGCAAGTATCTGGGAATACTGTGAGCCTGTCGCCGGGTCCACTGAACGCCGTAGGCCGTAGACAAAATCTTCTGCTGTCACCGGGTCGCCATTCGACCATCTGGCATTCTTACGTATATGAAAGGTATACATCTTGCCATCATCACTGATCTCCCAGGACTCTGCTGCACCGGGGATGACCTTGCCATCAGGGCTTTCTATTGTCAGTCCTTCATAGAGGTCACGCAGGATATTTGATGCCGGCACACCTTCCGCCTTGTGCGGATCGAGAGTCTGGACTTCTGAGCCATTGCCGCGCCGCAGGATTTGTTTCTCGGCAAGATTGCCTGGTTTGGCAAAGCTTGCCTGGGTGAAAGAAATCAAACAGACAATTAGTACAACACAGCATTTTTTAAGCATAGTGTGACCAGGCGTGCGAGGAATTACGTTCTACGGATTACGATTTACGCAAAAGCATAAAGCATAAAACGCAAAACGTAAAACGATGTTTAACTCGCCAGTTTGCTCGTCAGCAGCTTGTTGATCCGTCGCACGTAATCTGCCGGGGCTTCCAGTTTGCCGCCCTCACTGAGCAGGGCCTGATCGTATAGAACCTGGGACCAGTCCTCTATCTCGTCTTTGTGCTCGTCCATATACCAAATTAGATCATGTTCGGGGTTAATTTCCATGATAGGTGCGGTGCCAGGGATATCCTGCCCCATGGACTTCATCAGACGTTCCATATTTGCGCCAATGTCGTTTTCATCAGCAACCAGGCACGATGGTGAATCTGTTAGACGGGTACTGATACGGACTTCCTTGACGCGCTCGCCCAGTGCTTCAGTGATACCATCTACCAGGCCCTTGAGCTTCTTCTCAGTGGCCTTCTTCTCCTTTTTAGCTTCTTTGCTGTCGCTTTCATCCAGTTGCAGACCACCTTTGGCAACTGACTTCAGTGACTTTTCCTTGTAGTCCATCAGGTGATTGACTACCCATTCATCTATCGGGTCGCTCAACAGCAGTACCTCTATACCCTTCTTGCGAAAGATTTCGAGATGTGGAGAGGAAGCCGCTGCTTTCCAAGTGTCGGCGGTGACGTAGTAGATATCGTTCTGTTCTTCTTTCATCCGTGAGATGTAGTCATCCAGCGAGATATTCTGACTATCATCATCATTGTGGGTGCTGGCAAATCGCAGCAACTCAGCAACCTGTTCTTTGTTTTCGTGGTCATCAACGATACCTTCCTTGATAATCTTGCCGAATTGCTTCCAGAAGTTGGCATATTTTTCAGCATCCTTATCGGCTGTTTTTTTCAACGAGCTCAACACCTTCTTGACCAGAGCGGAACGTATGGTATCAATGGCCCTGTTTTTCTGCAGGAATTCACGAGATACATTAAGCGGCAGGTCAGCTGAGTCAACCAGACCTTTGACAAAGCGCAGGTAAGGCGGCATCAGGTGTTCAGCATCATCCATAATGAAGATGCGCCGTACATACAGTTTCAGGCCTTTACGGTGTTCGCGGTCCCAGATGTCATACGGGGCTTTCGAAGGGATGTACAATAGAGAAGTATATTCCAGTTTACCTTCAACACGATTATGCAGTACTGACATCGGTGGTTCCGGATCATAGGAAAGCGTGGTGTAGAAGTTGTTGTATTCCTCGTCTGAAATATCGCTCTTGGCCCGCGCCCAAAGGGCAGCGCCCTTGTTGACCTGTTCCAGCTCATCCTTTTCCTCATCCATTTTCATGCGAATGGGCAGGGTTATGTGGTCGGAATATTTCTCGATTATGCTGCGCAGTCGAAAGGTTTCAAGAAACTCGTCTTCGTCTTCTCGTAAATGTAGTGTGATGCTGGTCCCGCGCTTCTCACGGCTGGTTGCTTCGAGCTGATATTCACCTTCGCCGTTCGAGCTCCAGATGATGGCAGCATCTGCCGCTTCACCGGCTCGACGTGATTCAACCGTTACATTATCAGCAACCATGAAGACGGAGTAGAAACCAACACCGAACTGGCCGATCATGCTGGCATCTTTCGCTTCATCACCGCTCAGTGATTCAACGAATTTCTTCGTACCTGAACTGGCTATGGTGCCCAGATTCTCGATCACTTCATCGTGGCTCATGCCAATACCATTATCAGTAATGGTCAGAGTTCTGGCCTCTTTATCAACGTCGATTGTGATGGCGAGTTCTTCACCATCTTCCATCAGTGCAGCATCCTGAACAGAAGCGAAGCGCAGTTTGTCACAGGCATCAGATGAGTTCGCTATCAATTCGCGCAGGAATATCTCCTTATGTGAATACAGGGAGTGGATCATCAGATGCAGAAGCTGCTGCACCTCAGTCTGAAAACTATGGGTTTCCGGCTTGGCTTTCTTCTTGGCCATGTGTAATTCCTCTAGTGACAACAAATTAGCAAAATAAAGAGATATATAGAGTCAGCAGATACAAATTCAAGGGTAGTACTGGTGATTTTTCGCATTGACCTCGGGCAGCACAAAAAGTATAGTCTCGCGTCCGTCCTGCCGGCTAGCCGGCAGGGTAGCAACGGGGTATAGCGCAGTCTGGTAGCGCGCCTGCTTTGGGAGCAGGATGTCGGGAGTTCGAATCTCTCTACCCCGACCAGTTTTTTATCAGGACAGCCGCGTTTACAGGTGACTGAAAACCTGGCTGTCCTTATAATTGGCGTTCATGGCGCCCGTAGCTCAACCGGATAGAGCAACGGCCTTCAGCTGACGCCTGGCTTTATTGTCAGGATCGTTGCGTAGGAGCCTTCGTCCGGAAACACAACGGGCGAAGTGGAGGATACTGTATCGGTGAAACCGTAGCGTTCATTTTTACTGACGCCGGCAATACCGAGGAAACCGGTGGTCGCAAGACCATACCTGATCGAATGAGTGCCATGGCACTGGTAGAGCAGGGAAGGGAAACGCCGGGATCCGTAGAGACTATACGTGTCCCACCTGAGATGGTGAAGATATAGTCCAGACCACAAATTGGAAAACTGTGGTAAGAGTTACGACTCTGACAGACTTTCAAGCAGTGAAAACTGCAGTGGTAAGCTAAGCCGTAGGTTAGAGGTTCGAGTCCTCTCGGGCGTACCATTTTTGGTACCAGAAAAGTTTATGGTGAGCGTAGCTCAGTTGGTAGAGCCCCGGATTGTGATTCCGGTCGTCGTGGGTTCGAGTCCCATCGTTCACCCCATTTTTCTTTTTTTACAGTAACACGGGCCGTTAGCTCAGTTGGCAGAGCAGCTGACTCTTAATCAGCGGGTCGAAGGTTCGAATCCTTCACGGCCCACCAGAAAAACCCAATAGCCGCAACGGTTTCCGCCGCATGCGGCTTTTTTCTTTTTGAGAAAGCCCTTCCTGGTTGTTTGAGTATTTTGGTAAAAAAAACCGTGTACTGACCCGAACTTTCCTGTTATTACGACGAAGCTTTATTGCCTCTACCGCATGCGGGTGACCATGGCGGCACAGGTTTTGGGTATCCATATTTGCCTTCTCCGGCGCACTGACTTTTTCTTTCTGGCTACGAATGACAAGACGAAGGAGAAACTGCAGCCAACAGCTTGCAGGCCTGTTAACCAGACAGGCACAGAATTCTGACACGAATTGCGTGTGGTGTACCTGTCGGTAATGAGCTAGGGTACATAAATCGCAATACAGTCACAGGTGCGACCAATAAACACGGACTGTTCAAAGAATTTATATTCTCGAAAAAGTAAAATGGCGCTTGATTACAAAATAGAATCACAGGGCGAGCTGCTAATAGTTACCACCAGCGGCTACGACGAAAATGTTGATGATTCAGTCAAATATGGCGAGGATATTCTTCACGCCTGCATAGAAAACAATTGCCAGAAAATTCTTGTTGATGAAAGCCAGATGACTGACGTACTCGATAAAATTGGTCAATATGAGCTGGTAACACGACTGGCGGCCATTGCCCCCCATCATCTAACAGTGGCCATTGTCGTGAATCCTGACAATTATCAGGAGACATCCTTTGGCACAATGGTAGCAGAAAACAGAGGTTTTAAAATCAGCGCATTTAGCTCGAAAGATGATGCGTATGAGTGGCTTCAAATTACAGAATGAATATTCTTTGTCTTTTTTTCAGAGAACGGAAATATGAAACTGAAAGGCTCATGCCACTGCGGCAGCGTTAAGTTTACAGTCAGCTCTTCGCATCCCTATCCTTACAACTACTGCTACTGCTCGATCTGCCGTAAGACGGCCGGGGGAGGCGGCTTTGCCATCAATATCGAAGGTGAAGCAGCAACGCTTGATATCTCTGGAAATGAGTACGTCAGTGTCTACCAGGCAAGGATTGCTGATGCGGAAAGTGGCAGGGGTAAACAAAGCCCGGGCAAGAGGCATTTCTGTTCCGAGTGCGGCAGTGCGCTTTGGGTATGGGATCCGAGATGGCCAGAACTTGTGCACCCGTTTGCATCCGCAATAGATAGTGAACTTCCGGTACCACCTGAACGGACTCATCTGATGCTTGAGTACAAGGCTAACTGGGTGCCGTTGCAGCTGGGCCGACATGATAAATGTTTTGATCGATATCCCGATGAATCAATAGCCAGCTGGCACGAGAGAACAGGACTGACTGATAGTTCCGGATAAAAGTAACGGCAAGCAGTGTTACTGAATATTAAATTTACCCTTTTATAAAGATCCATATAAAAATTCCATAGAGCTCTGTGGGATTTTTTTCTGAGACTGCAATGCACTAAATGATAGCCAGTGGTGCAAACCCTGTTGCCATATCCCACTCATTTAACCTGACGAACTAAGGCTTTCTTTTAGATCACCACTGTCCCTTAAGTTCAGCTGCTGCTGCGTCTCTGATTTTTTCCGGATAGTCTGGTGAAAGGTACCAGACACCTTCCATTTCGGCTGGCGACAATCCTCTGGATGCAGGTGGAAGATCCGTTCTCATCAAGAAAACTATGTCACTGCTCATCCACGGATGGCGATACCAGTAGTGATGACCTTCAATATCGAAACCCCTTATTTTATGGCCGATAGATACGTCGATAATTTCAACGTTAGCTAATTGCTGGCCGACGATAAATTCCTCTTCCAGAACTTCGGCTTCAGCAGAGCCCGCGCGCACCTCTCCGCCCATAAACTGCCTGGCAGCCTTCAGCGCATGGTCATTATCATTGACAGTGACCACAACCTGGCTGGCAATATCACTGATGGAAGGTGCTCTGTCGAGGAATGCACCTACCTCCACATCGATAGCCGCAAGGACAACCGCACCAATCCTGAATTTTTCTTTCAATTGTGCTGCACTGAGGTCAGCAAAGGACTGGCGTAACTCAAAAAGCGCTTTCGAGCTTACCTTGCCTCCTGCACTATAGGAAAGAATGTTGATGTGTTCCGCATTCGTGTGCTCCGCAAGAAGAATCAGTAAACTTTGTAACGCTTGACTGGAATCGAGTGCGTTCTTGACATCTATACCTGTCAGGTAGGCAAGAATGTTCCGATGAGATGGCCAGGCAAAGGCCAGCCCGACAAAATCCCTTCCAGCAAAATGGTCGACCTCAGCTGTCAGTATTGCAGAATTGGCGAAATCAACCTTGGCCCCATGCACATAAATCATTATTTCCTTGTCAACGGCGGATGCAATTTCTTTGTTGATTGAATCAAGAAAACGCTGTAATTCAGGTGACAGGTTATCTGCTCCGGCACTGAAAATTGTCGACATTGCCGACAATTCAGTGACCCTGTCGAGCTTTATTGGCATGCTGGACGCATGTTTTTCTGCCAGAGAATATTGATATAAATCAGCCCAGTCAGTACGGTGGTCACCCATTTGAACGGTAGCCACACCGAGGTGAACTGCGCTATCTATCGAGTTCCCATACTGTTGTTCAATTCCATTTGATTCAGGTGTTCTGTTTGTCGCGTAGAAGACTTTTGTTGTTGTCGTTTTTTGCGCATTGGCAAGATGTGCAAAGGGATCAATTGCAGAGTTATGATAAATAACCGGGGCCGGCATCATTGTTGTGGTCTTGTGGTAGGCGCATCCGGATAGCACACTGGTCACAACTAGAGCGAAGCACGATATTGCAGATGAATGTCTATTCACTTTCGGTGATCTAGATAATTTTTCATAGCAAAAATTTATAAATCTTTCATCAATCCGTATGTCCCCATTGACAGCGCTATTGTACTAGATATCGCTGATAGATTACTTTGGTTACTGAAGTTCTACATCATAAAATCATCCTAATTGTTACTGAAGGTAAATGTAAGTATGTATTTCGTGATTGTTGAAATAGGATTTTACGGTTGTACTACGCTTATGCATCGAAAACTAACGGATACAGCTTCAATGCTGAAGAGCGGAGGGTAGTGCAGATATGGCCGGTTCGTTACAATCATGTCAGGTCTTTTTTGCTGTAATTCGGATGTTCATACAAATTGCACAGGCGGATCCCCGCGCTATTTTATCAGCAGGTCATGCGGCGTATCGATATCGATGTGTATGTAAGGATCGGTGCAATTAATCACCGCAAGCTGCTGCTGGTTTTGTTCCACGATAGCGTGTGCACCGCTTGCATTGTTAAGTGCCAGTAAGTCGTTTGCCAGGGCCTGACTGAATCCAACCGGATGGCCACGTCTGTTCTGATAGTAAGGTGCCGACAGAGCTGCCCCCTGATGCAGGGCTGTTATAACCTGTCCCGTTGTTGATGGACGCACAAATGGCATGTCCGCTGGCAGCAGACACCACCCTTTAGAGTAGCGACTAGCAGCAATCCCGCAGGCAATTGAACTACCCATTCCCTGTTCTGCAGCATTATTGCAAATGAACTCTATTGAAGCATCATTCAGCAGCTGTTGAAGAGGGAGGTCATCATGGCGTACTACAGCCAGCAGCCGATCACACGGTGCCAGGCTGGCGGCCGCATGCAATATCATGGCCCGCTTATCGATCTCTGCCAGCATTTTGTTGCTACCGAAGCGATGACTCTGTCCGGCCGCAAGCAGTACACCGGTAATTTCAGGCATGGATGGATTGTGTAGTTGTGGTTAGCTGCCCGAGCTGGTTACGTTCCGCTATCAGTGCGGCCAGGATCGCGACCGCGATCTCTGCCGGCGTGCGGCTGCCGATATCAAGTCCAACGGGACCATGCAGGCGTGCTAGTTGTTCCTTGGTCAGGCCTCTTTTTTGTAGGCGTTTCAGGCGCGCCTGCTGGTTTTTCAGTGACCCGAGAGCACCTATGTAGAAGGCATTGCTTTGTAGCGCAACGTACAGTGCCGCATCATCCAGTGCCGGTGTATGAGACAGTGCGAGCACCACTGTGCGCGGGTCTGGCTGCAGATCTATGATAGCCCGTTCAGTATTTGCCGTGACGAATGCTGCCCCCTCTATCTGCCAGCCATCTGCATATTCCGGTCGTGAATCGCACAGGGTGACGGCATAATCAAGCGTCATGGCCAGCTGTGCGACACGGCGTGACAGTTCGCCAGCACCAATCAGTAGCATGCGCCAGCGTGGGCCAAAGATCTTGAGCATATTCTGACCGTCAAAGTGAAAATCCCTGTCATGACGCGAGGGCTGCAGGCTGACTTCACCGGTGTTCAGGCAGACATGCCGACTGACCAGCTTGCGCTGTTCGACCGCCTGCAGCAGGTTACGCAGTG
This sequence comes from Arenicellales bacterium, assembly GCA_029287915.1. Taxonomy (GTDB): domain Bacteria; phylum Pseudomonadota; class Gammaproteobacteria; order BMS3Bbin11; family BMS3Bbin11; genus BMS3Bbin11. The sequence goes on from JARFQE010000130.1 coordinate 14,566, forward strand.
GTGCTACTGAATCAACGCGTTCCAGCAGTAGCGTCAGGCGCCCGCCGCAGGGCAGTCCGACCTGCAGTATACGTTCGCGCGTGACACCGTACTCGATGAGGCGTGGCAGCTCGTGTTCAAGTTCGCCCTTGAGGACCTGCTGGGCCAGGTCATCTTCGATACAGCCGCCGGACACCGAACCGTTGAAACGGCCATCGGGGTGGATCACCATCATGCAGCCAGGGCGGCGCGGCGCAGAACCCCAGGTCCCGACGACCGTGGCAAGGTAAACCGGGCTACCCTCATCGAGCCACTCGATGGCGCTGCGCAGGACTTCGGTATCAGTACTGCGATCCATCACTTATAAAGCCGAACAGTTAGCGAGCGAAGCGATTTGCCGGTGAGGGCAAAACCTCGTTCGACAAGCGCAGGTGTAAGCTGTGGCAACGCAGATTCACCAATGCAACAACAGTGCCTGGTTGCGGTTATTTTCAGACCATCACGCATCGCATACAGCAAAGGGGCGTCGGGCTCCATGTCCAGCTGTCGATCGATGCTGTTGATTTCGAGTTTGGGCATATTGCTCTCCATATTGATTAAGCCTTATTATTTACCGCTGACACTAACACAGGTATAGATGACGATTCCAGATTGTGACATTGCTATGATATAGGTGTTCTTCTGCTTTTACTCACCACCCGTGCTATCGAAATCTGCTGAGGTAATGACATCTGATTCTGATATGCTAGCCTATTACTAATATACTGTTATGAGCAACATACTGTTATGAGATTTGCGATAAAACGTCAGTTGATATTCGTGCTGTTGATTTTTGTCAGCCTGGCAGCCGCGGCAGAACCGCCTGCCGGCTACCCGTTCCTGGCATTCGATGAAGCGATGCAGCAGGCTGAGCAGCAGGGCAAACCCCTGTTTGTCTATTTTGGCCGATACGGCTGTGGTTATTGTGACAAGACGAATGCGGAGGCCTTTAGCGACGCAACGGTCAAACAAAGATTTATTGATCACTATATTCTTGCCTATGTCGATTCAGAAAGCGGCAGGCGGTTGCGCCTGCCGACAGGCGAACGTATAACCGAGCGTGAGCTTGGGACACGCTATGATGCCTTTGTCACCCCGGTTTTTTCATTCATTAACGTCAATGGCGATGTACTGGCCCGCCTGGTGGGTGTGCAAAGAGTTGTCGATTTTCTCGATGCCGACAAACAGGTGCAGGATAAACTTGGCGGCAAAGGATCATGACAGCCGTCATGGCAAAGGCCATGAAAAAATCAGGCTGGCTCCAGCTAATGCTTTTCTGCTGGCCGCTGCTGTCAATCGCTGCTGACTGGCAGTTTTCTACTCCTGCGCCGATAACAAAAGCGGTCGGTCAACGGATATTCCATCACCTCGAATCTGCAGGACGACGCAGCATTGCTTATTCCGGAAACACTGTCGCAGTCACCTGGGAAGACGATCGTGATGGCACTCCTCGTGTTTATCTCGCCCGCAAAAAGCTATCTGATCCAGGTTTTACTGCTGAAATAAAAATCAGTGGCAACGGGGAAGCCTTTGATCCGGTGATCGTTGGCCTGGGAGATTCCAGATTCATGCTAGCCTGGGAAGAGGATGGGCAGGTCTTGCTGCGAATGGTCGGTCAAAATGATTCAGCTCCCACTGTAAAACTATCTGCCGCTGGCAGCCAGCCGAGCATATCTCGCTATGGTACTGATATTGTTGTCGTCTGGTCCGAGCGGGCCGGGCGATATGGACAGATCCAGCTGGCACAGATTGCCTTCGCGGATGCCGACACGTTGACAATTAAGCAAAGCTGTACGGCAGATATTGCAGCGGCGCAGGACGAACAGTTATACCCCGCAGTCACTGCCATTGGCGAACGACTGCTCGTCAGCTGGGAAGATCGGCGACTGGGACATACCATCATCATGGCAGCGCAGGGCAAGCCATGTGATCTGACACCTCCGCGACGAATTAGCGCCACAATAGAACAGCGCAGTGCGACCTATGGCAAAGGTCATGGGGTATCTCGCGTTGCATTGGCAACATTCGGTGCTGATCGGGTGCTGGCAACATGGGCGGACAAACGTGATTTCCGCGAAGGCTATGATATCTATGCGGCAGTCTTTCGTCTTGGCAATGGTTTTGGTCCTAATATGCGCGTACAGGATGACTTCGGCGGTGTCGCCCGGCAGTGGCACCCAACAGCGGCTGGTCACCCAGACGGTAGCCTGCTGGTTGCCTGGACTGACGAACGTGAAGGCAACTCAGATATCATGATATCAGTATTTGCTGATGGCGAATGGGGTGAAGACATACCCGTGCCCGGTGCATCGGGAGCAGGGGAGCAGGCACACCCGAGTATCATTTTCGATGATCAGGGGCAGCTGCATATAATCTGGATAGAACGTGACGAGCGCAATGGTCCCACACGTCTGAAGTACATGATGGGAACGCTAACGACAGAGTAATCATTGCTTGTTACTGCTGATTAGACGAGTGATTCGAGACCGGAGAAATCACTTGGAGCCTCTACATTCAGGGCCTAGCAGATGATCTGCTAGGCCCTGAATGTTGTATATATCTGCTGCCGATTAGCCAGAAATGCAGGAATTCCTGGAGCTCATTTCATATTCAATGAGCATATTCACTAAGCAAGCGGTATGCGTATTTTTTGTCCCGGGTATATCTTGTCCGGATCTTCAATCACCTCCCGGTTCGCCTCGAAAATTTTTGTGTACATGCCGAAGTCACCATAAAACTCTTTCGCTATTCCCGACAGTGTGTCGCCACTCTTGATCTCATAAAACTCAATTTTCTCTTCGGCGGGTTGATCAGCTGCCGCTTCATCAGTTGCCGGGTTCTCAGTTGCTGGTTTTGGATAAGTCAGCTCGTCGGAAACGACTTTATCTACCCCTTTTACATTACCGGCAAGCAGAATCGCCTGTTCACGATGCTGCTGGTCCATGCACTCACCACAGAGTGTGACGGTACCATCATCATAGTCAACCGATAAGTTTTTTATCGGTGTTAATTTCAACGATAGCATTTCATTGATTTTGCCGGCAGCTGCGCTATCTGTTTCAAAGATGCTGCTGCCAATATCTTTCGCGAAGTCGAGTATGCTCATGTTTTATCTCTCATGGTTGTTATCATTGATTGGAAATATTCATTGTGAATCAATAGTGCGCCAGGATCAATCGCCAGTATGTGCCAGGTTATAAATGATCGGTACCAGCAACAGGGTAACGAACATCGAAAAGATCAGTCCCGATACAATGCTGATGGCGAGTGGCTGCAGCATCTCCGCCCCTTCACCCAGCCCCAGGGCCAGTGGCAGCATGCCCACGACAGTTGTCAATGTGGTCATCAGAATGGGTCGCAAGCGTGTTTTTGCCGCTTCGATCAACGCCGGTATCTTGGCCATACCCTGATTGCGCAGGATTTCGATATACTCGACCATAATAATCGCGTTATTGACGACAATCCCTGCAAGCATGATCATGCCGAGCCATACCGGGACCGAAAGTGCCAGTTCAGCGTTGTTGATGCCGATGGCTACGCCGATGGCTGCAAATGGCACACTGAGTATGATAACGATCGGGTTGCGTAACGATTCATATTGTACTGCCATGACGACAAACACCAGGAACAGTGCCAGTCCGAGCAATAACATCGTGGTGCTTCTACCTTCCTGCAGGGTCTTGCTGATCCCTGCATCATAAAGGTTATAGCCATTTGGCAGGTTGATATTAGCCAGCGCTGTGTCGATATTTTTCTTCGCTTCACCAAGGGTTGTATCGGCATCGATACTGGCGCTGACTTCAATGATACGCATCTGGTTATCGCGCATGATAGTAGCCGGCGACTGCACCAGCTCAGCCTTCGCAACATGGCCAAGGTAAACCGGTTGTCGCTGGCTGTTACCGGGAAACAGCAGCACTGATTCCAGTTCCTGCAGGTCTGTCGTATCTTTTCGTGGCAGCTGCACACGGATATCAAATGCACGATCGCCTTCGATATAATCGCTGATAACCAGTCCTTCGAGGGCTATCTGGATCGACTGGCTGATATCTTTTACATTGAGACCAAGCGATTTGGCCCGTTCGCGGTCGACCTGGATGGACAGTTCCAGGTTGTCATCTTCGGCAGAGTGCGAGATGTTACTCAGGCCTGCGACGCTATTCAGCTGGGTGACCATTTCGTCTGCAATTTCCTCGAGTTTATTCAGTGACGGCCCCTGGATGCGCAGGCTGACATCGTCGTCTCCCTGGCTGGTGCGAATGCCGCGAATACCGCGCTGAATTAGATATACTTTAAGGCCGGCAATTTTTTTGCTGGCAACATGTTTCTTCATCTTGCTCATCCATTCTTCACTACTGACATCCCGCTGGCTAAGCGGGACCAGCTGAGCAATAATGGTGCTGCGGTTTGGGATCTCCCGTTCGCTACGGCCAAAGATGAAACCTCCGGCGAGGGTAAAGACCGACTCGACTTCGGCTTGCTCCAGTAACAGCTCTTCTATCTGGCGCGTACTTTCGTCCATCACGCCGAGGCTGATGCCGGGGTCGGCAGTCAGTCGGATGGTGATGCGGCCATCATCCATCTCTGGCAGAAAGATCTGTTTTCCAGACTGGAATGTAGGAACTGCAAAAACCAGGCCGGCGATGAACATTAGTGCAACAATCCAGCCGTAATGAAGTAATGGCTGTAACAGCCTTGCATACTTTTCCTGCAGCCATAACATACCGGCATCCATCGAGCGACGCATGCCTGATGATCTAGTTACGCGGACTTTTGCTGCCAGGGCTGGTACCAGGGTGAGGGCGATTACCATCGATGCGAGGATCGCGGCAGAGATGGTAAAAATCAGTTCGCGGAATAGTAATCCGGTGAGGCCGCCTATGAAAATAAATGGCAGTACTGCCGACAGGTTGGTGCTGGTGGACGCAACTATGGCGCTGTTAACTTCGGTGGCAGCATGGATGCCTGCCTGCTCAGGTGCTTCTCCTTCTTTCTGATGGCGATAGATGTTTTCCAGCATGACGATGGTGTTGTCAACCAGTAACCCGACGCCGAGGGCAAGACCACCCAGGGTCATGATATTCAGAGTCAGTCCACCGAACCCCATAAAGATAAACGTTACCATGATGGCTATCGGAATCGCGCTGCCAATGATCAGCGTGCGCCTGAGATTGCCGAGAAAAAGATAGACCACGATCATGGCCAGGATGGCCCCGCTAATGGCAGCCAGCGCCGAGTTTTTAATCGCCTGGCGAATATAGATAGACTGATCGGAGACCGTGGTCAGCTGGATATCATCAGGCAGCAGGTTCTGTGCCTGCAGCCGCGCCAGCCGCTGCTGCACGGCATCAACGACACTGATCGTGTTGGCCGTCGGCTGTTTCTGGATCGAAAGCTTGACCCCCGGTACCAGATTGGCGCGCACCCGGATGCGCTCCTCTTCACTGGCATCGATAACAGCAGCGACTTCATGCAGGTAGATAATACCGCCATCCGACAGGCTTAGCGGTAAATTTCGCAGCTGTTCAAGGCTGCTAAAGCGACCGCTGATCTTCCCGGAGACCTCCTGTCCGCTCATGCGCAGGCGGCCCGCCGGGTCCTCACGGTTGCCGTTTTTAACTGCGTCGATGAGGCTGTTCATATCAAGTCCAACTCCCGCCAGTCGCCGCTGGTCGGGCAGAATGTGGATCTCGCGCAACACACCACCGCCGACCTCGCCGGCCGCGACGCCTGGCAGGTTGATGAACCATTTACGTAACACATCGTCAACCCAGGTGCGCAGTTCTACTGCATCACGTATCGATGAACTGACAACAAATTCCAGCACCGGGATTTGAGATGGATCGCGCTTCCAGATTACAGGCGGATTGATACTGTCAGGCAGGAAACGCTTGGCCCGATCGAGGCGGGTGCTGGCATCGCGCAACGCGATATCAATGTCCTTACCATAACCAAACGAAAGATCAACGGATGTGGCGCCCAGAGTAGTATCTGATTGCACGGAGATGGCGTCTTCCGTGATTGCCAGCTGTTCCTCGAGCTGGCGGGTGACGCGATCCTCCATCACTGTTGCAGGCACCCCTGGATCAAGAATGCGTACGCGTATTTCCGGGTAGATGATATGCGGGTGCAAGTCGATGGCCAGTCTGCCGAGGGCAAATCCACCCAGCACAATGACGGCCATGGCAATCATGCTGACACCAATCGGGTGTCTAATTGACCAGGCAGCAAGTCCACCGCTACGTGCTACCATTTTTTTGAAACCGAAGCGGGACGGATCAGTCTCGGCCATGCTGGCTGTTGCCTTCTGCTGCAGGCGCGTTGCCGGCTGCTGATGAGAGGTCCTTGACCTGCTTGTTGTCGGTCAGGTCCAGAAATCCCCGGGTAACAATTGACTGGCCAGCTTCAAGTCCCTGCAGAACTTCTATCTTCTCGCCGATGCGCAGGCCGCTGGTAACGCTGGTGCGTTTAACCCTGTCACCGTCAAGCAGGTAAACATACTCACCACTGACGTCTCGTCTCAGTGCCCTGAAGGGTATCATCAGGCGTTTGGCGGTACGGGTATGAAATTTGACTCGACATAACTGACCCGGTAATGCACCGTCAGGTACCGGGGTCAGTGTAATTTCAACGGTACCGCGACGGGTCAACGGGTCCAGGTTTGGATGAATACGGCTGATACGGCCATTGAAGACCTCGTTGCCGAGGGCATCAATCGTGACCGTGACATTGTCATCGATCTTTAGATGCGTGACCATCAGTTCGGAGACATTGACCTCAGTGATCAACGTTGAGTGATCTGAGATGGTTAACAGGTGAGTGTAACGCTCGGCAATGTTGCCGGGTTCACTCAAACGCTGGCTGACGATGCCATTGATGGGGGAGCGGATGATGGTGTAGCCAAGGCGGGTCGTCAACATATCGACTTCGGCAGAGGCAATGGCCAGTTCAGTTTCGCTGCGGTTAAGTGCCTCATCGGAACTCAGTTTTTTCTTATACAGATCACGAATGCGCTGCAGGTCCAGTTTGGCTTTACGATGGGTGGCCTGTGCACGTGCCAGGTTCGCACGCAGTATATTATCGTCGAGGCGCACGATGACATCATTTTTCTTAACCCGGTCACCTTCGTAGAACGGCATCTCGGTAATAGCGCCTTCTTCCTGGTTGTAGATCTTTACCTCACGACTAGGTGTCAGGGTGCCAGTTCTTATCTGGGTCAGGCCAACGCTTTCCTGCACGATCTGGGTGGTTTCTACCAGGTGGATGGGCCTGTTCTTTTTTACCGGTTTTTCCGTGGCCTCATTGCATGCTGTCAAAAATAAACTACAGGCAAGAAAAGCGATCCCAGCAAGCCAATAAAAATTATTTCGCATGCGTTTGTCATCCACGTGAATGAATCGAATATTTCATCATACAATTTATTAAATGGATAGAGTGGCATTGTATATAAACCAGCACCAGATCCGGGCTTTTTTCTTGCTCGCGTGCTTATTAACTGAGACTATCGCATATAGGCATGGTTTTCCTCATTTTGTAGCCGGATGATTTCAGCGTCACCCATAGGTATCATTTCAACGAAGCCCTGGATGTCTTCTGCTTCGTAGCCATGTCCCTGGGCAGCTATACGGCACATCCTGATTTTCAGTACCTCCCCTTGGACCAGACTCTGTGCACGCTGCATAAGTGCTTTGTGTTTTTGATAGTTTTTGATCGCAAAAAAGTTTATCTCATTGCCATGCAGCACCAGCACGATTGATGAATCGAACGGATCGGCACCGGTTATTTTGCTCAGGTAACTGGCTCTGTCCAGTACGCTGGTCAGCTTCTTTACGCTGTCAACAGCGACATCATAGACAACTTTCTGTGGTTTGTACTCGGTATCAATAACTCTTGCACTACCCCATGGCTTATCGTCCGCGCTCAGATTACCGG
>JARFQE010000044.1 GCA_029287915.1 Arenicellales bacterium
CCGCCTGGCCCTTGTGGCCGGCACCTGTCACCTTGATATGGTATGACTCACCGTGATATGAGACATTGAATTCTGTTGGTGCGGCCTGTCCGCTTTCATTGATTGCTTCAGGGGGTTCAAGCGGCTCCGGTACCAGGGTGCCATCAGCACGATGCTCCAGGAATTGCCTGCCGATTTCGGGAAACATGGCATAGGTCAGCACATCTTCGTCACTGCTGGCGAGCTTGCTTGCTTCGTTGCGCAATTCATCTAACTCAGGCTTCAGCAGGTCAGCAGGACGACATTCGATCATTTCCTCCTTGCCAATGGCTTCCTGCTGCAGGGTAGGATTAACGGTCCCCGGTGCTTTGCCGTAGCCACCCTGAAGATAGAGTTTTACTTCATTGGTGATAGTCTGATAGCGTTTTTCGGTCAATACATTGAGTACTGCCTGGGTGCCGACAATCTGTGATGTCGGTGTCACTAGCGGAGGGAAACCCAGGTCTTTGCGCACCGTGGGGATCTCGAGCAGCACCTTGTTCATGCGATCGAGTGCGTTTTGTTCGCGCAGCTGGTTGGCCAGGTTTGAGATCATTCCGCCTGGCACCTGGTTGACCTGAACGCGGGTATCGACGCCTGTGTAGGCGCTCTCGAACTGGTGATATTTCTTCCTTACCTCATAAAAGTACATGCCGACTTCCTGCACAGCCTCGAGGTCTAGCCCAGTGTCATATTCAGTGCCTCTCAGTGCGGCAATGATGCTTTCAGTCGGCGGATGGGAGGTTCCGCCGGCAAAAGAGGAAATCGCCGTATTGACATTTTCACAGCCGTTCTCAATTGCTTTCAGGTGGCACATATCGGCCAGGCCGGCTGTGCTGTGAGAATGAAGATGCAATGGAAGTTCGATGGCATCCTTGAGGGCCTTGACCAGTTCGGCCGTGGCAAATGGTGTTAGCAGACCGGCCATATCCTTGATAGCGATGGAATGGCAGCCCATGCTTGCCAGCTCACGACCCATCTGCACGAAACCATCGACACTGTGGACCGCGCTGGTTGTATAGCAGATGGTTCCCTGAGCATGGGCACCAGCCTCGATGGTTGCTTCAGTCGCTGTTATCAGGTTGCGCATGTCATTCAGTGCATCGAAGATACGGATCACGTCTATACCGTTTTCTACCGTCTTTTTAATAAATGCACGCACTACATCATCAGAGTAATGTCGGTATCCCAGCAGGTTTTGTCCGCGCAACAGCATCTGTAGACGAGTGTTGGGCAAGGCTTCACGCAGTTTGCGTAGCCGTTCCCACGGATCTTCTTTGAGAAAGCGCAGGCAGGCATCAAAGGTTGCCCCGCCCCAGCATTCCAGTGACCAGAAACCAATAGCATCCAGTTTTGGGCAGATCGGCAGCATATCCTCTGTACGCATGCGTGTTGCAATCAGTGACTGGTGTGCGTCACGCAGGATAACGTCAGTTATTTGAACTTTAGCCATTAACAATATCCTCTTTACAGGCCTGCATGTGCAGCCATGGCGACAGCCAGGGCTGCAGCAAGATGTTCAGGGCGTCGTTTGGTGGAATAATCGACCAGCCCCGGGTTCTCTTCGACAAAACCGGTATTAAACTCCCCACTGCGAAAAACAGGGTGCTTCAGTATTTCCAGGTAATAAGGGATTGTGGTGCGTATACCATACAGTCCCATGTCCTTGAGCGTGCGCTCACCCCTGGTTACGACATCCTCCCAGGTTAATGCCCAGACAATAACTTTTGCCAGCATGGAGTCGTAGTGTGGGGGGACCACATAACCGGTATAGATGGCGGAGTCCGTGCGAACGCCCGGCCCGCCAGGCGCATAATAGCGGGAAATGCGTCCGAAGCTGGGAAGAAAATTGTTCTTAGGGTCTTCCGCATTGATACGAAACTGTATCGCATAACCGCGGCGTTTAATGTAATCCTGTTTGTAACGCAGTGGCAGACCAGCTGCAACGCGAATCTGTTCCTCGACGATATCGACGCCGGTAATGGCCTCACTGATCGTATGCTCGACCTGGACCCTGGTATTCATTTCCATGAAGTAGAAACGGCCGTCATCATCGAGTAAAAACTCGACAGTACCAGCGTTGGTATAGTTGACCGCCTTCGCAGCGATGACTGACAGGCCGCCGATATACTGGCGTTGCGCCTCGTCGAGTTGCGGCGACGGGGCAATTTCAATCAGTTTCTGGTTACGGCGCTGGATCGAACAGTCGCGTTCATATAGATGAATGGCATTACCATGTTCATCTGCGAGAATCTGAACCTCGATATGTTTCGGATTTACGATGCATTTTTCGATAAAAACATCGGCACGTCCGAAGGCCTTTGTGGCTTCCGAGATAACGCGTTGATAGTTTTTTTTCAGATCCTCGGTATTGTCACAGCGCCTGATGCCGCGACCACCACCACCTGATGTAGCCTTCAGCATGACCGGGTATCCAAGCTGTTCGGCCAGTTCGATTCCCTGTTCCAGGTTTTCCAGGTTGCCTTCTGATCCCGGGGTTACTGGTAGTCCAGCGGCCCTCATTGCCTCACGCGCAGCAGTTTTGTCGCCCATTCGCTGAATGACTTCTGCGGTTGGACCGATAAACTTGATGCCACGACGCATGCATGCTTCTGCAAGTTCAGGGTTTTCCGACAGAAAGCCGTAGCCGGGGTGTATCGCGTCACAGCCAGTAGCGACAGCGAGATTCACTATTCGATGGACATTCAGGTAACCGGCAAGGGGATCGGCACCGAGGCTGTAGGCTTCATCGGCTTTCTTGACATGCAGAGAGCAGCGGTCGGCATCGGAATATATCGCAACAGAGCGAATGCCCATTTCGGTACAGGCACGAATGATGCGAACGGCTATTTCGCCACGGTTGGCTATAAGTATTTTGCGTAACATGCTTTTGTGATGCTTATTTCCAGGTATTTTTGCTTAATGTTATTAAAAACGAAAGCCTCATTTACCTTCATATTAATACAGGTTTCTACAGCATTATGCTACAAAAATACCGATATATATAAAACCTCGAGATAATTACCCGTCTTCCGGGCAGCAGAAGATATGGGGATGAATAGCAAATAGAGGTGGGAGGGCATCAACAGTTAACTGCTGTCAGCAGGATGACAGACAAGATAATAGCGAATCTGCTAATACAGGTCAGGTATATTTCCTGACCTGATTCGCAGTTGGTGGTGTTTAATTCAGCGGCAGGGAAGCTCTTTCCATATCAAGCTAGATCTTAATGCTCAGTGCACGCTGCCAAACGACAGGTCAAGCGCGTAAGGCGGCAGCGGAATACCGGCGATCCTACATGCCTGCACGACCGGCCCATGCGGAAACAGTGAATACAGGTATTTTTTACCACCGCGCTTCTTGACATGGTTGGACATGGCTCTTAGTACGAGCCGTGCGCTGCAGCTAGGGCCATTGGCTCGGCAGTGATCACGTAAAAAAAGTAGAATTTCCCAGTGTGCGTCGGTCAGATCAACTCCCTCTTGCTGAGCCAGTTCAATGGCCTTGTCCCGGCTCCAGTTCTCGAAATCCCTGGGCATTGTATTTCGTTCTGTTTCTAATGTTGTCTGTTGCATTGCTTAACTCCTCTGATGTCGTATATCCTGGTCGGGCAGTTTACTCATAAACAGATTGAAACCTTACCCATAAATAATTTATACAACAACAAAACTAAAATAACAAACTATTTTTGTCAGGTATTTTTCTGGTCTGCAGCTGTTGTTGTCAGAATGTCAGGATGGACGCCGGGCAACGACCATTGCACGAACCGGGGCGGGGTAACCTTCAATGGTTTTTGATGGATCATGCGGGTCGAGGAAGTCTGCGAGTGATTCAAAGCGCATCCACGGTGTGCTGCGCTGTTCGTCGACCCCGGTCTGCGTGATATCGACGACTTCGATTCTGTTGAATCCACAGCGTGCTAACCAGCCAGTCAATACTGTTATCGAGGGAATGAACCAGATGTTTCGCATTTTTGCATAACGTGCCCTGGGTACAAGCACGTCCTGTGCACTGCTGTCGATTATCAGAGTTTCGAGAACCAGCTCACCTCCCGGCCTCAGCAGGGAATGGGCCTTCAAAAGGTGATCAAGCGCTGAGCGTCGGTGGTAAAGGACACCCATCGAAAATAAGGTATCAAAGAAATTAAGTTTATCAGGCAGCTGTTCTATGCCGACAGGAAGAATATTTGCACTGATGTCATCAGTGATGAATTGAGCTAAAGCTTTAAACTGAATGTTGAACAAGATTGTTGGATCGATACCCAGCACCCATGCGGCACCGGCACCGAGCATGCGAAGCATGTAGTAGCCATTTCCGCAGCCGATATCCAGCACACGCCTGCCATCCAGAGCAGAGATGCTGTTGCTTAGTCTTTGCCACTTGATGTCAGATCGCCATTCACTATCAATCTTAATGCCAAACACATTGAACGGACCTTTGCGCCATGGGTGAAGGTTAAGTAAAAGCTGTTTTAATTCATTTCTTTGCTCTTTGTCATAGCTCTTTTCATTTCCTATTTGAATCATTGGCAGAGTTAGATCAATCTGATCAGTATGAAACTGTGAGAGCTGTTCAAGTGTCTGATGCCAGCGTTGGTAATCACCGTGCGAAGATAATTTCTGATCGACAAGTGATAATTGTTCATTTAGCCACGGCTGTAAGGAGGAGTCCTTTAAATAATCTGCCCAGCTGTCAGGGAAATTCATTTGCTACAGAGTGCCTCTGGCTAGAGATGATTGTATCGTTTGACAGGTAAATAAATTTCACAGAATAAATATTTATCTTTAATAACTGCCTTTTATTTTATAGATCTGTACAGGTAAAGCGAAATCACGAAAATAATATAATTTTCAGGCTGGGAAAGGCATTTTTTTTACAAAATCTGATCAATCGCAAAGTTTTTATTGAAAACCATGCGTTAATATAGAGCCGGAAACTACAAACAATTTAGATGGAGGCATCGATGAGTGGGGAAAATGCACTTATTATTGATGGTAATGAAGCGGTTGCCAGAATTGCACATAAGACCAATGAAGTCATTGCCATCTATCCCATCACTCCATCATCACCTATGGGGGAATTATCTGATGACTGGTCATCAGCAGGTAAAACAAATCTGTGGGGAAATATTCCCCAGGTGATTGAGATGCAGAGTGAGGGTGGCGCAGCAGGGGCTGTGCATGGTGCTTTGCAGGGGGGTGCCCTGACGACTACGTTCACGTCATCGCAGGGGCTTCTGCTGATGATTCCGAATATGTATAAGATCGCTGGTGAACTGTCACCGGCAGTGATTCATGTTGCAGCACGATCTATTGCCGCTCAGGCATTGTCGATTTTTGGTGATCATTCAGATGTAATGGCCGTCAGGCAAACAGGCTTTGCCATGATTGCCTCAGGTTCGGTACAGGAAGCTATGGATCTGGCTCTGATATCACAGGCAGCAACATTGAAGGGGCAGTTACCGATTGTCCATTTTTTTGATGGATTCCGCACTTCACATGAAATGTCACGAATCATTGATATAGATGATGAAATCATCCGTGCAATGATAGACGAAGAAGATGTAAATCGATTCAGAAGGCGTGCATTGACACCAGATAAACCCGTGATACGTGGTACATCACAAAACCCGGACGTGTATTTCCAGGCACGTGAAAGTGTAAATCCCTATTATCAGGCAATGCCGGAAATAGTGCAGCAGGTCATGGACCAGTTTGCCGAACTGACTGGCAGGCAATATCGTCTGTATGATTATGTAGGCGCCGATGATGCAGAGCGAGTAATTATTCTAATGGGTTCAGGGGCTGAGGCTGTAGATGAGACTGTTGAGACCCTTATAGAAATGGGTGAGAAGGTAGGTGCCATCAAGTTACGCTTGTTTCGGCCATTTTCAGCAAAACTATTATTATCAGCAATCCCCGATAGTTGCCGGGCCATCGCGGTAATGGATCGTACCAAGGAACCCGGTGCGGATGGGGAACCGTTATACAAAGATGTGATGACGGCCCTGGCAGAGTCGATCATCAATGGTGAATCGCGGTTTGAGCATTTACCGAAAGTGGCAGGCGGGCGCTATGGCCTGTCATCAAAAGAATTCAACCCTGGAATGATCAGGGCAGTTTTTGATGAACTAAAAAGTGACTCACCCAAATCACCTTTTACAATAGGTATCATTGATGATGTCAGTGATAGCCATCTGCCATGGGACGATTCATTTGAGACAAGTGCAGTTAAAAAGACCACGCAGTGTGTTTTTTATGGACTGGGAAGTGACGGTACAGTCAGTGCAAACAAGAATACAATTAAAATCATTGGACAGGAAACTGATTTACAGGGTCAGGCTTATTTTGTTTATGACTCCAAAAAGGCCGGTGCAGTCACTGTTTCACATTTACGGTTTGGTCCGGACAGGATTCGTTCCAGCTATTTGATTGGAGCGGGGCAGGCACAGTTTGTGGCCTGTCATCAGGATGTATTTCTGGAGCGTTACGATATGCTTGAGCTGGCGGCACCCGGCGCAGTGTTTCTTCTCAACACCACTAAAGCAAAAGATGAGATATGGGATTCGCTTCCTCGCAGTATGCAAAAACAGATGATCGATGGGCACATTAGGTTTTATGCGATAGATGCCTATAAGGTCGCTAAAGATAGTGGTATGGGCAGAAGAATTAATACCATCATGCAGACCTGTTTTTTTGCGGTGTCCGGCATTTTACCACCTGATGAAGCGATCGAGAAGATCAAACTGGCAGTGAAAAAGACTTATGGACGTAAAGGCAGGCGTATTGTCGAGATGAATAACCGGGCCATCGATAATTCGCTTGCTTCTATGGCTGAAATCCAGGTGCCGGGACAGGTGACAGGAGAAACTGAAAGGCCACAGCTGATTCCTGACGATGCACCTTCGTTTGTGAGGGATGTCACCGCCAGACTGATTGCAGGGAAGGGGGATTCGCTGCCTGTTAGTCTGCTGCCGAGTGATGGCACATGGCCAACGGGCACTGCCAGCTGGGAAAAACGAAATATTGCTCCAGAGATTCCTGTCTGGGACGAGGAACTTTGTATTCATTGTGGAAAATGCCCATTTGTATGTCCCCATGCCGCCATTAGAAGTAAGGTAGTCCATAAGGATGTTCTGGTAGATGCTCCGTCTTCCTTCAAACATGTCAAGGTCAAGGGCAGGGAATTTTCTGAAGACATGCATATCAGTTACCAGGTGGCTCCAGAGGATTGTACCGGTTGCGGCTTGTGTGTCGAAATTTGTCCTGTAAGAGACAAGAGTCGTTCCAGTCACAAGGCGCTTAATATGAGGAAGCAGGCTCCGCTGAGAGAACAGGAGCGTGAAAACTGGGACTATTTTCTTTCCCTGCCTGAATATGATCGTACTGATATTCGCTGGAAAACAATGAAAGGTGCGATGCTGGGTCAGCCTTTATTTGAATTCTCCGGGGCCTGTGTGGGGTGCGGGGAAACGCCCTATCTAAAGTTGGCAACTCAACTTTTTGGTGATCGTATGGTGGTTGCCAATGCAACCGGCTGTTCGTCTATCTATGGCGGCAATCTACCAACCACTCCATGGTCAAAGAATACCGATGGCAGGGGTCCTGCATGGTCCAACTCTCTGTTTGAAGATACTGCGGAATTTGGTCTGGGTTTTCGACTGGCGATAAATTCACGATATGAATATGCCAGGCATCTGGTTGAAACCTTGAGCGACAAGCTCGATCAGCAACTGGTCGAAGAGCTAAAACAGGCCGACCAGAGTGATGAGGCTACCATCTATGAACAACGCAGGCGGGTTGAACAATTGACACAGCAACTGCAATCGCTGCCAACACCGGAAGCCAGGGCACTTGAAGATGTGGCAGATTATCTGGTCAAAAAGAGTGTATGGATAGTAGGAGGTGATGGCTGGGCCTATGATATCGGTTTTGGTGGTCTCGATCATGTGCTGGCATCTGGTCGTGATGTCAACATACTGGTTCTTGATACCGAGGTCTATTCAAACACTGGTGGTCAGATGTCCAAGGCAACACCGAAAGGTGCTGTCGCCAAATTTGCGGCTAGTGGCAAGTCTATTAAGAAAAAAGACCTGCCAATGATTGCTATGGCTTATGAAAATGTCTATGTTGCACATGTTGCTTTTGGCGCAAAAGATATGCAGACCCTGAAAGCATTTATGGAGGCAGAATCCTATGCGGGGCCTTCGCTGATCATTGCTTACAGTCCATGCATTGCACATGGTGTAGATCTGTCATTCAATTTAAGACAACAGCAGCTCGCTCTTGATAGTGGTCACTGGAATCTGTTTAGATATGATCCACGCCGTACTGAGCAGGGTAAAAATCCATTACAGCTGGATTCGGCTGAACCATCAATTCCATACGTAGATTTTGCGCGAACTGAGATGCGCTTCAGCATGCTTCAGCGCAGTCATCCTGAGACCTCCAGAGAGTTATTCAGTCAGGCTGAAAAAGAAGCGCATGATCGTTATAGGCATTATAAGAAGTTATCGGAAATTTCTTTCGATAATGGAGATGAGGTTCCAGTAAGCACGGAGGAAAAGTGATATGGATCTAACAACAGAATATCTTGGTTTGAAACTGGCAAATCCACTGGTGCCATCTGCCTCTCCATTATCGCGTAATCTGGATACTTCAAAAAAACTGGAGGATGCGGGCGCATCTGCGCTGGTAATGTATTCCCTGTTTGAAGAAGAAGTCAGGGAAGAAGACAGCCTGATGGAAGATTTTATGTTTTCGCAGGACATAGGGCATAGCGAAGCTGATGGATATTTGCCTGTTTCTGAAGGATACCAGACAAAAACCGATGAGTATCTTGCACAGATTTTTTCATTGAAGCAATCTCTGGATATTCCGATTATTGCCAGTCTCAATGGTGTAACTACTGGAGGCTGGATTGATCATGCACTGGAGATTGAGCAGGCAGGGGCTGATGCACTGGAATTGAATGTTTATTACATTGCTGCTGATATCGAACAATCAGGCACAGAGGTTGAGCAGTTATACCTGGATTTATTGATAGAAATGCGTAAGCACATCAGTATTCCATTGGTGATGAAGTTGTCACCATTTTTCAGCTCTGTAGCAAATACTATTCGCGATCTGCAACATCATGGGGTTAATGGAGTTTCATTATTTAACCGCTTTTACCAGCCCGGTATAAGTCTTGAGACGCTGGAGGTTATTCCAGAGTTGCACCTTTCCACTTCACAGGAAAGCCTGCTGGCAATGCGGTGGATTGGAATATTATATGGGCAGGTTGAGCTTTCTCTCGCTGCAACCGGGGGAATTCACTCTGCGAAGGATGTGATTAGAATGCTGTTGTCGGGAGCAGATGTGACGCACCTTTGCAGTGCCCTGCTAAAAAATGGACCAGATCATCTTGCTATTATCCTCACACAGATGAAAGCCTGGATGGAACAGAATGAATATGACTCTGTTTCACAATTAAAGGGCAGTGCCAGTAAGGTTCACTCGGTGGACCCGACTGCCTTTGAAAGATGTAACTATATGCAGGTCCTTCATAGCTACAAAGCATAAGACACACATCGCGCAAAAACGTACATAAATAAAAAGTAATAAAAAAGCCCGGCATAGCCGGGCTTTCAAATCAATCAGTGTCAATAATTACTGACGTTGACTTGGTGCCTTGATTGGAACACCAGTGTTCATATATGCCTGGTATAGTTCAAGGGCTACATATGAGTCACTCTGAGGCTTCAGTGGTTTTGCACGAACCTGCTTGTTACAGCCACCATAACGGCGGTGTATGGTGCCGAGAGGTTTGCCTGCAAGTGACCACTTGGTACGGTAGACCGGGAAGCCAGTGCCGTGTCCAAGTGCTGGGCTGAGAACGTCACCACGGATCTTGTTGCCTGCATTCTGCACATGACAGGTAGCACAGGACATGTTCAGCTGACCACGACGTGCCCAGTAAAAGTGTTTACCTTTCTCATACATCTCAACGGCTTCCGGGCTGTCAAGCTTTACGGCCATAGGCATGCCCTGTGACAGGCGTTTGAAGGCAATGACCAGTTGAGCCATTTCACCGTGCTTGAGATTCTTGATGGGTTCTTCACCATTGTCTACGCGACATTGATTGATATCGCCTTCAATGGTACGCATCTTCTTGCTTTCCTTGTCGTAGTACGGATAGGCGACAGCGAGTCCTTTACCGCCGTTCTTGAAACAGCTGGCATAGGTTTTGCCGTTTTTAAATGGTGTGTTCCAGAGTTCCTCACCTGCTTCGATATCTTCCTCGTAAGGTGGAAATTCCATGATCAGTTCCCAGTTTCCAACACGGTCAGCATACTGTGGTAGTGAATTTACACCATCATTGTATGCTTCTAGCGGGACAGTTGGGAACTTCTTTTTGAAGTAGCTCTGAAACTCTTTCAGGTCATCTTCTGGTGTAGCTAAAGCAGTCATCGGGGCACCGAATGCAATCCCTAGACCTGCAAGCAATAGTAAAAGCTTTTTACTCATTATACTCCTCCTGGTAGTCATGATCAGGTAGGAATTAACCTACCTGATCATATCCGTATGGATAACGCTTAGTTATCTTATCACCGATTCGGCTATTTTATGGCCGAATCGGCACCGCCCGTTTCTCCCTTGTTGTCTTTCCAAGAAACTTTAATTTTATCGCCGGATTTTGCGCCTTTAACGCGTATTCCGACCAGTGGGTTCTTGGATACACCCGTTCCCATTGACACATCAGCGACACTTTTGCCATTGACAGAAAAGTTCATTGTCTGGATAAAGTGTGCAGGGATAGCCTTCTTTGTTTTCTTATCCTTACGTGTACCTGTTTCCATTGGATGCTGAACCAGCACCAGGATTTCTGTTGCATTGCCCTTTGTACGGGCTTTAATTTTCGTTGC
>JARFQE010000023.1 GCA_029287915.1 Arenicellales bacterium
TTGGTAGCGGGGGCAGGATTTGAACCTACGACCTTCGGGTTATGAGCCCGACGAGCTGCCAGACTGCTCCACCCCGCATCAGACGGAGGGCATCATACTCATGCCAGCGCTATTTATCAACATCCACAGGCATTTAATTGATGAAAATATGGCGAAATTTACTCTGTTTTATGCTCTACCAGGCTGGGATTCCAGAAAAGCATCTTCCGTTCATTAATCTCTGACTTCACCTTTTCTGGTTCCCAGTCCTTGCTAATGTCGAAATATCCCTCTTTCATAACGCGAATACTAAGCTTTCTGGCATTCTTTGCCAACGCCTTTTCAATCTGCAATGTAGATTCCAGCGGGGTGGTACCCAGGTACACCCAGGGAGCGTCAACATCAGAGTTACTATCAACGCGATAGACGACATAACCACCCGATGGTTCGGAATAGACCTTGAGTGGTACTGTTTTTGGGGCACTGCTGCAGGATGACAACAGTAATACCATAGAAATGGCAGATAGCATGAAAAACGGTTTCATCTTAAATAGGTACTCCTGCTATTTCTTTTTTAACTCAACATTCACCGTCTGCGGCTCATTCTCGGCATTTGCTTTAGAACTATGACGCATGTTGACCCAGAAAGCAGTCACCTTGTCACTATAGCCACTTTTTTGAAAACGCACCGTGATGAGTTTGGATTCTTCACGATCATTCTTCCAGTGCACTATAACTGGAGTTCTCCCCAGCAGCGAATCATCCTCAAGATTGATTACTTCTGCGCCAGATGGTACTGACTGAATCTTTGCTGCACCATAGCTTGAGCAGCCGGATATAGCAAAAACCAGCACCGGAAAAAGCAATCTCGGATTAATTTTATTAAATTTCTTCAACGAAGGGACCTCGAAATACGCTCATTTTAATATACATTCAACCCATTTTACTAATTGCATCACTGCAAATATCCATGATGACACCTATCCATGGCATGATTAGTAGCAATGCAATAACATTGATACTCAATACAAACTGCATACCAATATTAGCTGATATCGGTTCGCTTGTTTCCGGCTTATCGAAATAAAGCGTCTTAACAACTCTGAGATAATAATAGGCCCCGATGACTGCAAATAAAACGGCAATTACGGCAAGCCAGTACTTATCGACATCAACCAGCGCCTGAATAACAGATAACTTGGCAAAGAAACCGACTGTAGGTGGGATTCCAGCCATTGAGAACATCACCATTGCAATCAGGAATGCGAACCACGGGTGCCGTTTATTCAATCCCTTATAGTCACTTATTTCTTCTGCTTCAAAGCCTGCACTGGACATCATAATGATCAGACCGAATGCAGCCAAAGTAGTAAATGAATAAATGATGATGTAGAAAAGTGAGGCACTATAACCATTCGGGTTTGCAGTAAGGATTCCCAGTATAAAATAACCCATATGTGAAATGGTTGAATATGCCAGCATCCGCTTTAAATTCGTCTGAGCTATTGCAAGTATATTACCGAGTCCCATCGAAAGTACGGCAAAGATAATCAACATGTCAGACCAGCTGACGGCCAATGCCTGAAAACCATCAACCAGCAAACGCATAATGAACGCAAATGCAGCGACCTTGGGAGCAGTACCAATAAACAACACTACTGACGTTGGTGCGCCCTGATAAACATCGGGTATCCACATATGAAAGGGCACTACTCCAAGCTTGAAAGCAATCCCTACAAGGATGAAGATTACACCCATAATCAGCATTACTTCATCAGATTGCATACCCTGTATCGCATTCCTTATTGATCCGACATCCAGGCTTCCTGTTGCCCCATAGATTATAGACATACCGTAAAGAAGCATACCCGAGGCGAGTGCGCCTAACACAAAGTACTTCATAGCTGCTTCAGTGGCCATATCAGAATGGCGATTCATCGCTACCAGTGTATAGAGCGACAAAGAAAGTAGTTCCAGGCCAATATAGATGGTGATGAAATGACTGGCTGAACTCATTACCATCATGCCAACTACTGCTATTAATATCAGTACAAAATACTCACCGCGATACATCTTCCGCTCTGTTATGTAACCCTGAGAATAGATAAGCACGACAAAGGTCAGGAAAAAAATAGTTAATTTGACCAGTGTCGCCATACCGTCAAGGACAAACATATCGTTGAATGCCTTAACCGAATCAGCTGTCGGCGTTGCAACCAGGCTAAGATAAAAACCAATCAGCAGTGTTGCCTGGGTAAGCAGAAAACTGACTTTTGGCATACGCTCATGGGTAAATCTGTCGACCAGCAGGATCACGCAGGCCATAGAAAAAACGAATATCTCAGGAATGGCGAGCTGAATGTCTGCGGATATATTGTTCATAGACTTAAGTTACAGTTTGGTTACTGAAGACAGGGCAAGCACCCTGTCCACAGAGGTGTGAATAACGTCAAGAAATGGCGCAGGCCATAAACCCATGACCAGAACAGTAATGGTAAGAATTAGCAGATACAGCCCTTCCCTGTTAGTAATATCATTTAATGTCTCCACGTTTTTATTATTTATTGCACCGAAGATTACCCGTTTATACATCCATAATGTATAGGCAGCTCCCAGAACCAATGTTGTTCCTGCAATAATTGCATACCACACATTTACCTGGAATACGCCCAGTATCACGAGGAATTCACCGACGAAGCCAGAGGTCCCGGGCAGCCCCGCATTAGCCATGGCAAACAACATCATAAAGGCAGCAAATTTTGGCATTGTGTTTGCGACACCGCCATAGTCAGACATTTTACGCGTATGCATGCGGTCATAAAGTACTCCGACACAGAGGAACATCGCCCCTGAAATGAAACCATGTGAAATCATTTGAATGACCGCACCTTCAATTGCCATCTTGTTGAAAACAAAGAGGCCCAAAGTAACAAAACCCATATGAGATATCGATGAGTAGGCGATCAATTTCTTCATGTCCGTTTGAGCCAGTGCCACCATTGCAATATAGACGATGGCAATTAAAGACAGCGCAATGATGAAACCCGACAGGGTGTGACTGGCATCAGGTGTTATGGGCAGATTAAAGCGAATGAAGCCATAGGCTCCCATTTTCAACATGATGGCGGCCAGAACCACTGAACCACCTGTAGGTGCTTCTACATGCGCATCCGGCAACCAGGTATGTACTGGGAACATTGGTATTTTAACGGCGAAGGCCATGAAAAAGGCCAGGAAAATCCATATCTGTTCAGCCAGAGTGAGCTTGATCGTGTACAAATCAGCCAGCGCGAAACTGCCATTTCCCGCGAAATAGAGATAAACCAGGGCTACCAGCATCAGCAGTGACCCTAATAACGTATATAAAAAGAACTTGATCGTTGCATAAATTCTGTTCGGTCCACCCCATATTCCGATAATCAGGAACATGGGTATCAGCATAGCTTCCCAGAAGACATAAAACAGAATGGCATCGGTTGCTGAAAAGACGCCTATCATCAGGCCTTCCATAATCAGAAAAGCAGCCATGTATTGAGCAACTTTTTCCCTAATCACCTTCCAGGCGGAAATAATGACAATAATTGTTATAAATGAGGTCAACAGGATCAATAGCAGCGCTATGCCATCAATGCCCAGTGAATAGTTGATATTCAGTGCAGATATCCATGGTGTATCTTCGATGTACTGCAGCTTAGCTGATGCCTTATCAAATCCTGTATATAGCAGAAGAGTAACAAGGAAAGTAACAATGCTGACCAATAGTGCCAGTACTCTTGCCAGGCCTGCGCGCTGGTCATTACCCGTTGCCAGCACGGCTATAGCACCGATGATCGGCAACCAGATGGCAACGCTTAGTTGATTCGCTTCGAACATTTTAGTGAATCTCTTTAATTAACACTTAAGAACCATGTCATCAGTACCAGCAACCCGATAATCATGGCAAAAGCGTATTGATTGACCAGGCCAGACTGTAGTGGCTTCAATATCCTTGAAAAATAACCAACTGCTTTTGCCGTGCCATTCACCAGCCAGCCATCAATAAAAACTGTATCACCAAATTTCGACAATAATCGGCCAATTCCAACGGTACCGTTGGCAAAGAATTTCTGGTTGAAGTCATCGAGGTAATACTTGTTAAGAAGCAAATTATAAAGAGGCTTCACTGATTCCGTTACTCTGCCAGGAAGCTCCGGTCTACGGATATAAAATAACCAGGCGAGGAAGATTCCACCAATGGCCAGCCAGAATGGTGGTTGCATTATGCCGTGCAACATAAAGCCGAAGACAATTTCAACAGTTGATTTATCATGATAGTGTTCAGCAATCTGACCGATGACATCGTGTTGCGGCAATACCAGAATAGAACCACTAAAGTAGTCACTAAACGCCATTGGCTGGATAAACATCGCACCTGCAATCATCGAAGGAATGGCTAATAGCAGTAATGGTAGTATGACCACCATTGGAGATTCTTTTACATGCTGCAACGTATGCTGATCCATGCGTGGGCGGCCGTGGAAAGTCATAAACAGCAGACGGAAAGAATAAAAGGCTGTTAGTATGACTCCGGACAGTACTGCAACATAGGCAATACCGGAACCGAACAGCTCGGAGTGATGAACACTTTCGATAATAAGATCTTTCGAGAAGAAACCGGCAAACGGCGGAATCCCTGCCAGTGCCAGTGATCCTATAACTGCAGTTATATACGTCCACGGCAGGAATTTTCTAAGCCCTCCCATCTTGCGCATATCCTGCTCATGATGCATGGCAATAATGACAGAGCCTGCTGCCAGGAAAAGTAGCGCTTTGAAGAAGGCATGGGTGCCGAGATGGAATATCGATGCTGCATAACCGGAAACACCCAGGCCAACTGTCATATAACCGAGTTGTGACAGTGTTGAATAGGCCACGACGCGTTTGATGTCGTTTTGCACCAGCCCCAGCAAGGCCATGAAAAAAGCGGTGATCGCACCGATGATCATCACTACACTTAATGCTGTTTCTGAAAACTCAAATAGCGGCGATGTCCTTGCCACCATAAAAATACCTGCAGTCACCATGGTGGCGGCGTGAATAAGTGCAGAGATAGGTGTGGGACCTTCCATAGAATCGGGTAACCAGACATGTAAAGGCACCTGTGCTGATTTTCCCATTGCACCAATGAACAACATAATACAGATAAACGATATGATGCTCCATTCGCTGCCAGGGATTACTTCTATGCTCTGATTTATTACTTCTGGTACCGAAGCAAATACCGCATTGTAATCAAGCGTACCAAAAGTTGCATAAATTGCTGCGATCCCGATAAGAAAACCGAGGTCTCCAACACGGTTTACCAGAAAAGCCTTCATGTTGGCATATATTGCGCTGTCCCTGGTATACCAGAATCCTATCAGCAGATAAGAAACCAGGCCTACGGCCTCCCAGCCGAAGAAAAGCTGTAAAAAGTTGTTTGACATTACCAGCATTAACATGGAAAAAGTAAACAGGGATATATAACTAAAGAAACGCTGGTATCCCGGGTCTTCGTGCATATAGCCAATGGTATAGATATGTACCATTAGTGAGACAAATGTGACTATAACCATCATGGTTGCCGTCAGACTATCAATCAGGAAGCCCACCTCAAAAGGAAAATTATCACTAATACCCCAGATATAAACCGTACCATTGAATGTATTCCCGGCCATGACATCTACATATACATAGATGGACAGGGCACAGGCTGTTGCGACGCCTGCGATTGTAATAGTGTGCGCACCGGTACGCCCTATTTGGCGTCCAAACAAACCCGCCACTATAGCTGCAAACAGGCATACTAGTGGAATTGCAAGGTATACAAGTTTCATAGAATCCATCATCCTGTTACCCCTTCAGGCTATCCAGGTCCTGGATATTGATAGTATGTCTGCGCCTGAACAGGACAATGATAATGGCCAGTCCAATTGCAGATTCTGCTGCAGCAACGGTAAGAATAAAAAACACGAAGACCTGGCCGGCGAGATCGTTCATATAATGTGAGAAGGCAATAAAATTGAGATTCACGGCCAGTAACATCAATTCGATAGACATCAGCAGGATAAGGACATTCTTCCTGTTCAAAAAGATTCCCGCCACGCTAATTGAAAAAAGTATGGCACCAAGAATCAGATAATCTGATAATGCAATCATTAATATATCCTTCCTTCAGTCCTGCTTCTCAGCATTCATTTTCACCATGCGAAGGCGATCTTTTTTATGTACACGAACCTGTTCATTGGGCTTCTGTCTTTTTGATGTCGAGCGCCCACGCAAACCGAGAGAAATTGCAGCAACCATTGCCAATAGCAATAAAACTGCTGCCAGCTCAAATGGGTATACATAGTATGTATAGATCAACAGACCAAGTTGATGTGTATTGCTGTATTCTGCTGTTGCAGCAGCTGGGGCAGGCATCTGTTCAATTTCGAATGGTCCAGAACTGAGGACGATTGCCAATTGCAGAAGAATGATTACCGCTACAGTTGCACCAATAGGCAGGTATTCGCCAAAGCCTTCACGCAGTTGATCAATATCAATATCGAGCATCATTACAATAAACAGGAACAGAACCATTACTGCGCCAACATAGACAAGCACCAGAACGATAGCGAGGAACTCCGCTTCCATTAACAACCAGATACAGCCCACAGTAAAAAACGTCAGTATCAGGAACATTGCGGCTCGAACCGGATTACGTACGGTAACCACCATGATCGCAGCTACTACAGCTACGGATGCCAGAAAGTAAAATGCCAGTTGCTCAAATGTCATATCAGATTCTTCAGATCAGTCATTGTCTACCTGTACGGCGCGTCCAGCTTTTTGTCCCTGGCGATGCTCTCTTCCATCAGGTCGCCGTTGGCCAGCAACATTTCCTTGGTGTAGTAAAGATCCCCATTATTCTCACCGTGATAATCGATCACGCGTGTCTCAACAATGGCATCAACCGGACAGGCTTCTTCACAGAAGCCGCAATATATGCATTTCGTTAAATCAATGTCATATCTTGTGGTACGACGCGATCCATCTTCCCTTAGATCAGAATCAATCGTTATGGCTAATGCAGGACAAACAGCTTCACACAATTTACAGGCAATACAGCGTTCCTCACCATTTGCATAGCGCCTCAGCGCGTGCAGGCCACGAAAACGAAAAGACATTGGTGTCCTTTCATCCGGGTACTGTACAGTAATTTTTTTCTTGAACATGTGCCTGCCGGTTACTGACATTCCTTTCAGCAACTCGATCAAAAACAGGCTCTTTATAACGTCTATGGCTTTTTTCATTTTTCCAGATCCTAGTGAAACAGGTAGCCCCATGGAGTAAGAAACATGGCAACGCCCATAACAACAATCCAGATTAGTGTCAGAGGGATAAAGACCTTCCAGCCCAAACGCATAATCTGGTCATATCGATAGCGTGGGAATGTCGCACGGAACCATAAGAAGAAAAACAGCACAAAGCTGGTTTTAAGTAATAACCAGTGGATGCCATCACCCAGTAGTGGCGTGTCAGCCAGGGCTCCAACTGGCGACATCCAGCCACCCATAAACATCAACGCCGTCAGAGCGGCAATTAATATCATGTTGGCGTACTCTGCCAGGAAGAATACGGCAAAGGTCATGCCGGAATATTCCACATGGAAGCCTGCTACGATTTCTGACTCACCTTCTGCAACATCAAAGGGAGCACGGTTAGTTTCAGCGACGCCGGAGATGAAATAAACAATAAACATCGGGAATAATGGCCACAGATACCAGTCGGTGATACCACCACTCTGCGCCAGTACGATCTCACGCAGATTAAGACTACCCGCAGCCATCAGCACCGTCACTAGTGCAAACCCCATTGCCAGCTCATAGGATACAATTTGTGCTGAGGCACGCATCGCACTGAGAAAGGCATATTTTGAATTGGACGCCCAGCCGGCAATGATAATGCCATAGACCCCAATAGACGTCATTGCAAGGATAAACAATAGCCCGGCATTGATATCTGACAATACCAGGGTGTCGGTAAATGGGATAACGGACCAGGCTGCCAGTGATGGTCCTATCGACAGGATCGGTGCCAGTATGAACAGATATTTATTAGATTTTGCTGGAACGACTATTTCTTTACAAAGCAGCTTCAGTGCATCAGCAATAGGCTGTAACCAGCCTCGAGGCCCAACGCGGTTCGGGCCGACACGGATCTGCATGTAACCAATCAATTTGCGCTCGGCAAACGTCAGATAGGCTACAGCAAGCATTAATGGCGCAACAATTGCGACCACTTTGATCAGTGCAATCAGTAGCACATGCAGCCAGTCCCAGTCAGGCAGAAAATCAAGCAGATAGAGTATCCATTCAGGCACAGGTCTTCACCTCGAGCCAGTTCATGCCACCAAGCTGGGCTGTTTCTTCTGTAGCTGTGGGCAACATGACACAGTTCAGTGGAATTGATGGATCAGCCTTAACGTTGATTTCTATTGTCGTGTTTGCATTACCAATTTCTACTCTACCCTCTTCAACGCCTAATGATCCGAGTGTATCAGGATGTATAGCAGCGCTAGCCGGTGCATTATCTAATGTTTGTTGCAGTGGCCGTGCGTGACGGGTTACTCCATCAGTTCTGTATATTGGCAAATGCGTGATACGCTCAAGCTTATTCTGCTCACTATCTGCCGGTGTAAATATCTCAGCGCTACCTTCGCGATTTTTTAAAGACTCAGTTTCTGCAGATATTGTTTCTGCGTTCATGTAGTCAAAACCGTCTAGCGCCAGATAATTACCCAGAACACGAAGAATCTTCCAGCCGGGCCGCGACTGGCCTGCAGGTTGTATGGCAGCAGTCCAGGATTGTATTTTGCCTTCACAATTGACATGACTGCCATCGGTCTCTGCGGTCGTGGCTAACGGCAGCATGACATGTGCAATCTCTTCAATTTCTGAACTGCGAAAATTTGAAACAGAGATAACCATGCCTGCATCACGTAAAGCGGACAGCGCCTGATTACCGGCAATACAATCCTGCGTAGGTTCGATATTAAACAGCAGGCAGGCCTTCAATGGCTGACTCAGCATTTGCGCCGCATTTCTGCCTGGCTTGGCATTAGAAAACGGCAGAAATGAAGCCTGCCACGCCGCGACGGCATTGCCCTCCTCCAGCCTGCCATCTTTTGCCCCGATCAGCTTGCCAATTGTCGATGCTAATGACACCAACAGTGAATAATTTGGATCCATCTGCGCCATGGTACCTACTATAATCTGTGCAGCGCTACCCGATTCAATCAACGCATCAGCCAGTAATTCGATATCTTTATTAACTTCACAAGCTGCTGCCAGATCTTTAATGGCGCGATTTATTTCTATTACCTTTTTCGTTGCGATGACCTCAGCGAGTCGCGCAATGATCTCCACCAGCTGTGCTGGCGGAGCAACTATATTTTTTTCAACTGGGAAGGCAAAATCATAGTCCGCTGCATTTATTGCCATCACACGGTTGCCATCACGTACGGACTTTCGCAGTCTGGTTGCCAGCGAAGGTTGTTCTTTGCGGATATTGCTGCCAATAAGTAAAACAAGATCAGTGTTATCGAGACTTGCAATGCTATCACCCAATAATGGGGCGGCCATTGCTCCATCGGCTCTGAAATCCTGCTGGCGCATACGATAGTCCATATTCTCGCTGCCCAGGCCGCGCATAATTTTTGCTAGCAGGGTAAATTCTTCCAGCGTAGAGGTCGGTGATGCCAGGGCACCAATACCGTCACTACCATATTCATCTACAATGGTCTTTATTTTGCTGGAAACATTTTCCAGTGCCGTCTGCCAGTCAGTTTCCTTCCATTGACCATTAATTTTAAGCATAGGAGTGGTTAATCGTTGCTCACTATCGTTTGCGGTGTAGCTGAAACGATCGCGGTCGGATATCCATCCTTCATTTATTGCTTCATTTTCACGTGGCAATACACGCAGGACATCACCCCGCAGTGTTTCAATATGGATATTTGATCCAACAGTATCGTGTACCGCAATGCCATCATGATTTTGCATTTCCCAAGACCTGGCCCTGAAACGAAATGGTTTGGACGTCAGTGCGCCAACAGGACAGAGATCAATGACATTGCCAGACATTTCGGAACATACTGCCTGTCCCATAAAGGTCATGATCTCGCTGTGTTCACCACGATTTACCATGCCCAGCTCCATGATTCCGCCAATTTCCTGACCAAAGCGCACACAACGAGTGCATTGAATACAACGGGTCATGTCGGTTGAAATTAGAGGTCCCAGGTTTTTGTCCAGAACAACGCGTTTGCCCTCAGAAAAACGAGATATATCTTTACCATAGCCAACAGCAAGGTCCTGTAGTTCACACTCGCCACCCTGATCACAAATCGGGCAATCGAGCGGATGATTAATTAGCAGGAACTCCATAGTGCTTTTCTGCGCATCACGTGCTAACTCAGAACGTGTTTCCACCTTCATGCCATCGGTGATCGGTGTTGCGCAGGCGGGCAATGGTTTAGGTGCACCCTCAACTTCAACGAGGCACATGCGGCAGTTTGCAGCGATTGATAACTTTTCGTGATAACAGAATCGCGGAATATATATACCAGCCTCATCGGCTGCCTTGATCAGCATAGAACCGGCTTCAGCTTCTATCTTTTTTCCGTTAATTTCTATCGTTGCCATGTTTAGTATTATTCTTCCCGATTTATTCAGGCAGCTGCACTGTCCTCAATTTTTTCCTCAAATTCGCTTCTGAACCGGGTCAGAAAACTTGCGACAGGCATTGCAGCGGCATCGCCGAGGGCACAAATCGTTCGCCCCTGTATTTTGTCCGCCATGTCAGTCAGCAGGTCAAGATCCTGCATTTTGCCTGCACCTGAATTGATGCGATGGATTACACGATAAAGCCAGCCTGTTCCTTCCCTGCAGGGTGTACACTGGCCACAGGACTCTTCATAATAAAAATAGGAAAGACGCTCCAGTGCATCGACCATATCTGTAGTGTCATCCATGACGATGACAGATCCGGCTCCCAGCATAGAACCGGCGCTAGCAATCGAATCATAATCCATATCAAGTCCCATCATGATATCGCCAGGCAACACAGGCACTGATGACCCCCCCGGAATTACAGCCTTGAGGGTATGACCATTACGTACTCCACCGGCCAGTTCCAGCAGATCCTTGAAGGGTGTGCCCATTGGTACTTCATAGTTACCCGGCTTATTTACATGACCAGACACAGAAAACACCTTGGTACCACCGTTATTGGGTTTACCTAATTCAGCAAACCAGTCCCCTCCCTTTTCCAGTATTACCGGTACTGATGCCAGAGTTTCAGTGTTATTGATTGTTGTAGGCTTACCATAGAGACCATAACCTGCAGGAAATGGTGGTTTGAAACGAGGTTGTCCTTTTTTACCTTCTATTGATTCAAGCAACGCTGTTTCCTCACCGCAGATGTAGGCACCTGCGCCAAGATGAACATACAATTCAAAATTAAATTCAGAACCCTGGATACCGGCACCCAGAAAACCAGCATCCCTGGCTTCGGCAAGTGCCGCCTCGAAGCGCTGATATGGTTCCCAGAACTCGCCGCGAATATAGTTATAACCCACAGAGGCACCGATGCAATATCCGGCGATAATCATGCCTTCGATTAATTGATGTGGGTTATAACGTAATATATCCCTGTCTTTGAATGTGCCGGGCTCACCTTCATCTGAATTACAGACTATGTATTTCTGCCCGGGGGCCGTTCTTGGCATAAAACTCCATTTTAGGCCGGTAGGGAATCCGGCTCCGCCACGCCCGCGCAAACCAGAGGTCTTTATTTCTTCGATAATCTCTTCCGCTGGTGTTTTTTCACTAACTATCCTTTTTAGAGCTGAATAACCGCCAACTTCAAGATAGGTTTTTAGGCTCCATGGCTCGTCTCTATCGAGAGTACGGAAACAGACGAGATTTAGCATACTTTCATCAATCATGTCTCAGTCAAGCCCCTCGAGAATTTTGTCTATGCTTTCGGTTGTCAGGTTTTCGAAATATTCTTTATCCACCTGCATCATTGGTGCGCCACCACAGGCACCGAGGCACTCTACTTCCTTGATGCTAATGCGACCATCTGGCGTAGTTTCACCCGGACCAATCCCTGTTTTCTCTTTCAGGTAGTCCAGCACGTCTTTTGAACCACGTAACTGGCAGGAAATGTTGGTACATACACAGAGCTTATGTTGACCAACATCGCGGTGCTCATACATTGAATAAAAGGTCGCCACTTCGTAAACATGGATAGCAGGCATCTCGAGCAGATCAGCGATCTCCTGCATAATTTCCCTGCTTAGCCAGCGAAACTCATCCTGAACGATACGCAAAGCCGCCATAACCGCAGATTGCTTGCGGTCGGCTGGATACTTATCCAGTTCTTTTCTTATCTCGGCAAGCATGCTGTCAGTTAAAGTCATTTCAGTCATCGGTCAACTTCCCCAAAAACAATATCCTGGGTGCCGATAATTGCCACAACGTCTGCAAGCATATGGCCATTGGACATTTCATCGAGTGCCGACAAATGAGCAAAGCCCGGAGCACGAATCTTTACCCGGTAGGGTTTGTTGGCGCCATCAGATACCAGGTAAATACCAAATTCACCTTTAGGATGCTCTACTGCGGCATATGCCTGACCTTCTGGTACACAAAAACCTTCGGTGAATAACTTGAAGTGATGAATTAGTGCTTCCATATCATGTTTCATGGTTTCACGTTTTGGCGGGACTATTTTGTGGTCTTCCACCATCACTGCACCATGATTGTTTCGCAGCCATTCAACACATTGGCGAATAATCCGGTTGGACTGTCGAAATTCCTCAATACGAACCAGATAGCGATCATAGGTATCACCGTTGGTGCCAACAGGGATATCAAAATCCAGTCTGTCATAAACCTCGTAGGGCTGCTTCTTACGCAAATCCCACTCAACACCCGAACCACGCAACATTGGCCCGCTAAATCCAAGATTTTTTGCCCGCTCTGGTGAGACCACACCAATACCAACTGTACGCTGCTTCCAGATACGGTTGTCAGTTAGCAATGTTTCATATTCATCTACGTGCGCCGGAAATCGCTCCGTGAAATCCCAGATAAAATCGAGTACAGAACCCTGACGGTTCTCATTCATACGATCGACATCTTTCTGGTTGTGCCATTTCGATGTCTCGTACTGCGGCATACGATCCGGAAGATCACGATAGACACCACCAGGACGATAATAGGTCGCGTGTAAACGTGCACCCGAAACGGCCTCGTAGATATCCATCAGGTCTTCACGTTCTCTGAAACAGTAGAGAAACATGGTCATTGCTCCAATATCCAGACCATGCCCTGCCAGCCATAACAGGTGATTCAGGATGCGTGTAATTTCATCAAACATGACACGGATGTACTGGGCACGCAATGGCACCTCAATACCGAGCAATTTCTCTATTGCCAGTACATAGGCATGTTCGTTAGACATCATGGAGACATAATCCAGCCTGTCCATATAACCAATGCTCTGGTTATAAGGCTTGGACTCGGCTAATTTTTCTGTCGCACGATGCAATAGACCGATGTGTGGATCAGCACGCTGAATGACTTCCCCGTCCATTTCAAGAACAAGGCGCAATACTCCATGTGCAGCAGGGTGCTGCGGACCAAAGTTCAGTGTGTAATTATGTAATTCAGCCACCGTAACCCTCTTCTCTGATAACCCTGGGGACCAGAACACGTGGCTCGATTGAAACAGGCTGATAAACGACTCGTCCTTTTTCTGCGTCATAACGCATCTCGACGTGGCCGGTCAGTGGAAAGTCCTTGCGGAAAGGATGACCGACAAATCCATAATCGGTAAGAATACGTCTCAAATCCGGATGCCCCTTGAAAAGTATCCCGAACAGGTCAAAAACTTCTCTCTCAAACCAGTCCGCCGACTTCCAGATATCAATCACTGAATCTACTATCGGTGAGGATTCTTCAATAAATACACGAAGTCTTAATCGCTGGTTACGCGAGGTTGAAAGCAGATGATAAACAACCGCAAATCGAGGTCGAGTCCAGTCTTCACCAGCTTCTTTGCGATAATGCAAGTAATCGACGCCACAAATATCTATTAGAGTATCAAAGGCAAAATTTTCACCGACATGCAGTTTCTGACAGATTTCATGTAAAGCATCAACTGCCAGGTCCACTGTCAACTCACCAAGCTCAATTGATGAAGCCTGTACAGCATCACCCGCTGCTTCCCCGATACGCCTTTGCAGCGTCTGTAGTCTTTCGCTATTTGTCATTGTCAGCTACGGGCAATAGTATTTGTTCGGATTTTTTTCTGTAACTGGAGAATCCCGTACAATAGAGCTTCAGCCGTTGGTGGACAACCGGGGACATAGATATCGACTGGAACAATACGGTCACAGCCGCGAACAACGGAATAGGAATAATGGTAATAGCCTCCACCATTAGCGCATGAGCCCATTGAAATAACCCAGCGGGGTTCGGCCATCTGGTCGTAGACCTTACGTAAAGGTGCGGCCATTTTGTTTGTCAGAGTACCAGCTACTATCATGACATCTGACTGCCTGGGACTGGGACGAAACATGATACCGAAACGATCAAGGTCATAGCGCGATGCACCGGCCTGCATCATTTCAACCGCACAACACGCAAGTCCAAATGTTACTGGCCACATGGAGCCTGTGCGTGCCCAGTTGATTAGACTGTCGGCTGTAGTGACTGCCCAGCCTTTATCTGCTACTCCTTCATTCACTCCCATTCCAGTGCTCCTTTTAACCACTCGTAAATGAAACCAATGACAAGGATGGCGAGAAAGATCATCATCGAAACGAAGCCAAACATCCCGACAGATTCTTCCTGCAGTACTATAGCCCAGGGAAACAGAAAGGCGATTTCAAGATCAAATATTATAAAAAGTATTGCTACCAGGTAATATCGCACATCAAATTTTATGCGCGCGTCCTCAAATTCATCGAAGCCACATTCAAACGGAGAGAGTTTTTCTGGATCCGGCTTGTCAACTTTAAGCAACATGCTAAATATTTTGCCGAATAGAATAGGCAAAACACCAAACATAACACCTACGGCGATGAACACCAGAATCGGTATATAGTTTTCAAGCATGGTCATTGAATTCTATTGATAATGCCTCTCGGCATCGTCTCCCCTCCAGTTACGACTATAAAAAGCGAAGCGCTCAGTCTAGGATGCCTTACTCCGTGTGTCAAGCCAAAGCATGACGAAGATTTCATTATTAATCAATGACTTACAATATCCACCAGAAAGACATTATAAGAATTTTTTATTTTAGGGAAAAGAAAATTTCAGCATATTTTATGGGTCATATTTGCTAAACACATTTGATAATGGTGCCGAAGGCCGGACTCGAACCGGCACGACTTGCGTCACCGCCCCCTCAAGACGGCGTGTCTACCAATTCCACCACTTCGGCAATATTCTTATTCCCTGCTGCCAGTTTCAGTTTCACCAGACACGGCTGGAAGCGCTGGAATATCTGAATTCGTTGATTCACCACCGCCCATATTTTCTTCGACGGGATCTTCACTCGGCAATGCGGGGACATCTTTTGTTAAATCACCAAGCTTGTCTTCAGCTGCCGATGGCAGCTGTTCTTTTACTGTAGCTGCCGGGTCCTGTATTACACTCTCTGTCACACTGGTTGTCTTGACAGATTTGCTGTAAAGAAAGGTTAGCGACAGACTGGTCAAGAAGAAGATCGTAGCGAGTATCGCTGTCGTACGCGATAGAAAATTCGCTGAACCCTTACTACCGAAGAGAGACCCGGATGCACCCCCTCCTCCACCACCAAAAGCAGCACCAGCATCAGCGCCTTTACCGTGCTGGACCAGCACCAGTGCAACTATGCCTACGGCGACCAGTACGTGTATAGCTATCAGGATATTAATCATATTTGTGACCGGAAAAATTACTTAGTTTGCTGCCATACAGATAGCCAGGAAGCTTTCGGCCTGCAATGAGGCACCACCAATGAGGCCACCATCAATATCTGTCATGCTAATTAGAGATTCTGCATTGCCCGCGTTCATGCTTCCCCCATAAAGAATGCGCAGTTTTTCTGCAATATCGCCATTTAAAGCCGCTAACATAGCGCGGATGAATCTGTGCACTTCCTGGGCCATTTCAGGTGTTGCAGTCTTGCCGGTACCAATTGCCCACACAGGCTCATAGGCAATCACTGCATCATCTAGCTGATTAATACCAACAACGTCAATGACAGCCTGAATCTGACGAGCGACGACTGCTTCCGTTTCACCGGATTCTCTTTCTTCAAGGGTCTCCCCTACACACAAAACAGGTGTCAAACCACCTTGCTGTGCAACCTTGAACTTATCAGCAACATCCTGATCACTTTCACCATAGATTGCACGTCTTTCTGAGTGCCCTACGATGACATATTTACAACCCGCATCGACCAGCATGGATGCGGATATCTGTCCAGTAAATGCACCATTTTGGTTGATATCGAGATCCTGTGCACCGAGGGAGATATCATCACGACCATTCAATGCATCAGCTGCACGAGGAATCAGAATATAGGGGGGACAGATGAGGACTTCCGCATTGGTCACCTCGGCGCGACCATCAGTAATTCCCTTAACCAGGCTAATAGTGCTCTCCGTATCACCATTCATCTTCCAGTTACCAGCAACCAGGGGACGACGCATTTAAAACTCCTTAATGTAATATTTACCAAAACATAATGGGGGCGCAATGGTACTCGTGAAGCAGTTGAAAAGCAATGTAAATTAGCTATTTCGAGGCTGCAGCATCCCGCACAATTTCTGCAAGTGACTCACACTGGCTTTTCACCTGGGCTGCATCAACACCTTCTATCATTACCCTGATCAGCGGTTCTGTCCCCGACGGACGCAACACGACGCGTCCGCGGTCACCCAGATCGCTTTCAACCGCGGCAACTGCATCCTCAATCATTGCGTTATCTGATAAATCGAACCCACGTGCGATCTCGACATTGATCATCATCTGAGGACAGGTTTCCATCTCAGCAGCAAGTTCAGCCAGCGGCTTGCCACTATCGTGCATAACTTGAAGCACTTCCAGTGCTGCAACAATGCCATCCCCGGTGGTCGATTTGTCGAGGCAGATGATGTGGCCCGAGGATTCTCCACCAAGTTGCCAGTTATTTTCCTTCATCATTTCCAGTACAAATCGGTCACCCACTGCAGAACGCTTGAAATCTATCTTGTTGGCACGCAGTGCCTGTTCCATGCCAAGGTTACTCATCACAGTGCCGACCACCCCACCCATCAACTCACCTCGCCGGGCCCTTGCCAGCGCCATGATAAGAATCAGCTTGTCACCGTTTACAATCTCACCTTTATGATCAACCATAATCAGGCGATCGCCATCGCCATCCAGTGCTATGCCAAGATCTGCACCTTGCTGCAATACTTCAGACTGCAATGCAGCGGTATCTGTAGCGCCAAATCCATCATTGATATTAAATCCATCAGGCTCGTCGCCGATCACGTGCAACCTTGCCCCAAGCTCAGACAGCACGCTAGGTGCTGTTTGATAACTCGCTCCATTGGCACAATCAAGGACAATACTCAATCCATCAAGAGTGACATGGTTTGCAATAGTCGCCTTACAATATTCTATATAACGCCCAGCAGCATCAGGATAACGTGTAGCCTTGCCAAGGTCGCGTGAATCAACCGTCCTGACTGGCTGTTCCATCATTTCCTCGATTGCCTTTTCCGTCTCATCGGGCAACTTCTCGCCAGCAGGTGAAAAGAACTTAATACCGTTATCATAGTATGGATTATGCGAGGCACTAATGACCACACCGGCCTGAGCTCGCGCTGTTCTGGTAAGGTAGGCAATCCCGGGCGTCGGCATTGGTCCTAACAGGCTGACGTTGATGCCTGCAGAGATAAGTCCGGCTTCCATAGCCGACTCAAGTAGGTATCCGGATACACGTGTATCCTTACCAATGATTATCTTTCCTCGACTCTCACTATTGTGACCAAGCACATTACCGAGAGCCCATCCGAGCTTCATTACAGTTGATGGTGTAATCGGCTCTTCACCCATTCGACCGCGTATTCCATCTGTACCAAAAAATTTCATTGACTCTGTATTCCCCCTTTTTTCTCTGTTAAAACAGCTTCCAGCATACGAATCGCTTGACTGGTTTCTTTAACATCATGCACCCGGACAATATTGGCACCATTCATCACTGCTAACAAGGCCAGTGCAATGCTCGCACAGGTCCTTTCATCTACAGCCAGACCCAGTGTCTGCCCTATTACACTTTTGCGAGAAAGCCCGACTAGAATGGGTAAATCATGTTTCCTGATCCTCTCCAGTTCATTCAGAAGTGCGAAATTCTGCTGCTGGGTTTTACCAAAACCAAAACCAGGGTCGATTATCAGCCTGCTGATGTCTATTCCGGCCTGCGCGCAGGCATCGATACGCTTTGACAGAAAACCCCTGACATCAGCAACAACATCATCATATACAGGATTATGCTGCATTGATTTCGGCTGCCCCTGCATATGCATGAGGCAAATGGGGACAGACGTTTTTGCCGCTACCTGCAGTGCACCTTTGTCAGTTAGCGCCCGTACGTCATTGATCATGCCAGCTCCTGCACAGATAGCTGCCTCCATCACTTTAGCTTTAGATGTGTCAATCGAGATCATCACATCAAAACGATCAGAGACGGCCTTTATAACAGGTATTACCCGTTGCATTTCTTCGTCTGCTGAAACAGCAGAGGCACCGGGTCGTGTTGATTCACCACCAATATCGATGATATCGGCACCTTCAGCGATCATCCTCGCAGCATGATCAATAGACTGGTTGACAGAAAAAAAAAGACCCCCGTCCGAAAAGGAATCAGGGGTCACATTAAGAATGCCCATGATAGCTGCTCGACCCGTCTGCACGAGTGCTGAGCCATCTGACTTTCGTATCATGTTATATCTTAGTGCTCGCCAGCAGGTTCATCCATTTTTGCTTCGGGGCCCTTTTTATCACTCTTATCACTGGGTGAATCGTTACCGGTAACATTCTTACCGGAATAGTCGCTAGGTGGCTTCGGTTCTTTACCATCCATTATGTCATTTATCTGATCTGAATCAATGGTTTCCCATTCAAGCAATGCCTTCGCCATGATATCCATCTTGTCCTTATTTTCCTCAATAATCTGTCGAGCCCGGGCATATTGTTCATCAATAATTCGGCGAATCTCCTTATCCACTAGTTCAGCTGTGGAATTGCTGAGGTTTTTATGTGTCGTCACATCTCTGCCAAGAAAGACCTCACTTTCATTTTCACCATAAACACGTGTCCCCATCAGATCACTCATGCCCCAGCGCACGACCATATTCCTTGCCAGTTCCGTAGCACGCTCAAAATCATTTGATGCTCCGGTTGTCATCTGGTTCATGAAGAGCTCTTCGCCGATGCGCCCTCCCATTAGCACGGCAATAGTAGACAGCAAATAGCTACGCGTGTGGCTGTAACGATCTTCTACCGGTAGCTGCATGGTCACACCGAGAGCCCTGCCTCGAGGAATGATAGTTACCTTGTGGACTGGATCAGTTCCGGGCAGAACTTTGGCCACAATTGCATGACCAGCTTCATGGTAGGCGGTATTACGCCTTTCTTCTTCCGGCATAATAATAGATCGTCGCTCGACACCCATTATAATCTTGTCTTTAGCCAGCTCGAACTGCTCCATATTTACCGTACGCATGTTCGCCCTGGCAGCAAACAGGGCAGCCTCATTGATCAGATTGGCCAAATCAGCACCGGAAAAGCCCGGTGTACCACGTGCAATAATGCTGGCATCTACATCATCAGCTACCGGCACCTTGCGCATGTGAACTTTAAGTATCTGTTCTCTACCGCGAATGTCAGGCAGCGGGACAAAAACCTGGCGATCAAAACGACCGGGCCTAAGTAGTGCCGGATCAAGCACGTCTGGGCGGTTAGTTGCGGCTATAACAATAACGCCTTCATTTCCTTCAAAACCGTCCATTTCTACCAGTAGCTGGTTCAACGTCTGTTCGCGTTCATCATGTCCGCCACCAAGCCCGGCTCCACGATGGCGTCCAACAGCATCTATTTCATCAATAAATATAATGCATGGAGCATGTTTCTTGGCCTGATCGAACATGTCACGTACACGTGAGGCACCGACACCAACAAACATTTCGACAAAATCAGAACCTGAAATGGTAAAGAAGGGAACCTTAGCCTCACCTGCTATTGCTCTTGCCAACAGGGTTTTACCTGTGCCGGGAGACCCTGTCATCAATACTCCGCGTGGTATTTTGCCACCCAGTTTCTGAAAACGTGACGGGTCGCGCAGGAATTCGACAAGTTCTGCTACCTCTTCCTTTGCTTCTTCAACGCCTGCGACATCTTCGAAGGTTACCTTGTTCTTGTCTTCTGTAAGCATACGAGCCTTGCTTTTGCCAAAGCTCATGGCACCCCGTCCACCACCGCCCTGCATCTGTCGCATGAAGAATATCCATACACCTATCAGCAGTAAGAGTGGGAACCAGCTGATAAATATACTCATCAGCAAGGAAGGTTGTTCGGGTTCTTTCGCATCAACGACTACACCGTTTTTGAGCAGATCATTGATCAAATCCGGATCATCCGGGGCATAGGTTGTGATGGTTGAACCATCCTGACGCGTCGCTGTGATATTGCGGCCGGCGATAACTACTTTACTAACCTGGCCCTGTTTCACATCTGTCAGAAATGACGAATATTCAAGCTTCGTAGAGCTACCAAGCTGACGTGGCGCAAAGTTATTAAATATGGTCATTAATACAACAGCAATGACCAGCCACATAACAAGATTTTTAGAGATATTATTCAAACTACTGCCTCAATATTAAAAATTGTGCTACCAGTTTATTTTGCCCTGCTGCGTACTGGGTTTCAATAACAAAACACCTACAAACTACAGGTAACTCATGACATAGGCGGTTTATTAAACCTTGAAACCTCTTGCAAGAAGGTAGACTTCAGCACTGCGGGAGCGCGATGCCCCGGGCTTTCTTACTGCGACAGAACGGA
This sequence comes from Arenicellales bacterium, assembly GCA_029287915.1. Taxonomy (GTDB): domain Bacteria; phylum Pseudomonadota; class Gammaproteobacteria; order BMS3Bbin11; family BMS3Bbin11; genus BMS3Bbin11. Next base: position 21,153 of record JARFQE010000023.1, read on the forward strand.
ACTGTGTTAATAATTCCTGTCGCAACTGATCAAACCCGCTGCCTTGAAAAACTTTCATCAATAATACACCGTCTTCTGCCAGTACCGTACGACTCCAGTCTAGTACAATTTCGGCGAGACCAATTGATCTGGCTTGATCTACCGAATCTATACCACTTATATTGGGGGCCATATCAGATAAAACAAGATCAACGCTTTTATTGTCAAATAATTCATTGATTCGGTCTCGAATTACCGCATCAGTAAAATCACCCTGAATTATTTCCACTCCATCTATCGCATCAATGGGAAGCAGGTCTACAGCGACCAGACGGGATTTTTTACCAAGTCGCGTGCGCGCATACTGACACCAGCCCCCCGGGGCTGCACCAAGGTCGACGACATTCAAACCGGGCCGTAGCAGTTTATCCTTTTTATCGATCTGTTCCAGCTTGTAAGCAGACCTTGCGCGATAACCTGCCTTTTTCGCCTTCTTGACATAACTGTCGTTCAAATGCTCATTCATCCAGTTACGGCCAAAACGATGTTTTTTGTTTTTTCTCATTTTCAGGCCCCTGTTATCAAAGCACAATAATATTCATCACTGATGAGAAAATATGTGCTATTCATTGTACAATCCCTGGCTACGATTCTGGCTATAACATATGGAGTTTAAATGTCTCTGAGCCGCAAACAAACTACATATTTGCGTAGCCTTGCGCATCCATTATCTGCGATAGTCACCATTGGCGGATCCGGCCTCACCGAGGCAGTATTGGCCGAACTGGAATCAACGCTTGATCATCATGAATTGTTGAAAATCAGAATTTCATCTGACAACAGGGACTTGCGCAATAAGCTAGCTCAGGATATCTGCTCGGCAACAAATGCAGAAGCAGTTCAACAGATTGGAAAGGTACTAATTATCTTTCGGCCGAGTGATAAGCAAAAAATCAAGCTTCCTACCTGATAATCAGCCTTTTAGATACTCATAGATACTCATAGATACTCATAGATCCTCAGCAAACCTCTTCAGGCTGGCGAATGACCAGTAATAAGCCGAGTAAACTGACCAGCAGATAAAGACCACTGGCAATTCCATGTAGCAATGCGAATCTGCTATGTAATTCTGTGCCTTCTCGTAAAGCACTCCCTGCCATTTCTCTTAAAGCAGCTATTTCGGGTGTCAGAAAAAATAGATTAATTGAAATAAAAACTGTTATTAATAAAAGTACGGCATATCGCCATTTTGCCTGATCAATAAAAAAATAAGTGACCGCGAGTAGCAGCGCGAATATCAGCCCTAGCCAGCTCAAAAAGATAAATAGCTGTCCTGCCACGTTACCTGCCATTTGATGACTCGGCAGCTGCTGAAACAGTACCGGTACTACAATATAGCCAACAGTCCAGAGCCCACCAATCCAGAATGTCAGAATAATACGTTGGAGATTGACCAGTACGCGGAAAATGCGTTTACCGCTGAATCTGGAATCATCCACTTCAGATGTATTTGACACTCAGAATCTCATACGTCGTTACTCCAGCAGGAGTTTGCACATCGACTTCATCGCCCTCTTCCTTGCCAATTAATGCACGTGCGATAGGAGAACTTACAGATATTCTTGATTTCTCAATATCCGACTCAAGATCACCAACAATCTGATAGGTGACTTCTTCTTCAGTTGAGATATTTAATAATTCTACAGTGGCGCCGAAAACAATGCGTCCTCCTGTATCGAGACTGGTGGGGTCGATAATCTGTGCCTGGCCCAGAGCGCTATCGAGTTCCTTGATGCGGCCTTCTATAAAGCCCTGTTCTTCTCTAGCTGCATGATACTCGGCATTTTCAGACAGGTCACCATGTGCACGTGCCTCAGCAATAGCATCAATTATCCGTGGGCGATCAACTTTTTTCAGTCGCTTTAGCTCTTCACGTAAACGCTCGGCCCCCTGGCTGGTCAATGGCATACTGATCATTTCTCATTCCTTCATTACTGCAATTCAAACGTTAGCATACATAAAAGCTATTTCAGTGTCTTGTGCAAGTCCTGTAGCTTATAGACGGTAATATCATTACTGGCACGATGCGCCTCGACTGCCGCTTTGGCGGCAGCAAGCGTTGTGAAGTTAGTTACCTTGTGAAGCAATGCCTCACGGCGAATTGTATACGAGTCTTTCAGGCTTCGCTTACCTTCAGTGGTATTGATAACTATGTCTATTTCATCATTTTTAATCATATCAACAATATGTGGTCGACCTTCAAGAACCTTATTGACCTGCCTAACTTTGACGCCTGCTGCTTCGATGACTCTTGCAGTGCCACGAGTTGCCAGTATGTCAAAACCATGTCCCGCCAGGTAACGAGCGACTTCTACAACCCTTGCCTGATCCACGTCACGCACGCTGATAAAGGCCTTGCCATAATCAGGTATATCAGCACCTGCCGCTTTTTGTGCCTTATCGAAGGCCTCGCCAAATGATTTTCCTACACCCATGACTTCTCCGGTAGATTTCATCTCTGGACCCAAAACGGGATCGACACCCGGGAATTTGATAAAGGGGAAAACAGCCTCTTTAACTGAATAGTATTGCGGAATTATTTCACCAGTAATACCCTGATCAGCCAGGCTGATGCCTGTCATACAGCGAGCACCAATTTTAGCCAGAGGGCGCGACGTCGCTTTTGACACAAAAGGAACTGTGCGTGAGGCACGAGGATTGACCTCAAGCAGATAAATATCATCACCTTTGACTGCAAACTGGATATTCATCAGCCCACGAACACCAACAGCCAGCGCAAGGCTGGTAGCCTGCTCACGTAAGCGCTGGATAATACTCTCTGGCAAACTAAATGGAGGTAATGAACAGGAGGAATCACCGGAATGCACACCGGCCTCTTCAATGTGCTCCATGATCCCGCCGATAACAACATCTTTGCCATCACAGACTGCATCGAGATCAACTTCTATAGCATCATTTAGAAAGCGATCCAGCAGCACAGGAGAATCATTTGAAACCTCTATAGCTACCGACATATAGTTATCCAGATCCTCTATATTATGCACAATCTCCATTGCCCTGCCGCCAAGCACATAAGACGGTCTTACTACCAGAGGAAAGCCAATCTCATCTGCACCGACCAGGGCCTCCTCGCGGCTGCGCGCGGTGCGGTTGGGTGGTTGCAATAAGCCAAGATCTTCAACCAGCTTTTGAAAGCGCTCTCGATCTTCTGCCAGGTCAATAGAATCTGGAGAGGTGCCAATGATTTTAGCCCCGGCAGCTTCAAGATCTTCGGCCAGCTTCAGAGGAGTCTGTCCACCATATTGCACAATTACGCCAGTTGGGTTTTCGATATGGATTATTTCCAGCACATCTTCCAGCGTCAGTGGCTCGAAATATAAACGGTCTGAGGTATCAAAATCTGTTGATACCGTCTCAGGATTACAGTTCACCATAATGGTCTGATAACCATCATCTCGGCAAACCTGTGCTGCATGAACACAACAGTAATCGAACTCTATGCCCTGACCGATGCGGTTGGGGCCGCCACCAAGTACCATAATTTTGCTGCAACTGTCAGGATTTGATTCACATTCTTCTTCGTAGGTTGAATACAGGTACGCCGTTGCACTTGCAAATTCAGCGGCACAGGTATCAACGCGCTTATACACTGGACGGATATTAAAAGAATGACGCAGTGCACGAAATTCATGCTCACTAATGCCCAGTAGCCTTGCCAAACGTAAATCAGAAAACCCTTTGCGTTTCCATGTTCGTACCTGGTCTGCTTGCAGTTTTTGCTTATCAAGCCCACGTATCTGCTGTTCTATCAGAATCAACTGTTCGATCTGGTGCAGAAACCATATGTCTATGCGGGTGAGCTCATGTATTTCATCCAGTGACATGCCAGCACGTATTGCTTCGGCCAGATACCAGATACGGTAACTGCCCGGGACACGCAATTCCTTATACAGTGTTGCTTTTAGTTCATCAGGTTCTGTTTCTGTACAAATTTCATCAAAGCCATCGGTACCAATCTCAAGACCCCGTAGCGCCTTCTGCAATGATTCCTGGAATGTTCTCCCGATCGCCATCACTTCACCTACAGATTTCATCTGCGTCGTCAGGGTACTATTTGCTGCCGGGAATTTCTCAAAATCAAAGCGCGGGAATTTGGTCACCACATAGTCGATACTGGGCTCGAATGAGGCTGGCATGGCTCCACCGGTGATCTCGTTCTGCAATTCGTCAAGGGTATAGCCAACGGCAAGTTTGGCTGCAACTTTTGCAATTGGGAATCCGGTAGCTTTCGATGCAAGTGCAGATGAGCGAGAAACGCGTGGATTCATTTCAATGACGATCATGCGTCCATTATCGGGATTAATCGCATACTGTACATTTGACCCACCGGTATCGACACCAATCTCACGCAACACCGCAATACTGGCATCGCGCATCAGTTGATATTCTTTATCTGTCAATGTTTGCGCAGGCGCAATGGTAATGGAATCACCGGTGTGCACGCCCATCGGATCAAAATTTTCAATGGAACAGACAATAATGACGTTGTCCGCGCGATCGCGCACCACCTCCATTTCGAATTCTTTCCAGCCCAGTATGGACTCCTCAATCAACAGCTCACTGGTAGGTGATGCTTCAAAACCGCGGTCACAAAGATCATAATATTCTTCGCGGTTATAGGCAATTCCACCACCGGTCCCGCCCATGGTAAACGATGGACGAATGATGGCAGGAAATCCAACCATGGCCATGATCTGCTCAGCCTCTTCCATATTGTGGACGATAGCTCCACGGGCTGTCTCAAGGCCGATAGCCTCCATGGCTTGACGAAAAAGTTCACGATCCTCAGCTTTGTCTATAGCTTCACGTGATGCACCAATCATCGCGACACCATAGCGATCGAGCACCCCCTGACTGACCAGATCAAGAGCACAGTTCAGTGCAGTCTGACCACCCATAGTCGGCAACAGGGCATCGGGTCTCTCGATCTCGATTATTTTTGCAACAGACTCCCACATAATGGGTTCGATGTAGGTCGAATCGGCCATGTCCGGATCAGTCATGATAGTTGCAGGATTCGAGTTAACGAGAATGACTCGATAACCCTCTTCTTTTAGAGCCTTGCAGGCCTGTGCACCGGAATAATCAAACTCGCAGGCCTGTCCAATGATAATCGGGCCAGCGCCAATGATCAGGACACTTTTTATATCATCACGGCGTGGCATAGTATTATGCTTTTGCCTCGCTTGTTTTACTTTGATTCATGTTGTTGATGAAGCGATCAAACAATGGGCTGACATCGTGCGGGCCAGGGCTGCCTTCCGGGTGACCCTGGAAAGAAAAAGCGGGATGATCTACGCGTTCAATTCCCTGAATAGTATGATCAAACAATGAGCGGTGAGTGACTTTAAGACACTCTGGCAAATTTTCTTCAGCGACAGCAAAGCCATGATTCTGGCTGGTAATCATTACACGTCTGCTGTCAAGGTCCTGAACAGGATGATTACCGCCATGGTGTCCAAATTTCATTTTTTCAGTCTGCGCACCAGAAGCAAGGGCTAGCAGCTGGTGACCCAGACAGATTCCAAAGACGGGAATATCTGTAGCGACAATTTGTTCAATCGCGGTGACGGCATAGTCACAGGGCTCAGGATCCCCCGGGCCATTAGACAGGAACACACCATCGGGTTTCATTGCCAGCACATCGCTGGCTGCTGTGGTTGCTGGCACTACGGTGACATTGCAGCCGCGATCTGTAAGCATGCGGAGAATGTTACGCTTCACACCAAAGTCATACGCAACCACACGATACTTCTCTCCAGCACCGGCCCGGTAACCTGATTCCAGTTCCCAACCACCTTGATTCCATGCGATAAGCGCTTCTGTAGTTACCTCGCGCGCAAGGTCCATTCCGCTCAAGCCTGGAAACTCTTTAGCCATACTGACAGCTTTATCAACATCAAGGTTTTCACCCGCAGCAACACATCCAGCCTGTGCACCATTTTCACGCAGTAATCGCGTCAGACGACGAGTATCAATCTCGGCAATGGCAACTAGTTGATGATCTTGAAGAAAAGATTGCAGTGATTTTTCTGCACGCCAGCTTCTGTGGACATCAGGCAGATCACGAATAATCAGACCAGCTGCATGTACATGGTCAGATTCAAAATCTTCGTTATTTGTGCCGGTATTGCCTATATGCGGATACGTCAGTGTCACCAGTTGGCGACAGTAGGAAGGGTCAGTTAGAATTTCCTGATAGCCCGTCATTGAAGTATTGAATACAACCTCACCTGTAGAATAACCCTTGACGCCCACGGCGCTTCCATGGAACAGGCTACCATCTTCCAGGGCCAGGACTGCAGGGACAGACAAGGTTTTTCTCCGTTCATTACGTAGAAAAACGGGAGTTGCGATTCGCTTCTCCCGTTAATCAACAGATGTTTGTTACTGTGCAGATTCTAGTCGATTAGTCACTACAAAATCAATCGAGCTTTAATCTATTTTCATAGCACTTATCCTGTTTTGCTGTTGTCTCGCATTTTAAGATAAAGTATTGAACAAGCATTATTCAGATACAGGGGAGTATGACAAACCCGATGAAACTTCATCAACAATTGACGCCGAATATGAACACTATTCGAGCATTTGAACCCGGCAGGATTCGGATTAATAACGAGGAGTACTACAACAGCCTGATCGTGACTGCCGAAAAGGTTGAAAAAAACTGGCAGATAAAACACCCAGAACAAATAACCGAGAACCACATAGCTGAATTTTTAAAATACAAACCGGAGATAATTTTAATTGGCACTGGGCACCGGCACCATTTTCTAGACCCTGTGATCAGTCTTGCAGCCAATCAGCATGGCCTCGGTATAGAGATTATGACAACAGAAGCCGCCTGTCACACTTATAACATTCTGCTGGGAGAGGACCGTGCAGTGCTCGCAGCATTGATTATTGAAAATTAGATCGGAGCTTAAACCTGCAGAATATTATCTGCACTAAAACAACTTGATCTAGTAACCCAGTGGAATTTTAATACCTGGTACTAAAGAAGCGTATCCATAGAGTAGCCTTCCATTTCCAGCGACTTACGTAATTTTTTCAATGCCTCAACCTGAATCTGCCTGACTCGTTCACGTGTAACACCGACTTCCTCACCGACCTGTTCGAGTGTCGCAACATCATATCCACGAAGACCAAAACGGCGTAGTATTACCTCTCGTTGTTTATCAGGCAGTCCGTCCAGCCAGTTATCCAGATGCTTTTTAACCTGATCACTCTGCAACATGGAAGACGGGTCATAAGATGAATCATCAGGAATTGCATCAAGTAGCGTCCTATCACCTTCGCCTTCCACCGGAGTGTCAAAGGAGGTAATACGCTCCTGCTTATCGAGCATTTTTTTAACGTCACTAACAGGCACATCAAGAAACTCTGCAATTTCATTGGCATTAGGTTCATGGCTAAGTGACTGTGTCAGTTGTTTGGCTGCTCTCAGGTACACATTAATTTCTTTTAACACGTGTACCGGTAGACGTATCGTCCTGGTCTGGTTCATCAGGGCACGCTCAATCGTTTGCCTGATCCACCATGTAGCATAAGTAGAAAAGCGAAAACCCCTTTCCGGGTCAAATTTCTCGACTGCCCGAATCAACCCGAGGTTTCCTTCATTGATAAGATCCAGCAGCGGAAGACCACGGTTAATGTAGCGACGAGAAATTTTCACCACCAGGCGAAGATTGCTTTCGATCATTCGATTGCGTGCAGCCACATCACCTTTTTTGCTCAGACGCCCATAGTGGACTTCTTCTTCAGCAGTAAGAAGCTCAGAAAAGCCAATTTCGCGCAGGTATAAGTGTGTTGCATCGACATCAGGCGAGCCAGTAAGCCCTGTTTTCGAGGGCGCAGGAGCAGCCTTCTTGTCTAATTTATCCATGCTTTCTGCTTGTTTCATATCACATCACTATCGAATAGCAATTTTCACAGCTATTTTCATGTATCACTACCCAGATCACAGGTAATTAGCGGGATTGACAGGTTTGCCATTCTTTCTGATTTCAAAATGCAGTGTGGCGCTGCCTTTTCCGCTAATTCCCATCCTCCCAATTTTTTTTCCTGCTTTGATATTCTGTCCTTCTACAACAAGAATACTATCATTATGTGCATAAGCACTAAGATAAGTTTTATTATGTTTTATGATGATAAGCTTTCCATACCCTCTAAGTCCACTACCAGCATAAACTACCTGGCCATCAGCTGACGCATAAACAGCATCTCCATACCTGCCCGAAATGTCGATGCCATCCCTGCCTGCTGCTGGGTGGAAGCGGGATACAACCTTACGACTGACTGTTGGCCAGCCCCAGCGTTTAACCTTGCCCTGCGGTGCCTTACTTTTATAACTCTTGGGTTTGGCTGATTTGTTAACTTTCTGTTTTGTAGAATATGCTGCTTGAGGAGGAGAAGTTCCACTTTTCTTCGTCGTTTTCTGCGATGGTGGATACATACGCAATCGCTGGCCCGGATGAATCACATATGGCGAGCTGATCCCATTCCACCAGGCTACTTTGCGAAAATCCTGCTTTATTGCCCAGGCTATGCTGTACAGAGTATCACCACGCTTAACGGTGTAAACGGTACCATAATTGGCATTTGGCAAGCTTCTGTTGCTGGAAGAATAATCGTATTTTTTTTGCCTGCTACTGGAGTTGCACGCCGCAACAGACAACAGTAGTAGCGCTAACAGGATAACGCTGAAGAGCTTGGTGATTCTGTGATGGAACATTAATTTATAAATTGGTAGATAGTGATCGCCAATACGATAATTACCACAGTAGCCCAGCCTATTTGCTCGACACGCTTTTCAAGCACAGCATCTATCTTCTCCCCGCCAGCATAAAGAAGACCGGCAACAAGGAAAAAACGGGCTCCACGTGCCACCAGGGAAGTCAAAATAAACGGCAACAGGGGCATTCCAGCGACACCAGCCGTAATAGTGAAAATCTTGTAGGGAATAGGTGAAAAACCAGCTATGAAAATTATCCAGATTCCGTATTTATTGAAGAGTTGCTGCACATAGATGAACTTTTCCTGAAAATGATAAAATTCAATAATCGGCTGCGCGACCTGATCAAACAAAAACAGGCCTATATAGTAACCAAAAACAGCACCTGCTACAGAAGTCAGTGTAGCCAGTGAGGCATACCACCATGCTTTCTCGCGCTGCGCAAGAACCATAGGCGCAAGCAGCACATCGACTGGCACCGGAAAAAATGAAGATTCGGCAAAACTTGTTGCAGACAGGTAATAGCTGGCATGGCGATGTTTGGCCCAACTGATTACACGCTTGTAGATACTTCCAAAAATAGCCATCAGTTTTTCCCGATCAGTGGAACAAAACGAACTGATTCGATGCTGGTTTCTGTAAACCCATTACTGGTTCGTTCAATCAAATACAGCTCCTGCGCATTTTCCTTACCACTAGGAATAAGCATTCGACCTCCCGGTGCGAGCTGTGCATAGAGTTCTTCAGGAATAGTTTGCGGTGCCGCAGTGACTAGTATGCCATCGAAGGGTCCCGCATCAGGCCAGCCATAAGTACTTCCCTTCGCAAGTTTGTGGTAGATATTACGCAGTCTGAGCCTGTAATGTAAACGTTTGGCCTGTTTCAGCAATGGCTCTATCCGCTCTACACTGTAAACAGAGCCGACAAGTTTGGACAGTACCGTTGTCTGGTAACCTGAACCGGTGCCAATTTCCAGCACTTTCGCCGGTTTTCTGTCATTCAGCATTATCTGTGTCATCAAAGCAACAATATAGGGCTGGGATATTGTCTGTCCATAACCGATTGGCAAAGAACTATTATCATAGGCATGGGAGGCTATTCCTTCATCAACAAACAAATGCCGAGGTGTATCCATCATCGCTGACAATACTTTTTCATCACTAATGCCCATATCACGCAGGCTATTTATCAAACGCATACGAGTGCGTAATGATGTCATACCTATACCATCTAGATTCATTGCCTGCACTTACACTACGGATTGAGTCTCTTCAAGCCACTGAGCAACCGTTTCAATTGCCCTGTAGCGTGTCAGATCAATCTCCAATGGCGAGATAGAAACAAAGTTGTTCCTGATTGCATGAAAATCAGTTCCAGGTCCGGCATCCTGTTCCTGTCCTGCGGGGCCAACCCAGAATATTTCCTGACCATGGGGCGATAGTTGCCTTATTACTGCTTCTGATTTATGCCTCTTGCCAAGGCGAGTTGCCTGGATTCCCTGAATACTGTCGTAGGGTATATCCGGCACATTGATATTCAGGATGGTATCTGCTGGTAATGTTTGCTCTTCAATTCGGCCGAGCAAGTCAACCACCACCTGAGCTGCCGTCTCATAAAACTGAGGTTCATGGCTGGCCATTGAAATTGCCATTGCCGGCAGGCCAAGAAATCGTCCCTCCGTTGCTGCAGCAACCGTTCCAGAATAGATCACGTCATCACCAAGATTAGCACCATTATTGATACCGGCAATGACCATATCCGGCTCCTTTTCCATCAGGCCTGTAATCGCAAGATGGACACAATCTGTGGGAGTACCATCCACATAATGAAAACCATCGGCTGATTTCCGAACGCTGAGTGGACGTTGTAAAGTCAGCGAATTGCTTGCTCCACTATGGTCCCTGTCTGGTGCAACAACTGTAATCTCCTGAGACCCGTGCAGAGCCTCATGGAGGGCCCTTAGTCCCGGTGCAAGGTAGCCGTCATCGTTGCTTAGTAGTATTCTCACACTGTATTGTAATAATTGTATAGTTATATCTGCTGAAATAAACGAGCTTCAAAATGGTCAAAATTTGATCGCGCGCAGTATGCCATGTCAAGATACTGATGGCCACAAAACAATATTGGAAACAGCGTTACCTGGTTTAAATATTGGACACCTGAGATAGCTTTAATCTCAAACAGCTGAAAGAATAGAGTAATGTCAGAATTAACACATTTTAACCAGAACGGTAATGCACACATGGTTGATGTCGGTGGCAAGGCCGTGACACACCGTTTAGCTATTGCAGAAGGTATCATCTCGATGCAGGCCAGCACGCTGTCACTGATTCAGCAGGGCGGCCATAAAAAAGGTGATGTGCTGGGTATTGCCCGAACTGCTGGCATCATGGCCAGTAAGCATACCGCCGATCTGATCCCCCTGTGCCACCCATTACCACTGACGCATGTTGAAGTTAACTTTGATATAGATGCTGATGCCTGTTGTATACGTTGTCAGGCTAAAACCGAGACTCATGGCCAGACAGGAGTAGAAATGGAAGCACTTACCGCGGTGCAAGTCGCTTTATTAACAATTTACGATATGTGTAAAGCAGTTGACCGTGGCATGCTGATGACTAACATTGGCCTGCTGCACAAGAGCGGTGGCAAGTCGGGTAGCTGGAGTAAAGCTGGCTCCAGCGATGCTGGTGAGGAACTTTAAACTTGAAAATATTTGTTCCACTATATCCCCTACCGTTTCATTCCTATTCCAAGTAGAATGCGGTGCCCATTTTAAGCATTTTGGCAAACTTCATGACATCATCCTATTCAACACAAGATCTCAGAATTAAGGAAATCAAAAACGTTGTTCTGCCGACTGAGTTGCATACTGAATTTCCTGCCACTGAAAAATCACAAAAGCTAACCAGTGAAACACGACTGGCTATTCACAAAATACTGCACGGTGAGGATGATCGTCTTATTGTCATCGTCGGCCCCTGCTCTATTCATGATCCAGAGGCTGCCATAGACTATGCCCACAGGTTAAAAGAGATCAGCGATCGCTTGAGTGATCAATTACTGATCATAATGCGTGTCTATTTCGAAAAGCCGCGCACCACGGTTGGATGGAAAGGCTTAATCAATGATCCTATGCTTGATGGTAGCTTCCATATCAATCAAGGCCTCAGGCTGGCACGAAAACTACTGCTTGACCTGACCAATATGGGTATCCCGACAGCAACCGAATTCCTCGACCTTGTTACGCCACAGTATGTCGCTGATTTAATCAGCTGGGGTGCCATTGGTGCACGAACAACCGAAAGCCAGGTTCATCGTGAACTGGCTTCGGGCCTGTCCTGTCCTGTCGGCTTCAAAAACAGTACCGACGGTACACTGAAAAATGCCATGGATGCGATACGCGCCTCATCCTTACCTCATCACTTCCTGTCAATGACCATGGATGGAAAATCCGCTATTTTTTCTACTAGCGGAAATGATGATGGACATATCATTTTACGAGGTGGAACCGTACCCAATTATGATCGTAAGAACGTTCTGCTGGCAGAAGAAAAACTGGAAAAATATGGATTGACACCTAATGTGATGATCGACTGTTCACATGCCAATAGTATGAAACAGCCTGAAAAACAGATAGATGTTGCAGCGGATATTGCCGCCCAGATTTCTGCTGGGGATGATCACATCATCGGTGTAATGATTGAGAGCCATATTAACGCTGGACGTCAGGATATAGTGCCAGGAAAAGAATTAAAATATGGTGTCAGTATCACCGATGCGTGTATTGGCTGGGATGATACCGTCAATATGCTGGAGTCACTGGCGCAAGCTGTAACAACCCGCAGAAATAAATAAACCAGATTTTATCACCAACAATCTGGTTTTAATTGCAATAGATTTAAAAATGGTCGGGGCGAGAGGATTTGAACCTCCGACCACCGCAACCCCATTGCGGTGCGCTACCAGGCTGCGCTACGCCCCGATTTATTGATTTTCAGGCTAGACTATTTATCGAAGGGTTATCGAATCGATAAACAGTAAAAGATATACGATTTTACAGAGAGACAAAATAGTACTTCCATCGATGAAGTTTTACTAATTTTATACCTTTTAATTACTACTACTTAGCTATCAATCTCTGAGCATTACGGTCAATTCTTCCAGCTCATTAATTAGGCCACCGATAAATTCTTTTGAAACCTTGGGCTTAGCAACTTTTTCCACCGCTGCTTCTGAGATATCTTCATCCGATTCAAGCTTGTGACGGGCTCCGCTAATGGTAAAGCCTTCCAGATAGAGCAGTGAGCGAATAGTTCGAATCAGTTCAACTTCATGTCTCTGATAATAACGTCTATTACCGCGTCTTTTTACCGGATTGAGTTGTGAAAACTCCTGTTCCCAGTACCTCAGAACATGCGGTTTGACCTGGCATAGCTCACTAACTTCGCCAATAGTGAAATAACGTTTGGCGGGAATTGCAGGTAATACAGAGTTGTCAGCTGGATCGAGCATAATCCTCTATTAATCTTCCTGTTGTTCGTTTTGTAGGCTGGCCGTATACTGCGCAACCCGTTCTTTTAGTTTCAGGCTAGGTCTAAAGGTTACCACGCGACGAGCTGAAATGGGAATTTCTTCTCCAGTTTTTGGATTTCTTCCTGGTCTGGGTGTTTTCTGGCGCAGGTCGAAATTTCCAAAACCAGACAATTTGACTGATTCCCCTGATTCCAGAGATTGTCGCATCTTCTCAAAGAATAATTCTACGAATTCCTTAGACTCGCGCTTGTTGAGTCCTAGTTCTTCATATAGCCGGTCTGCAAGATCTGCTTTGGTTAATGTCATTCTTATTCCTATTATCTAAGCTTTATCTAAGCTGTGCGTCTAGATCAACCTGAACCCCTCGAATTACATTTTGCATCAGGTTTTCTGTTTCGCTATCCCTAAGAGTGCGTGAAGAATGCTGTAAGGTCAAGGTAAAAGCGAGACTTTTTTTACCAAAATCAATATGTTTGCCCTGATATTGATCAAACAACTCCAACTTCACCAGAAGGTTGCCAGCATGTGATTTTATCGACCTGATCACCTCAGATGCGGGTATTTTCGATGCAATTACCAGCGCGATATCGCGTTGTACCGAAGGGAATCGGGAAAAATCATCATACGCAGGTATCTGCGATTGCATCAGGTTATCAATCCTTATTTCAAATAAATAAACTGCCTGTTCAAGACTTAGGCTGGCTTCAATTGCAGGATGCAGGCGGCCCATTAAACCAATTTGTTCGTTGTTGTCTACAACAATTGCAGACTGCCCTGGATGCAACACCGGGTGTTCAAATGATTTAAACGAAAAAGCTTTTTTTCTGCCTGTCAGTGAAATTAATGCCTCAACATCACCTTTAACATCAAAAAAATCAACTTCCCTCTGCTCATTGGCCCAGCTTCTGTTTTCCGCATTACCGGTGAGGAGACCAGAAATGTATCGATGCTGAAGCAGGTTTTTCCTCTTTTGGACGAATGCCCTTCCCGTTTCAAAAAGCTTCAGGTCTCTAATCTGACGATTAAAGTTATACTGCATTGTTTTGATTAAACCTGGCCATAAACTGGCGCGCATCACTGACATATCAGAGGCAATCGGGTTTTCCAGTTCTACTGGACTGGAATCAGGTGAGAATAAATCGTGCATCGCTCGATCAATGAAGCTATACGTAATAACCTCCTGATAATTACGATCCGTCATTGTCGCCTGCAGGCGACGCAATGGCAGTGTTTTTTCATCGCCAGCACCGGGCTGTAGACGAGCTAGAGGAGCACACTCAGGTATTTTTTCATAACCGGTAACACGCGCTACTTCCTCAATCAGGTCTGCCTCAATGCTGATATCGAAACGATAGCTTGGCGCAGTCACCCTGATGGTGTCTGAATTACCTTTTACCTGCATCGCCAGACGGCGCAGACTTGAGATCATTTGTCGGTTAGTGATGCTCGTACCCAGTAAACTATTAAGTCGTGTTCTTCTTAAAATAATTGGTTCCTTACGTGGCATTTTCGCCTTGACGGTCTCCTCGATGACCGGTCCACACTGGCCGCCTGTAATCTCTGTTAGTAGCAGAGATGCACGCTCAAGTGCTTCTCGCTGTAACTCAAAATCTACACCTCTCTCAAAACGATGAGAGGAATCAGAATGAATACCTCGATCACGTGATGTGACGGCTATAATTTCTGGTGTAAAAAAGGCACTTTCGAGGAAAATATCCCTTGTTTGATCAGAAACGGCTGAACCTGCGCCACCCATAATCCCGGCCAGTGCCAAAGGGCCATTCTTGTCAGCAATCAGCAAATCGTTGATTTCAGGTTTGACTGTCGATCCGTCCAGCAACTCAATTTTTTCATTACCATTGGCATAACGTACTTCAATATAGGAGTCCAGACAGTCCAGATCAAAGGCATGCATGGGCTGTCCCAGCTCTATCATGACGTAATTGGTTACATCTACACAGGCGCCAAGACTGCGAATACCAGCACGGCGCAGGCGCTCTTTCATCCACAGAGGTGTTTCTGCACTCAGGTCTATGCCACGGATAACACGTCCCACATAGTGAGGACAGCCATCGCTGGCAGTGAGTTTTACAGTTATCCGGTCATGCTGCAGCACTTCCATCTCTACGCCTTTAACTGGTTTTTTCAATCGACTACCAGTCAGAGCAGCAACTTCTCGGGCAACACCCCGCATACTTAAACAATCACCACGATTCGGTGTTAATTCAAGATCAATAATATTGTCACCCAGTTGAAGAACTGTGCTGGCCAGTGCCCCAGGATGGGACTTGTCTGGCAGTTCAATAATTCCGCGTGAAGACTCTTCCAGACCCAGTTCCGAGGCTGAACACAGCATGCCGAAGGATGTAACGCCACGTACAGCGGCTTTCCTGATCTTCATACCGGAAGGCAGCTTCGCACCGATTAGTGCAGTAATGGTATACATACCCTGGCGTGCATTAGCTGCCCCACAAACGATAGTCAGATTTCTAGCGCGACCAACATCGACCTTGCACACTCTCAGTCGGTCAGCATCAGGGTGAGCAGAAATTTCTGTTATTTTTCCCACCACCAGCCTATCTGGCAATTCACCGGCTACATCGATGCTACCAACCTCCAGACCAGCCATTGTCAACCTGTCAGCAAGCTCTTCGGTAGTCAATTTTGGCGAGATCCATTCGCGTAACCAGATTTCACTGACCAGCATAATTGGACCGCCACTTAATAATCATTATTGTTAGCATAATTTCGTTCATCAGAATTGCTTTAAAAAGCTCAAATCGTTCTCAAAAAACAAACGTAAGTCATTGACTCCATAACGTAACATGGCCAATCTCTCGACACCAAGACCAAATGCAAAACCTGTATATTTCTCACTATCGATACCAGCATGACGGAAAACTTCAGGGTGCACCATGCCGCAACCGAGCACCTCCAGCCAACCACTGTGAGAGCATACCCGGCACCCGCTGCCGCTGCACATGACACAACTGATATCAACTTCTGCCGAGGGCTCAGTGAAAGGAAAAAATGAAGGCCTGAACTTCACATCCAGGTCTTTATCAAAAAATATCTTGAGGAACTCAGACAGCACACCTTTCAGTTCAGCAAAACTGACGTTTTCATCAACGAATAATCCCTCGATTTGATGAAACATGGGTGTATGTGTGACATCTGAATCACAGCGATAGACTCTGCCGGGCGCGATAATACGGAACGGAGGCTCATTGTTCTCCATAAAACGAACCTGTACCGGTGAGGTATGAGTACGCAACACCCCCTTTTCTTGCTGATTATTATCTTTCAGGTAAAAGGTATCGTGCATAGCACGAGCAGGATGGCTGGGAGGAATATTCAGCGCTTCGAAATTGTGAAAGTCATCTTCAATTTCAGGCCCTTCCTCGACAGCAAAACCCATTGAAACGAAAATATCTTCCAGTCGCTGCAACGTCCGGCTGACCGGGTGTTGTCCACCATGGCCGGTGCTTCTACCAGGTAGAGTAACGTCAATACACTCTTCAGCCAGCTTCTGATTCAGGTTCTCCTGTTCGAGTTGAACCTTACAGGCGGTAATTTTTTCCTGCACCTCGTTCTTGGCAAGATTGACCCATTTTCCAAAATCTGGCCTTAACTCAGCTGGCAGGCTGCCAATACGCTTCAGTTGCAGAGTCAACTCTCCTTTCTTGCCCAGATACCGAACACGCACGTCATCCAGTACTGAGAGATCTTTTGCAGCACTGGCCTGTTCTTTTGCCTGTGCCACCAGAGCGTCGAGTTCCTGCTGAATTTTGCTTTGTGAATCAGTCATTTACACAGCCATGATCTATAAAACATGATCTATAAAAAAAGGGAAAGGCGACAACCTTTCCCTCCGGATTTCGATACGAATTTAGAAACGCTAAATTCGCAGACAATACAATCAGGAAGCGAGAGCTGCTCTGGCCTTTTCTGCGAGTGCGCTAAAGCCGTCACTATCATGCACAGCGATATCAGCCAACACCTTGCGATCCAGATCAATTTCAGCGCGCGACAACCCATTCATGAAGCGGCTGTAGCTTAAACCATTCAGGCGTGCAGCAGCATTGATTCGTGCAATCCATAATGCGCGGAATTGGCGCTTCTTCTGCCGCCGATCTCGATAGGCATATTGTCCAGCTTTGGCAACAGCCTGATTAGCAACACGAAAGACATTTTTTCTCGCGCCGCGGTAACCCTTGGCACGGTTGATTACTTTTTTGTGACGAGCATGTGCGGTAACACCGCGTTTTACGCGTGGCATATTACTATCCCCCCGGTTAACTGAATGGCAACATCTGTTTAACAGATGCTACATCGGCCTTGTTGATAGTCGCTGCTGCACGCAGATGACGCTTGCGCTTGGTCGACTTCTTGGTAAGGATATGACGGCGATGGCCCTGTGAGCGCTTAAACCCGCCACTCGCTGTCTTTTTGAAACGCTTTGCAGCGCCTCGGTTGGTCTTCATTTTAGGCATTTCTTGCTCCGGTTTTTTATCTAAGTACATATAAAGTACGTTTAACTACATTAATACCCGTTTACCGTGAACCGTCGACGGCTTTACTGGGTTTTCTTAGGCGCCATAACCATTACCATCTGGCGCCCTTCCATTTTTGGATACTGCTCCACTACTGCCAGTTCTGAAAGGTCTGCCTCAGCACGTTTGAGTAATTCCATACCCAGATGCTGATGCGCCATTTCTCTACCTCGAAAACGCATCGTCAATTTAACCTTGTCGCCATTTTCAAGGAATTTGATTAGTTTGCCGAGCTTGATGTTATAGTCGCCTACATCAGTGCCTGGACGAAACTTAATCTCTTTAACAGTAATTACTTTCTGTTTCTTCTTGGCTGCATGCTTGCGTTTGCTATCCTGATACTTGAACTTCCCGTAGTCCATCAATCGACAGACAGGAGGATCTGCATTTGGGGATATTTCGACCAGATCCAGACCGGCATCAATTGCCATGTTCAACGCTTCATCTGTAGCTACCAGACCTATCTGACCTCCGTCTTCACCGACCAGCCGCACTTTGGGCACCCGAATTTGTGAATTCAAACGATACTGCTTTTCTCCAGCGATTGCTTTAACCCTCCGAAACAGATTGACTTTTAGCGGAAACCTCGTTGTTCATCAGAACGGCAAATTCCTCTACCGTCATAGAACCCAGGTCTTCGCCCTTTTGTGTACGCACAGAAACAGCACTGCCCTGCACCTCGCGGTTTCCCACCACGAGAATGTAAGGAATGCGCTGAATCGTGTGCTCGCGGATTTTAAAGCCGATCTTCTCATTTCTCAAGTCTGATTCGACTCTGAAACCCTGTTTTTTCAAGGTTTTTTCAACTTCATTAACAAATTCGGCCTGCTCGTCGGTAATATTCATTACCACAGCCTGAACCGGCGCTAACCATAATGGTAGCAAACCCGCCGACTCTTCGATCAGAATACCAATAAAACGTTCCAGAGATCCAAGAATCGCCCGGTGCAGCATGACAGGTACTTGTTTTACCCCATCATGGTCTATATAACTGGCATCGAGCCTGCCAGGCATGGAGAAGTCGACCTGTATCGTGCCGCACTGCCAGACACGGCCAATACTGTCTTTCAGTGAAAATTCGATTTTCGGACCATAGAATGCTCCTTCCCCGGGCTGCAGCTCCCAGGCCAGACCTTTGGTATCAAGTGCCTGCTGCAGTGCAGCTTCGGCACGATCCCAGTCCTCATCCTTACCAACACGTTTCTCAGGCCTGGTTGACAGCTTGATCATGATGTCTTCGAAACCAAAGTCTCGATATACTTCAAATAACAGGTCAATGAAATCAGAAACTTCATCCTGTACCTGCCCTTCGGCACAGAAAATATGCGCATCATCCTGAACAAAGTTGCGCAGCCGCATTATGCCATGCAAGGTGCCAGAAGGCTCATTGCGGTGACATGAGCCAAACTCTGCAAGCCTCAGCGGTAGATCACGATAACTCTTCAGACCCTGGTTGAATATCTGTATATGTGCAGGACAGTTCATCGGCTTTATCGCGTAATCACGATTTTCTGATGATGTGGTGAACATATCATCGTGGAATTTATCCCAATGTCCTGATTTCTCCCACAGTGAACGGTCGATTATTTGCGGGGTATGAACTTCCTGGTAATCATTGTCGCGTAATTTACTGCGGATATAATTTTCTACAGCCTGATAAATGCGCCAGCCCTTATCATGCCAGTACACCATGCCAGGCGCCTGCTCCTGCAGGTGGAACAGGTCCATCTGTTTAGCCAGCTTTCGATGGTCACGTTTTTCCGCTTCTTCAAGCCTGTGTAAATAGGCATTCAGTTCTTTCTTGTCTGTCCAGGCCGTACCATAGATACGCTGCAGCATCTCATTTTTGGAGTCGCCACGCCAGTAGGCACCAGCAAGCTTCATCAATTTAAAAGCCTTGCCCAGCTTGCCTGTGCTTGGGAGATGTGGCCCACGACAGACGTCGAACCAGCTGCCCTGACGGTAGATTGAAACCTCTTCTCCTTCAGGTATGATGTCATTAATAATCTCTACTTTGTAATCTTCTCCCATCTCGGCAAACAGCTTTATCGCCTCTTCTCTGCCCATCACTTCACGCTGGATTTTCAGATCTCGCTTAACAATTTCATGCATTTTCTGCTCAATCTTTTTCAGGTCAGCTGGGGTAAAGGCCTCATCACGGGCAAAATCATAGTAGAAACCATCTTCAATGGCTGGCCCGATGGTCACCTGAGTGCCGGGAAATAATTCCTGAACTGCCTGAGCCATGACGTGGGCAGCATCATGCCGGAATAACTCCAGTGCATCCGCATCACGAGACGTTACAATTGCCAGTGAAGCATCATTCTCTATGACAAAACTTGCATCCACCAGCTCACCATCAACGCGGCCAGCCAGGGTTGCTTTAGCAAGCCCAGGGCCAATATCTTCAGCTACCTGTAAAACAGATACAGGAGATTCAAAGGATCGACTCGATCCATCTGGAAGGGTAATAACAGGCATGTATGTAACCTCGTCTCAGTGGCGACCCTTACCAGAGGCCGCGTGAAAGGGATGAACTCCCAGAATTGCAATAAAGAAAAATGGTAGGCGCGAGTGGGATCGAACCACCGACCACTACCATGTCAAGGTAGTGCTCTACCACTGAGCTACACGCCTATAAGATAGAATATTATGTTACAAATAACAACGACTTGCAAGACCTGAGAGCGTTGGGAAAGCTATATTTCAGATGATTGTGAAATTTTTCCTGTTGCTTGCTATAACAGAGCAAAATCTACTTGAAACATGCATAAAAAAGTCCCGGCTATGGCTGGTCTGATGGCAAATTTTTAGTTCTCAACAATAAATTCTTGATTCGAACAAGGAGCACTAGTTCATGTTAATCAGGTCAGTAAAACGAGATATATGCCGAGGAATTCATTAGTAGTCGTTAACTACATCATGTAAACCTCTATGATTCGTAATGATTAATGAATATGCCTCATATACCAGTGTATAGATGTATGGTTTTGTAATTTGCCTGCTATACTTTTATAGACTTAAATCGGCTTATTTATCCCCAGCAGACAATATATGCAATATAAAGATGTACTTGAGCCACTAAATAGTGAGACGGGTATCAGGGAAAAACTGGTTCATTGCCATAAGGTCGTCCAGCAGCACTGCCCTGATATCGCAAGAATTGCTGTCACAATATATGATCCAGCGACAGCTATTCTGAAAACCTATATTCACAGTAGTGGTGAAGATGATCCACTGTCAAATTACCAGTCATCTATAGATGACGCACCTTCTCTCAAAGCAATCCTGGAGCAAGGTGAACCAAGGGTCATCAACAACATGCTTACCTTTGAGAATCTTGAGCATGAACATACAAAACGCATTGGAAGACAGGGTTATGCGGCAAGTTACACCCTGCCAATGTTTTATAATGGAAACTTTTTTGGCTTTATTTTTTATAACTCTTACAAAACAGATATCTTCTCTGAAAAAGTTCGCAATGAGCTGGATGTGTTTGCTCATCTCATATCACTGATGGTCATTGACGAACTCACCGCCCTGCGCTCGATGACTGCAGCGCTAAGTACAGCAACACATATCACCCATCAACGTGATGCAGAAACCGGCTCTCACCTGGATCGTATGTCACGATACTCGCAGCTCATTGCCCGTAAACTTGCCAGCAAATACAAGTTGAGTGATGAATACGTAGAACATATATTCATGTTCGCACCGCTGCATGATATCGGCAAGGTGGCAATACCCGATCGCATTCTATTGAAGCCCGGCCCGCTTAACGAAGAAGAACGAAAAATAATGAACACTCATGCTGAGAAGGGACTGGAAATCATCGATCATATGATTGCCCACTTTAATCTCTCCTCAATTAAACATCTCGATATCCTGCGAAATATCGCACGCTATCATCATGAAGCGATTAATGGAGAAGGTTATCCAGCACAGCTCAAGGCTGACAAGATCCCTCTTGAAGCCAGAATTGTAGCTACAGCCGACGTATATGATGCGCTGACCAGTAACCGCCCCTATAAAAAAGCATGGGATATCGACAAGGCCTTTAATAAATTAAATGAACTCTCCGGCAAACTACTGGATGCTGATTGCGTAAAGGTCATGATTGATCAACGAGTTGAAGTGGAAAAAATCATGCAGCAGTTTGCTGAAAATCTCAACGGCTAGCATACTGCAGAAAGATGTCGGCCGAATTCACGCCTGAAGCACGTGAATTTCAGGCAAAAAAAAACGGCCCGCAGAAACACGAGCCGTTTTATCAGAACTTGAAAGTATTTCTTACTTCTGAATTACATCAATTTCTGTGCGACGGTTTTTCGCACGACCTTCACGTGTAGCATTATCAGCGACTGGGCTTGATTCACCCATACCACTGACTTTCATACGCATACGGTCTACGCCAAGAGAGTTGGCCATGTAGTCGGCAACTGCATTTGCGCGTCGTTCAGACAACTTCTGGTTGTAGGCTTCGGGACCTGTAGAGTCTGTGTGACCAGTTACTGTAATATGAGTCGTTTCATTCCTGATCAGTTCTTTGTATGGTGCCAGTCTGGTAACGGCATCATCAAGTATTGCTTTCGATTGTGCATTGAGTTCAGCACTATCGAAGGCGAACTGAATGTTTTCGACAACAACATTCTCCAGAACTGTACCTTTTTCAACTACCGTAACTTCAACCATTTCTGGTGTTTTCTCTACAATTACTTCCATGCCTTCGTAGCCGCATTCTTCCAGACGTTCTTCTGTCATGTCGTAGCTGCGAACACAATCCTTGTTGCTGTCTCTTACTACTGTTCCTTCACTATCTCTGACATAGTTGTGTACTTTTTCTTCGTCAGCTTGTGCAGGCATCGCACTGGCTACCAGAAGACCTAGAGCTGCTGCTATTAGTGTTTTTGAATGTTTCATCTGCTTCCCTTGATAATTAATAATGAACGATTAAGGTTTCTTAGTATTATGGTACGTATTTCCATAAATCAAGAAATAACCAGCTTATAAACTAGCACCATATAGTACTAGTAAAAAGACTCAGAGACCATGAACATTTACTTTTTTCATCTTCTTAAGAGTCATTCAGGTAAACCAAACCAACCTGTACACGTCTTAATATTGTATTATGAGCGCATAACTGTTGCAATTCTATCATGAAAATAATTGTCATAAAACCACAATTATTAGCATTAGATAGATACTCGAACATTCTGATTTATATAAAGATATAAATAAATTGATATCTGGTGATGTGTGGGGAAATAACAGTTTGTGGCGATTTAGTGAATTTTTTTATATAGCCAGCACAGACAAGTCTGTCCATCATAGCGAAAAAACAAAAAAAACCGCCCGGGTGGGCGGTAATTTATACAACTGCATGGAGGATATCTATTTCATATTATTTTTCATGTAGCTTTCTTTGGTGTTGCTGCCTTCAACAGTATTGAAACCAAGACTGGTCCAGGCCTGCATACCACCCCGGTACCAGAGCATCTTTTCACCGGGGTAACCCATGCCGAGCAGAGTTTTTATGTTTGCAGGAGACTGGCCACACCAGTATCCATTACAGAAGAAAATTACAAGATGCGCATCGCTGAAGTCCCAGCTATCATCATTTTTCTGCTTAGCGCCAAGAAACTCCAGGTGTTCACCTTGTGTAATTTCATCAGCACCACCCTTGCTGATACTAACTTCTTTCCACGGAATGTTGATAGCACCAGGAATAGTGCCACTCTTACCATTAATCCAGTCCGGGGTACGTGAGTCAATCAGCACAGCATCGCGAGCTTTTACATGTTGCAACAGTTCAATTTCACCAATCGTTTTCACACTTGGATCCAGTGAAATAGGCAGTACACAGAATGGGGGGCAAGGACGTGAAGTCTTTTCGAAATACTTACTAATTTTTGCTGAATTGTCCTGATTACGTTGGATTTTTAGTGTTTTACCTAAATGGTTAGTCTCAACAAACATCATATCCTTGGTGATGCCAACGGGTTTTCCCGCCATTGCTGCGCTAGATGCAAGCAGGGCAAAAGCCATAACACTAGCTGTCAAATTCTGTTTTAAATTCATCATTTCCCCTCCGGGAGTTAGTTTGGTGTTTAAGTAGTAAAAAACTTCATCGATAAAAATTAGTCGCAATCTGGCTCTTCTTCTTCAGCCTTCTTATCCTTCTTGTCACCTGAGCTTTGTTTGGTCTTACTGCTTTTAGATCCTGCATCATCAGCAGTTGAGGCTGTTTCTTTTGATTTATCGGGATCGTCGGCAAAAACAATCGGGCTACCTAGCAGTGTTACTAATGCAAATAGTGTTACTAATAGTTTCATTTCCATCTCCAATTTAGTGTTTGTCTGCAGCCAGATCGTTATTCTTGCCCCATTAACACGGACGTGCTGGGTACACTGGTGACTTAGTCTTAAATATTTAAAGCAGAATGTGTGCCAATTATTAGTGTATGTATTAAAAAAACTCTTGAAAGACCATATAGCAGAGACTTCACGCTGCTATTAGAATTTTTTTTTACTCAGGAAGAATAAAAAAACTATGCCAAACATGACAAAATCCTGACATGCTATGTCATACTATATGCCATGATGTCAGAGAATCTGACCCGTTGCCGGTCTCATCAGAACAGATCTCTTTTTTGTAAGACACAGCGTAATAATTAAATTAAGTTGGCATTAGCATTAATTAGGACGAACTCCCAGGAACGTCCACAAAGGTGGAGACCCGTTTAAACGGGTGATAATGTTTATGAATAAAAAAAATTTCGAGGCGCCACATTGCAAGGATATTATTGACCTTATTCCTGAGCCATTCGTGGTCATTAATAAAGAATATCAAATTGTAGCTGCTAACAAGCAGTATCGTAATAAATATCAGCATGACAATTTGGAAATTGTTGGTGATACCTGTTATCACATCTCACACCACTCCGATGTGCCTTGCCATGAAAATGGAGAGCACTGCCCATTAAAGAGTGTTTTTGATACCGGACGACCGACAGAAGTCATCCATGTCCACTATAAAAAAGACGGCGAAAAAGAACGCGTTCAATTACGCGCACAACCGATACTTGATGAAAAAGGGAATGTGAAATACATGGCAGAATCAATGATCTGTCTGGATGACTTCGAACCAGCTGAACATGCATTAATTGGCCGTTCGAGTGCCATGATACGATTAACAAGCCTGCTGCAGAGAGTGGCTCCAACACGCTCAACCGTTCTTTTGACAGGGGAAAGCGGTGTTGGAAAAGAGAAGGTTTCTGGATATTTGCATCATTTTTCAAATTGTCATAAGGGGCCTTTTGTCGTTGTTGATTGTTCAACACTTGGTGAGCAACTCATTGAGAGTGAATTATTCGGGCATGAAAAAGGGGCATTTACCGGTGCTACGGAGAAAAAGACAGGGCTGATTGAATCTGCCAATACGGGGACCTTGTTCATTGATGAAATATCGGAACTACCACTGCCACTACAGACTAAGCTGCTGCGCTTTCTTGAAACGGGTACATACAGAACAGTAGGCGGCACCAAATATCGCCAGGTCGATGTACGTGTCATTGCTGCTACCAATAGAAATTTGCGCCAGATGGTGGAACAAAACAAGTTCAGAAATGACCTCTACTTCCGCTTGACAGCCTTCCCTGTCGAAATCCCCCCACTGCGGGAACGCCAAGATGATCTGCCGGCACTTGCAGAGCACTTCCTGTCGACTATTGAAGGTGGTACAGCGCATGTGCCCTTATCCGAAGAAGTAATAGAAGAGCTGTTCAAATATGATTACCCCGGCAATGTACGCGAATTACGCAATATTATGGAAAGAGCCTGCATCCTGGCCAGTCTTGACAAAATGACACCGGAACATCTTGTTTTTGAACAGTTCACCTATATCAATTCAAACTCAGAAGTCGTCAATTCAGCAGAGAAAGAAGCAGGGCTAGAATTGAATGACCATCAGTTCCTCAACAGGAGTCAGGGCAGACACCCAAAAGATAGCATCCTGAATGCACTCCGGCTATGCAACGGCAATCGTTCAAGAGCCGCTCAAATGCTGGGTGTCAGCGAAAGAACCATCTATCGCTATGTAAAAAAAATGCGCGAAGAAAAACAGTAGGCCATGAATCCAGGTTTGCTCGGTGGGAGCTAATGCTGGATTCATATCTACTGGTAATTCCATCATAAAGTCAGATAAATAAACTTACATCAGCCCTATGCGCAATAGGGAGAAAACTGGCGGCGCCGATCCAGTCCTGAATTTCCGGAATAAACTCTTTCTGTTCCATGCTGAAAAGATCCACTGTCATCTGACAGGCAACCAGCTTTACATCAGCCTCAAGACAGATTGAGCGTAATTCTTCGATAGTCGCCACACCCTTGTCGCACATGGTCTTTTTCATCATGCTACTTGCCATTTTTTCAAAACCAGGCAAATTTGCCATGACGATATTGGGGATGTTCATGTTCATATCACGAAGCCAGTCAGGACCGATCGGCAATTTCATTGGCATTGCTGGATTGCCAAGCGGACTGATCTCAAGATCCAGATCTTTTTTCAGCAGATTGAGTCCATAAAAAGTAAAGAACACTGAAACGTCCCATCCAAGTGCTGCGGCTGTCGAGGCCAGAATAAATGGTGGGTATGCCATGTCCAGTGTTCCCTTCGTCGCAATAATAGTCATCGACGGCACATGATCAGCCTCACGCTGCGCCATCCGTTCATCAAACCATTTATTAAATAGATTCCTGTCCATTACAGGGTCTACTTGTGTTGCTGCGTTTCCCATAATATCTCTCCTGTCAACTCTTACGGATTATGAAAGTAAATTCACCACTTTCAGCACTGTTTTGTAGGAGCTCGTTGCCGGTCTGCTTGCAGAAAGCATCAATATCCTTGACTGAACCAGGATCTGATGAAATCAATTGCAAGGTATCGCCTGATTCTAGGCTGTTAAGCGCCTTCTTTGTTTTGAGTATTGGCAAAGGACAATTCAGTCCACGTGCATCAAGTATTGTTGTTGTTTCAATATTCATAGCTTTTACCTCATTATTAGATGACCGGTCGGTCAATTTTTAATATAAATAAATGAGCTTAAACGTTCTCCAGCTCTGATTACCATAATCTTGCCACGACACCCGGTTGAAGAATAATTGACCGGTCAGTTTATATAGTAGACAAGATTTTTACCAAGTAATTCATTCCTGTTTCAATGCTTATTGAGTTCAATACGGATTTTTTTTAGTGCCGAACCAAGACGGTATATGACTTCGGGGTCATTTTCTGCTTTTGCCAGCAGAATCAGTCCTTCAAGATAAGCAAGCATTGCCGCAGCTGTGGCATCACTGTCAAGTGGATCGATTATGCCCTGCTCAACCGCCTCATCCAGGGTATCTCTGAAACGATCCTTCGCTGACGTAAAGACAGCATTGAGCTTGGCGCGAAGAACATCATCCTGGGTACTGATCTCGAGAGCAAGGTTACCAAAAAGACAACCTGGAATATGACCATTCAGGTCTTTATTAGATTTTTGCCAATAATATGCAGCATCAATCACATAATCTATTCTGTCCATTGGAGGCAATGCAGGATCAAAAGCCTCGGCGACAAACCCATTAGCCCAGTCAATGGCAAATTCATCTATGACGGCCACAACGAGATCTCTCTTGGAGGGGAAGAAATGATAAAAACTTCCCTTCTGGATTGATGCCATATCACAGATTTCCTTGATCCCCACGTCAGCATAACTACGGTTGTGGAAGCGGGTTTTCGCGACCTCTATTATTCGTTGACGGGTATCTTTGATATTGTTCATATATTAATGATAATTGACCGGCCGGTCAAATGCAAGTTTAGTTTATATATGTCTGTACCAGAGGCTGCAGTAAAGGATAATTTGCTGCAACTAGCAGTGCGGAAACAAATTCTTTAATTGATTAATCGAGGCCAAGTACATCCTGCATAGAATAAAGCCCGGGGCCCTGTTCCGCCAGCCATTTAGCTGCTCGCACCGCACCATTTGCAAAAGTTGCACGACTGGATGCCTTATGGGTAATTTCGACACGCTCACCTTCAGATGCAAACATCACGGTGTGTTCACCGACGATGTCACCTGCCCTGATGGTAGAAAATCCAATTGTTGCGCGGTCTCTTTCACCCGTATGACCCTCTCTGCCATAAATTGCACACTCATGCAGATTTCGACCAAGAGAATTGGCAACAACCTCACCCATACCCAGGGCCGTACCTGACGGTGCATCTACCTTATGCCGATGATGCGCCTCAATAATCTCAATATCGGCAGAATCACCGAGTACTGCTGCAGCAGTAGCGAGCAATTTGAAGCAAAGATTGACGCCAACACTCATATTCGGAGCAAAAACGATGGGGATCTGCCTGGCAGCGGCAGTAATGCGCTCCTTTTCTTCAGATGAGAATCCAGTGGTTCCGATTACCATCGCTCGATTATGCTGTAGACAGAAATCCAGATGGTTCATCGCTGGCTGTGGACGTGTAAAGTCAATCAGGACATCGAAGCATTGAGGGTCGGAACTTGTCCCGATCGACACGCCGACAGCATCAATAGCAGCGATCTCTCCACAATCACGGCCGATGGCTTTGCTATCCGGATGTTCCGTAGCCGCGCCGATTTCTACACCTGAAGTAGCCTGACAGGTTCTTACCAGTTCCTGTCCCATACGACCGGCTGCACCGGGAATTGCGATTTTTACCATTTCAATAGCGTTCCATTTTTTTGTTTTTCAAGCAGCCTGACAAATTGTGTTTTGACCTTTTCAAGTGTTGGTTGGCAGCCTGTCCAATTATTAGCACAGCACAAAATAAAGCTCAATCATCTTTATGGTCGTGCTTATTTTCTTCAGCAAACTGCTGTAATGACTGCTGCACCAGAGCATTGAAACTGCCTGCCGGGAATTCATGCCGGTCATCTTCCTGACCAGCTTTCATACCTGTATATAGCTCGATGACGTCATCCAGTGTGGTTACCGCATGGATGGAAAAGAGACCATCATTAACCGCATTGATAACATCATCATCCAGCATCAAATCTCTCAGATTTGTTTTTGGAATGACAACACCGGCATCTACTACCCTGCCATGCAATTGACAAAGATGGTAGAAACCTTCAATTTTTTTATTGATGTCACCGACACAAAGGATCTGTCCACGCTGATCTATTGATCCAGTTAGTGCAAGATTCTGTGCCAGTGGTATTTCAGCAACCGCGGACAATATAGCCATTATTTCAGCTGCTGAGGCACTGTCACCATCCACATATGCATATGATTGTTCAAATACCAGTGAAGCGATCAGTGACAATGGAGTATGGCGGCTATAGCGGGAAGCCAGCAGACTGGTAAGAATCAACACGCCCTTGCTATGAATTGAACCGCCAAGATTCACCTCGCGTTCAATATCAACAACAGCGCCATCACCTGGTCGAACTGCTGCGGTAATCCGTGCAGGCTCAAGATATGACTGTAAACCTGAGCCAACCATGGTGAGGCCATTGATCTGTCCAATAACCTTTCCCGACAGTTCAACTTGTGTTTCACCGTTTAATATTGCCTGCATGGCCTCGTGCCGGTCTGCCATAACCCGTTGCCTGCTCTGCTGAATAACTGCTTTAATGTGTTTATCGGTTACAATTTCCTTTGCAGCCGAATTGGCCAGTAAACTGGCTTCCCGCAGCATTCTCGAAATCATTGATCGAGAAAGCGTCAGACGATGCTGCGTACCAGTGAATTTAGCCGCCACATCGATCATCGCAGCCATTGCCTGCTTGTTTAATGGCAGACAGTGGTATTGCCTGACCAGGTCCGAAATAATTCCTGCCACAGCATTAGTGTTCTCATCATTTCTCTCGATGTCAGATTCAAATTCAGCAATGACAGGAAACAGCTGATCGAGATCTGATTCAAGGGCCTGCAGCTGGTCGAAGGTATCGGGGTCACAAAGCAGCACCACCCGGCAAAGTAGCCGGATATTTCCATTTAGTGGTTGTCCGCCACAGGCCTGCGATGATGGTGTAGATGGAATCGCATGGAGTGGAATCAGTCCGCTTTTCAGAATGTCACGAAAAAGATTCCAATGAAGCGGATCCTCTATCAATCGCCGACCCTCAACAATCAGAAAACCATTACTGGCCTGAATCAGCGTCCCTGCATTTATTACGCTACGACCAGTGTCTGGTTCCACACTCTGTACCCCGAGCAAGGAAGGGGCATCGGTAAATGGCTCCCATAGAATCGGCATACCTTGCTGAGAACCCGCGTGCAGAAATAACGGAATCATCCGCTGTAATTCCCGGTATTCAAACTCGGTGTTTTCACCTGCCATTAACAAGAGACTAAAATTATCCAGCCAATTTATATACTCTGTTAACAGTGTTATATCTGAAAAACCATCGGTCAGTTCCTGTAGCATCTGTGTGTGCTGTTCTGGATCATGATTAATTGTCGCCATTACCACTTGTTGACAGACATTAATCAGGGACCTTGCATGACCGGGCTGGAGTTGTATCTCCTCGTATAGACCTGGCCTGTTGCGCACAGGAAGCAGGACACGATCCTGATCCATCGTTGTGGCTGAGGAAGATGCCACACTGTTTAGAACTGAATCGAGACAAGCCTGTCGATTTGTCCCTTCCCTGCCAACTACAATAACATGGTAACCAGAACCTGGCATGGCTAGCGCTGTACGCAATGCTGCAACAGCACGTTTCTGGCCAGTACAGGGTTTGGCCGGTGCAAACTGATCACTGCTGTTGAAACCGAATAAACTGTCATCGGTTGTCAGACGAAGCTGGCTTTGTGTAAGTGTTTCAATCATTATAACTATCTCAATTCATTTCCAGGAACGTAGAAACCTCATTAAAATCTCGGGTACGCTTCATTGGAGGAAGGCTCCTGGTAAAGATTTTGCCATAGGATTTGCTTACCAGTCGGACATCGCAAAGGACAAAAACCCCTCGATCATCAACAGACCGAATCAGTCGACCAGCACCCTGTCGTAATGCAACAACTGCCTGTGGTAACTGCAGAGTCATAAACGGATTAAGCCCGGCACCTCGCACTGCTCGGCTACGGGCCTGCAGCACCGGGTCATCCGGTGCAGCGAATGGTAATTTATCAATAATCACTAGAGACAGGGCATCACCTTTAACATCAACTCCCTCCCAGAAACTACCTGTGCCAAGCAAGACAGCATCGCCAGTACTTCGAAAAAGCTGTAGCAGCTCATGACGGGGTGCTTCACCCTGTACCAGTAGAGGGTAATCCAGCCTGTCCTTAAGCAGGCTTGCAGCTTCATTCAGGGCCCGAAAACTGGTGAATAGCAGAAAAGCTCTGCCACGGGAGATCTTAATGAGCTCTTCTGCCAGTTCAACAATTTTTGTGGTATGAGACTGATCATTGGGTTCGGGTAAATCCTGTGGCAGATAAAATAACGCCTGTTCTGCATAATTGAACGGACCAGCCCAGACATCAGTACTCGCATTTTCAAGCCCGAGTTGCTGCTGATAGTGGGCAAAACTTCCTGAAACTGCCAGTGTGGCAGAGGTAAAAATAATCGACCGATCCTGCTCGCAGACCAGTTCTCTGAATTTGTCAGCAATATTCAATGGCGTGTTATGAAAACGAAAGCCCGTCTTGCTAGTTTCATACCAGAGGATAAACTCCTCGTTGTTATGACGCTCCATTGAAGCCAGCCTGTCGACTATCACCTGAGTGCGTTGATAACAGTTTTCCAGTAGATCACCCTTTGCTGCAGCGAGCTCCAGTATTTCAAGAGTCTGCAGCAAGCCCTGCTTTAAGGCCTGCAGTGCATTATTGAAACCGGGTCTTTCTTCGAGTTGCGACCAGCTGCCTTTACTGACAGATGTGCCCATTGCAAGTCGGCATTCTTTTGCCAGTTTTTCCAGCTCATCGATACGATTCTCTATGCCGCTAACACCACTCTTTTCCGCTATATCTGCCAGTCTTGTATCGCGACACAGATCCAGCATCTGCCGAAGACTGACACCAGTACTGAAATACATACTGGCGGTATCCGGAATCTGGTGTGCTTCATCAAAAATCACCACATCTACATTAGGTAGCAACTGTCCAAAGCCTCCTTCTTTCAGTGCCAGATCAGCAAGAAATAGATGATGATTAACGACCAGGATATCTGCATCCATAGCATCCTTCCGAGCACTATTGACAAAACAATCATCATAATGCTCGCATTTGCTACCAATGCAGTTATCGACGGTAGAAGTCACATCAGACCAGACCCGGGAGTTTTCCGGAACGCCGCTAACTTCAGCGATATCACCATGTAGTGTCGTCAATGACCATTTACTGATAACAGCCAGATCTACCAAAGGAAAGGATCGATAGCCGGACTGGTCATTTTCCGCCTGTTCAAGGCGCTGTCGGCATAGATAATTTGAACGACCTTTTAACAGAGCCATCGTGGCAGGAATTTCCAGCGCACGCCTGACCAGTGGCAGGTCGTGTTTATAAAGCTGGTCCTGTAGATGACGGGTACCTGTAGAAACCAGCACTTTTTTCCCTGATAACATCGCCGGTATAAGATAGGCCAGGGTTTTACCGGTACCTGTACCTGATTCAGCAATTAGAATTTCTTTATCTGATATCGCCTGTTCGATACGTGCTGCCATTTGCAGCTGCGATTCGCGCACGCGATAGTTATCCAGCAGACTGGCGAAGGGACCGTCTTCTCCAAGCAAAGAGGTTGCGTCTGTAAGAATGGTCAAGTGTTGTGGTCTACTTATTCTCCTGCATACACTGGGCTAGTGCATTTTCCCAGGCAGGAAGACGTATACCAAAAGTGTTGAACAACTTGTTATTTGATAGCACTGAATAGGCCGGTCGTTTAGCAGCAGTAGGATATTCCGCAGTCGTGATTGGAACCACCCTGGTGTCAGAAAATTCAGAAGCAGCAATTATGGCTTTGGCAAAGTCGTACCAGCTGGCCTCGCCCGCACAGGTCATATGATAGACACCACGGACCGCCGCTGAAAACTCACCGTTTAGCATGAAGTATTGCACCAGCTTCAATGTGGCATCAGACAAGGCCGTTGTACTTGTTGGTGCGCCGACCTGATCATCAACTATCGTTAATTCATCTCGCTCTGCAGCGAGTCGCAGCATTGTGCTCAGAAAATTTTGTCCATGCATGGAGTAAACCCAGCTGGTACGAAGAATCAGTGAGTTTTCACAATGATCCAGTACAACCTTTTCACCATTGAGTTTTGTCAGCCCATAAACCGATTCAGGGCTGGTGAGACTCTCTTCGGTGTATGGATGCCTGGCCGTCCCATTAAAGACATAATCTGTAGAATAATGAATCATTCCAGCATTTATTTCTGTTGCTGCTTTTGCCATCACTTCAGGAGCCGCGCTATTCACCATCGCTGCCAGCTCAGCATCAGACTCTGCCTTGTCAACTGCAGTATAGGCCGCCGCATTGATAATCAGATCAGGCCTCTCATGTTTTATAACATCATGCAGACGATCAAAATGGGTCAGGTCCAGGTCCTTGATACCATATGCAGATAGTTCAACATTATCAGACAGATTTTCACTTACCAGCGTTTTAGTTAAATCAGTCCCTAACTGACCATCACGCCCAAACAGCAGAATTTTCATTTTGTTATATTCTTCATTTTATGAGGCTTTGATTAGCTACTTGTTAGGACAACATTTTTCAACAGCGGGGCGTTTCGGTCTTTTTCCGAAACCAATGGATCACTAATAGGCCAGTCAATACCGATATCCGGGTCATCCCAACGAATACCACTATCTTCCGCAGGAATGTACAGTGCAGTGCATTTATAGGTCACATCAACAGTATCACTCAGCACACAAAAACCATGTGCATATCCTGGCGGTATGTAGAGCTGATGCTTATTGTCTTCATTTAGTATCACACCATACCATTGCCCAAAGGTAGGTGATTCAGGCCGAATATCCACCGCCACATCAAATATCTCGCCCGTCACCACACGCACCAGTTTACCCTGCCAGGTCGGGAACTGATAATGCAAACCACGAAGTACACCAGCCGTTGAACGAGAATGGTTATCCTGAACAAAATTTACCGGCAGACCATTTTGTTCAAAAACATCCGCATTAAAAGTCTCGAGAAAAAAGCCCCTGTCATCTTCAAAAATGCGTGGGACAATCAACCTAACACCCTTCAGGTGAGTATCATGAACTTCCAATGAATTCTCCTCGAATTATTCCAGAAAGTAATCACGAACCGATTCGAAATCAGCTATCTTTCTTAATCAATGAAGTATACCAGCTGCAACGAAGGAGTCTCTAGCTTTGAATTGCTGTTGCCTGTCAATCGATCAAGCCGGTTTCTGGTGAGGAAGCAGATGCATAGGCCTTTTTGGGCATCCGCCCGGCAAGCCAGGCTTCCCGGCCGGCTCGGACCGCCTTATTCATTGCCGCTGCCATCAACACAGGTTTGCCAGCTGCAGCAATCGCGGTATTCATCAGTACACCATCGACACCTAGCTCCATTGCTACAGCCGCATCGCTGGCAGTGCCTACTCCTGCATCGACCAGAATGGGAACTGTCGCTTCCTCGACTATAAAGCGGATATTATGTGGATTGCGAACGCCCAGACCAGAACCAATAGGAGCAGCCAGAGGCATAACAGCGACACATCCCATTTCAGCCAGTCGTTTGGCCAGGATTGGATCATCATTCATATAGACCATGACCTTAAAACCATCTTTGATCAGAGTCTCTGCAGCTTCCATTGTTGCCGGCATATCTGGGTAGAGTGTTTTCTCGTCACCCAGCACTTCCAGCTTACACAGTTGATGGCCATCCAGTAGCTCGCGGGCAAGCATACACGTTCTGACGGCATCTTTTGCGGTATAACAGCCTGCTGTATTGGGCAGGATAGTATATTTATCGGGAGGTAATACATCGAGAATATTTGGCTCACCCGGATTCTGACCAATATTGGTACGGCGTATGGCAATAGTGATAATCTCTGCACCACTGGCCTGTATCGCAGCGCGAGTCTCATCCATATCTTTATATTTGCCGGTCCCAACCAGAAGCCGGGATCCATATTCAATTCCTGCGATAATCAGCGGATCATTACTGCTTTCTGTCACTTATTCACCTTAATATTAATATTAGTTTTGTAAAATCTTAGCAATCTACGCATCATCAGCCACCTCCGATGGCTCCGACGATTTCTATGTGGTCGCCGTCAGATATTTGCACCCTGGAATGCTGACTTGCCGGTACAATTTCCCCATTGATTTCGATTGCTATTCGTTTGCCCTGTAAATCCATATCCTGAATTAGCTCTTTGACCGTTACAGATCCGGCTAGAATTCTTGATTCACCATTAACTATAACGTCTAACACTTTGTTTCCTCTTGAATAATAATTGTTATAAGACAAAAATGGTACGCTGCCGTCAAATTAGTAGCAGCCATATTTTTTGATTGGGCATGGTAACATCAGAAGCTTCTCCAAAGCACCAAGAATGCAATTTTCATGTCATTTTGTTCAAAATATCAACGCCTGATTAATTCAAAGCTTTTGTAGAAAGTCGTCGCAGACAGATCGCAATTCAATCAACTTACCATGGAAAAAATGACTGCATCCGTTAATGATTTCCAGCTGAGGTGGTTTCTTTAAAGTACGCACCCAGTTGACAACCGAGTTTATATCTACGACTTCATCTTCATCACCCTGAATCAATAACCAGGGGCAATCAATTGATTGCAGACTGGCAAAATCAAACATTCTTACCGGTGGCGCAATTGTGATCAATGCGGCGGGTTGAAACTTTGCTGCCGCTCGAAGGGCAACGTAAGAGCCAAATGAAAATCCAGCCAGCACTACTGGTAAATCCGCTTGCTGCTCGCATAACCAGTCGACAACAGCCAATGTATCATCGACCTCACCAATTCCTTCGTCATAGTTGCCATCACTAACGCCAACACCTCTAAAGTTAAAACGAACAGCTGTCTGATCATTCGCTGCAAGTGATTTAGCCAGAGTATGAACCACCTTATTCTGCATGGTTCCGCCATACAGCGGATGAGGATGGCAGATAACTGCATTGCCCCGTGGTTCACCGGATGCGGCACAATCAACCTTTCCTTCAAGCATGCCGGACGGCCCGGGTATGCTGACCGGGAATGAAGAAAGTCCTTCAAGGCAGCGATGAAACATTTGTGCTAGGTATTAGCTAAATGGTAAAAATAAAGGATTATTTCAATCCACCCAATGTGAGATTGTAGGGATCAAGAAGACGATCAATCTCTGCTTCTTCCAGATCCGTCATTTCCAGTGCAACCTCTTTAACTGCACGATTCTCCGCATAGGCCCGTTTGGCAATTTTGGCACCAAGTTCATAACCAATAACAGGATTCAGGGCCGTTACTAATATTGGATTTCGCTGTAATGACTGACTAAGAACCGATTCATTGACGATGAAACCATCTATTGCCTTTTTCGCCAGCACATCACAGGCATTTGATAATAAGTTAATACTTGATATCAGGTTGTAGGCCAGTACCGGCAGCATTACATTGAGCTGGAAATTTCCTGATTGACCAGCGACCGTGATTGCTGTGTCATTACCCATTACCTGGACACAAACCATTGCTATCGCCTCCGGGATAACTGGATTTATCTTACCAGGCATAATGCTGCTACCCGGCTGCAATGCTGGCAGGCTAATCTCAGCCAGTCCTGCCAGCGGACCGGAGTTCATCCATCGCAAATCATTGGCAATCTTCATCAGGGCAACAGCAAGCGTCTTTAATTGACCACTGAGGGCAACTGCATCGTCCTGGCAGGACAGACCCGAGAAGAAATTGTCGCGCGCTTTAAAAGCAAGACCGGTCGATGACTGCAAAGCTTTGGCACATTGTTCGCCAAAACCCTGCGGTGTATTTATGCCGGTCCCTACAGCAGTTCCACCCAATGGCAGATCCAGAAGTGCACCGGCTGCATGCAATATCTGACATTTTGCTCGATGAATCTGATCATGCCAGCCACTAATCTCCTGCCCCATTGTGACAGGCATGGCATCCATGAGATGTGTACGGCCTGTTTTTACCATATGGTCGAGTTCATTTATCCTGCCTTGCAAACTTGCTTCCAGTGTATCGATAGCAGGCAACAGAGTGTCATGCACGAGTAACGAAGCAGCAACATGGATTGCAGCCGGAAAGACATCATTTGAACTCTGACCCATATTGACATGATCATTGGGATGAACCTGCATTCCTGATACATGTGTTGCCAGTGTTGCAATCACTTCGTTGGCATTCATATTTGTACTGGTACCCGATCCGGTCTGGAAAATATCGATCGGGAACTGCTTATCATGTTTACCGGACGCAACCTCCGCTGAAGCCAGAGTAATCGCACGTGAGCGGGCTTCATTGAGCAGGCCAAGGTGATGATTACTGACTGCGCAGGCCTCCTTGATGAGCCCCAGCGCACGGATAATTGCACGCGGCTGAGTAATCCCACTTATTGGAAAATTATCCACAGCACGCTGAGTCTGCGCACCATAGAGTGCATCTTCCGGTACCTCTACCATACCCATCGAATCTTGCTCGACACGGAATTTGTTATTTGCCATGAAGACCTGCCTGTGAAGTCGTAGCTGTAGCTGATATGATTCGCAGCTATTATATAGTACCGCACAGCTTCTGTAGACGATGAATCCTGAAACCACAGCAAGATTGCTGATCAGTTGCGATGACAAGCCCGGCATTGTTGCCACTGTGTCGAACTTTCTCTATCACCATGGCGCCAACATTACGGCTCTTGATCAGCATTCCACAGACCCTGAAAATGGAATATTTCAGATGCGCCTGGAATTCCAGACTCCGCATCTAAACACTAGCCAGGCTATACTTGAACAATCGTTCGCTGAGAACGTAGCCAGTCCCTATAATATGGACTGGCGAATTAGCTATGCAGCACACCGCAAACGTACTGCCATACTGGTATCAAAACAGGACCATGCCTTGCTTGAACTTCTGTGGCGATGGTCACGTGGCCAACTCCCGATTGATGTCACCCGAGTAATCAGCAATCATCCGGATACCGAAGCTGCGGTAAACTCATTTGGTGTAAGCTTTCACTATGTTCCGGTAACTGCCGAGAATAAAGCTTCAGCAGAACAGCAAATACTCGATTTACTGTCGGATGGCACAGATCTGGTTGTACTCGCTCGCTACATGCAAATCCTGTCAGCTGATTTTGTCAGCCATTTTCCACAGCAAATCATCAATATCCATCACTCCTTTCTGCCTGCCTTCATCGGTGCAGACCCCTACCGACGTGCTGCCGAACGTGGGGTAAAATTAATCGGAGCCACTGCACATTATGTAACAGAAGACCTCGACGAAGGCCCAATCATCGAACAGGATGTCAAACGCGTATCACACCGTCATGAAGTTGAGGAACTGAAAGAATTCGGCCGCGACATCGAACGCAATGTACTGGCACGTGCTGTGCGTTGGCATGCAGAAGACAGAATCCTGCTGCACCAGAATCGTACCGTAGTGTTTGCGGAATGGTAATTAAATGAGAGCAGGATAAGAACATGTTTTCCTGATAGTTCGACGCGCTGTTCAATTCGTATATCTCATTTTACAAAACAAAAATGATCACATAAGTTGCTGGCTGGATTTCAACCGACACTTCAACGACCGGTTGAGCCCACTTTATGAACAGAGCCACCTTGAATCATGTTAACTACTATGTTTTTAATGATCAATGTGTGTCTAAATTGAATATCTGGACTGCATCTTCTTCATTAGCCAGCAGCGATCGCTCCTGCTGGCGCTGCATCCAGTCCTGTATCTTAGTCTCATCAATGGATTTAAAACGTAGCACTTCTGCTGCGAGATCTAATCCTCGAGGCACGCTGCGGTTGATGACAGGCCGAATCGCCGTACCATCGAACCGCGCCTTATCCTTATCCGTGTCCACAGCGGTAAAAAGCGGAAGATCAGGATAGCGATCTTGCATGACCTGAATCAGTGCATCCGCCGGTTCGTCGCCGTACATAGTAATTACAATGGCTTCTCGCTGTGCGTACTCGAGTGTTTCCATGAGGCGGACATCGCCCGGGTTACCGAGCGCCACGGGGTAACCGTCTGCGCCCGCGGCGAGAAAGCGGTCATAGTCCCCTTCGATCACATCGTAGGGGATATTATGTGCCTCAAGAGCATCCGCGACCGTGCGGCCTATATCATCCATGCCGCAGACAACTATGGGAGCTATGGTGGAACCTGGCTGTATTTCACCGCTCGGTACCGGGCTTGTTGTCCCATGTTTGATCTTACGAGCCAGATTGTTTCCGAAAGTCACAAGCATGGGGGTAAGAACGAGGCTGGCCGCGATAGCTGTGATGATAATGCCAACGATTTCTTCTCCGAGTTCCGTGCGAACCATCGGCATAGCAACAATAACAAAAACGAACTCACTGCCCTGTGCTAGCAAAAAGCCGAGCTGCACAGAGCCGGGGGTCGACCAGCCGAATGCACGGGCCGCAGCAGCGATAAAGACTGTTTTAATCACGATGAGTGCGACCAGAAAGACGAGGATCTCTATCCAGTGTGCTACCAGAATACTCCAGTCAAGCGACATGCCCACTGTGATAAAGAAGAAGCCGAGTAGCAGGTTGCGAAAAGGCTTTGCTTCAGTCTGAATCACATGCCGGTAGGGCGATTCGGAGATCATCATGCCGCCCAGGAAAGCACCAAGCGTGAGGGAAAGTCCAGCAACTCCAGTGGCGGTTGCTGTTGCAAGAACCACCAGTAGTGCCATTGCAGTGAAGACCTCTTCATTTCTTGTCAGTGACAGCAACCGAAACAGTGGCTTGATCGCGTAACGTCCGATAAGCACTGCCGCAAGGAACGCAACGGTGGCCTTAACCAGCGCCAATGAGATCGTGGCAGCAAGGCCGGATTCAGCAGCCGACGAGCCGCCGCTCTCGAGCGAGGCCGCAAGAATCAGCAGGAATATGGCACACACATCCTGGAAAATCAGTACTGCGACGCCTGTCAGTCCGACCGGGCAGTTTTGTTGTCCTCGCTCCACCAGGGTATGGAAGACGACTGCCGTTGAAGATAGCGCAAGTGCACCTCCAAGAATCACTGCGTATTCTGGGCCAAGGCCAAAGACAAATAAAATACCCCCAAATGCTAGCCCGCAAAGGACAATCTGAAGGGGCCCCAGCCCGAAAATGTCACGACGTGCTTCCCAGATGCTTGAAAGTGTAAAGTGCAGCCCGATGTCGAACAGAAGGAAGACCACACCAAGTTCCGCAAGCAGGTGCGTGACTTCGTTCTCCTCAATCACCCCAAAAGCATGAGGCCCGATAAGAATTCCTGCACATAGATACCCAACGATCGGGCTTAGACCTATCCTGCGCATAATCGTGATGGCCAGGATACCGACAAGCAGCAAAGTAATGGCCGGCGTGAGGGCGTGAATATCGCTCATTGGCTTCCCTGTTGCGCATTTCTTTTAAATTCATGTATTGTATGCATATTCATAATGACCTTTATTTACAGGGGAATAAAGATAGCTTTAAACATAGACAATAGCATTTAGTAAAAATATATCTTAAAAAGCGTATAGATCTGATGAATTCGGTTGCAATGAAAATCAGTTGGTCATTTATCCATTTCCATGCTCCATCACGATGCGTGCAAAAGAAATAGTAAGCAACAGTTGTAAAAAGAATATTTAGAATATTATAAGTATCGACTCTATAC
This sequence comes from Arenicellales bacterium, assembly GCA_029287915.1. Classification (GTDB taxonomy): domain Bacteria; phylum Pseudomonadota; class Gammaproteobacteria; order BMS3Bbin11; family BMS3Bbin11; genus BMS3Bbin11. The sequence continues at coordinate 61,859 of JARFQE010000023.1, forward strand.
TGCTCTATATGGCGGACTGCGGGCATACAGTTGGAATATTAGAACACGTCTATACATCGACAAAACAACTGCTTGGCCCACATCTGATAGAACTATATAGTTGTGATAAGAACTGCGTCCATTAGCTATCTTAAACGGTGGCTAAGCAAGAAGTTCGTCAGCGCTATTTTACAGCAATGGCGAGGGAGGTTATTTTGAACGACCGAGGTGTTATCATTATCATTGATGATGATGTAAGCAGTGTCAACGTTCTACAAGAGCTCCTTATTAACGATGGATACGATGTCGAGTGGAAAGCCAGCGGCATGCAGGCACTTGAGTTCATCGCGGTAAATGAACCTAATCTTGTAATGTTGAGTGACCACCTGTCGGATACAGATCCGTTCAAACTTCTCGACAGATTAAAGGAAATCAAACAGGCGCGAGATATACCGGTGATCCTGATGGCCACTGGTGACGACGCCGAGACCCGGCTAAAAGTACTCCAGTCAGGCGATGACCTGATCGTCAAGCCGTTCGACACGCGCGAAGTCCTGGCAAGGATTGAGCGACAGGTCACCGTCTCTAAAGTGCGCATGGCCCTGCGTGAATCCGAGGCGAAGTTCAGGTCAGTTATGGAGTCGGCGATTGACGCCATCATCTCCAGCGATGCTGAGGGTAATATTCGTTCGTGGAACAGTGCGGCAATGGCGCTGTTTGGATTCACCGAGGCTGAGGTTATAGGACATCCTATTGATATGATCATTCCTGACCGCTACAAAGAAAGTCATCGGCAGGGAATAAAAAGGGTGAGTTCAGGAGGTCCCAGCCATGTTATCGGTAAGACTGCCGAGCTCGCCGCTATCCGCAAGGATGGATCAGAGTTTCCTGTCGAGCTGTCGCTTGCTACGTGGTTCCTCGATGACGAACGTTACTACACCGGCATCATCCGTGATATCAGCGAGAGAAAACAAGCCGAACAGAAGTTCAGGTCAGTCACCGAATCCGCAATCGACGCGATCATCTCGGCTGACAACATAGGTAATATCATCAGCTGGAACAAGGCGGCTACACGCATCCTGGGCTATTCCGAAGAAGAGTCGGTTGGCCAGCGTCTTGAGATGATTATACCGGAGCGCTTTCACGAGGCACATCGCAATGGCATGGCAAGATTTACTGCCACAGGAGAAGGCCACGTCATTGGTACCACAGTAGAACTGTTCGCACGCAAGAAAAACGGTGATGAGGTGCCTATAGAGCTCTCGCTGTCCACCTGGACAGTCCGTGATGAACGCTATTACACCGGTATCATCCGTGACATCGGTGAACGCAAACGGGCAGAACAAGCCCTTATCCTGAGCGAGCAGACTCTACGTGACAGGACCGAGGAATTACAGAAGAAAAACAGGGTGCTGAAAAAAACATTAAAGCGGCTAAACGATATGCAAAACCAGTTAATCATCCAGGAAAAAATGGCCTCGTTGGGTAAGCTTAGTGCCGGCATGGCACATGAGTTGAATAATCCTGCAGCAGCTGCACAGCGTGGTGCTGCACAACTGCAGGCGACATTTGCTAAATGGCAAAGCATCCTGCTGAAAATGGGACTTCTGAACCTTGACAAGACACGTGTCGCGAAGATGATAGAACTCGATAGTAAAATTAAGGAACGCGCGCGGAAGCCTGCAGAATTGAACGCCCTGATGCGCAGTGATCAGGAAGAAGCCATCGAGGAATGGCTGCAGGAGCGAGATATCGATACTGCAGGAGAACTGGCACCTGCGCTTGTCAACCTCGGATATGATCAAATAGAGCTGGAGGAACTGACAAAGGTTTTCAATGCAGAGCAGTTTGCCATGGTTATTGAATGCTTGAGTTTCAAACATGAGATCTACAGTCTTGTGTCCGAAATCGGCCTTGGAACCAATCGTATCGTTGAAATAGTTAAAGCACTAAAAACCTATACCTACATGGACCAGGCGCCGGTTCAGTCAGTAGATGTACGAAAAGAACTGGATAACACTTTGATCATTCTTCACAACAAACTGAAGAGAGGTGTCACTGTTGTCAGGGAATATGCCAGTGATCTGCCGGTCATTGAGGCGTACGCAAGCGAATTGAACCAGGTGTGGACAAATATCATCGACAACGCTATCGACGCCATGGATGGCGAGGGAAAACTGTTCGTCCGCGCACGCCGCGAGGATCCCTGGCTAGTCGTTGAAATCGAGGATGACGGCCCCGGTATCCCCGAGGAAATACAGTCACAGATATTCGATCCTTTCTTCACCACCAAAGGACCGGGCGAAGGCACAGGATTGGGTTTGAATATCAGCCGCAACCTGGTGGTGCAGAAACATGGAGGGCAGATTTCGGTTTCATCAAAACCGGGCAGTACCTGCTTCTCTGTTCGTCTTCCTTTGGAGTTCAGTCCAGCTGAATGATCTCTAACTTGCAGGGTATGAAATTATGAGCAAACCTATCATTATGACAATCGACGATGAGCCGCATGTGCTAAACGCAATTGCACGAGATTTGAAGGCACATTACCAGAAGGATTATCGAATCGTAAAGGCAAGCTCGGGCGTCGAGGCACTAGAGGCGGTACAGGAGTTCAAGCGACGGAATGTACCGGTAGCACTGTTGCTGGCGGACCAACGCATGCCTTCCATGAGTGGAACTGAGTTTCTGGAAGAAGCCCTCAAACTGTATCCGGAAGCTAAAAGAGCACTGCTCACGGCCTATGCCGATACCGCTGCTGCCATTGCCAGCATCAACGACATCGGTCTTGATTACTACCTCATGAAACCGTGGGATCCCCCGGAGGAAAACCTCTATCCCGTGCTGGATGACCTGCTCAGTGACTGGCTGGCTAGTGTACCAGTACCCTACGATGGTATCCGGGTAGCCGGCACCCTGTGGTCGGCAAATTCACACAACGTCAAGGATTTTCTCGCCCGCAGTCAGATACCCTATCAATGGCTCGATATTGAACGAGATTCAGAAGCGAGAACGATGGTGGAGACTGCCTCCAAAGAACGACCGCAGTTGCCGATGCTATTCTTCCCCGATGGCAGCACGCTGGTAGATCCCGATCTACGCACGCTTGCAGACAAGGTCGGTATGTCTACGCTGGCCAAGCAGCCTTATTACGATTTGATTATTGTTGGCGCCGGCCCAACGGGTTTGGCAGGTGCCGTTTACGGCGCTTCCGAGGGACTGAAGACCATCGTGATAGAGAAAGGCGCTGCCGGTGGGCAGGCGGGTACCAGTGCACGGATTGAGAATTATCTCGGTTTCCCGCAGGGTGTAAGTGGTGCAGATTTGACGCGACGAGCGACAACGCAGGCACAACGCCTGGGAGCTGAAATCCTGACCGCCCAGGAAGTCACCAATGTAGAGGTCGAAGGCCCATACCGTGTTGTGACGCTGGATGATGGTGGTAAGTTGAGCTGCAAGGCGCTTATGATTGCAACCGGTGTCAGGGTTCGCGAGCTCAATGTGCCTGGTATTGAATCCTTGATCGGTGCCTCGGTGTACTATGGTGCGGCCACCTCAGAAGCAATAAACTACAAAGATGGCAAGGTGTTCGTGATTGGTAGCGGTAACTCAGCCGGACAGGGTGCGATGTTCCTGTCACGCTTTGCAAGCGAGGTCACCATAATGGTCAGAGGGGACTCGTTGCAAAAAAATATGTCACAATACCTGATCGACCAGATAGATGGTGCGGAAAACATCTCAGTGATGATGAATAGCCAGGTGGCATCAATGGAAGGCTCCGACCATCTCGAGACCATCACGATAAAGAACAACAAAAGCGGTGATGCCGAGACGGTGATGGCCGATGCTGTATTTATTTTTATTGGTGCTGTTCCACATACTGATTTCGTAAAGGATGTCGTCCAACTCGACAAGTCGGGATTTATCCTCACCGGACAGGACCTGATACATGAGGGGCGCCGGCCGAAGAACTGGAATCAAAAGCGTGACCCATTCCTGCTGGAGACCAGCGTGCCGGGAATCTTTGCAGCCGGCGACGTGCGACACGGAGTGGTCAGGCGGGTGGCATCAGCTGTGGGCCAGGGCTCTATCGCGATCAGCATGGTGCACAAATATCTCGAGACTGTATGAAATAACGTCGCGTTAAAGTACCTCCCTGTTCTGATATGCCACTGCAACGGGTCCAGTCTGCGTAAGAGATCCTCACAACAGACTGGTCTGTAGTTGTTGTATCCAGTATTTGTAACTGCACCCTGTGTTCTCTAGACAGCTGTCAGATATTAGTCAAAGGAGAGGAAATTCTATTAATTTAAGTGCAGATTTTTACTTATGGATCATCCTGTTTAAGGTTGTCCTGTTGTCTCGCTGTCGGCTCACAGAACTGACCCAGTTCTCTCAACACAGCCGTCGCATAACTGCCTGGTGGTAGAGAGAACCTGAGCTGCAACTGATCTCGCTCAAACCATTCCCAGGATAAATCTGCCACCGATACTCGCATGGCACGACGTGCCATTTTCATCCGTGCTTTTTCCAGCCCTTCTTTCCAGTCATCCCAATCACTGAGAGCAGCGCTCTCTATTTCTGCTGCGTTAGCAGTGACCATGGCATCTCCCCTGCCCCAAAGTGGTGCAGTAGGGCTGATATCAAATGTCTTCACTCGGTTTATTATCTCATCATCAATGACTTCGGCACTGAAGCAGGATCGTGAGCCACTTAGCATCATACTGTCGCCAACTATGGCCCTGTTCCAGTTTTGTCTTCGAATTCTCTCTGCAAGGACTAAATTAAAGAGCCACGAGCGTGCCGCCGAGAAATAGATGTTTCTGCTAAAACGGTCATTGACTCGCTTACCCATTAATAACATCTGATTTGCATTAAACAGATTATTGGCATTGTGGCCAAATCGTTGTGCGGTGAAATAATTTGGTGCTCCCTTTGCCTTTATCAGCAGCAATCTTTGCTCTGTGCTATCTCTATTGCCAGTAAATCTACGAATCCGTAAACAAAAATTATTACGACTAAGCGCTCCTCGCTTGAGCTTCCTCTGATGCCTGTTTATCGAAAGGAACTCGAGAGATGGATCAGCCAGTTGCTGCCAGTCGGGATCCTTTTTAGCTGGCAGATGAACGCTGAAAAACTGCGTCGTAACGGCATTCTTGTCTTTCAGACCCGCATAACTGACTGATTTTCTGGCTATCTCAGCGTGACATGCAAGAAGGCGTGCAATATCCTCCGTGTTTCTTCCCTTTTTTCTAATCTGCAGGAATACATGCTCACCTTCCCCTGTGGGTGAGAAACCCAACTGTTCATCGACAATAAAATCTTCCGCTATGGTTCGTATGTCGCCGCTTATGGCTAAAACAGGATAGGCGTGAGGCAAATCATCGAGTTGATAAGTATGATTCATATGATGTTGCAGGATATTCAGGCACAAAAAAGCCGCTGTATGCTTACAGCGGCCAGATTTGTTACAGGTTTCAGATAATCAGGCAGCTTCGTTATTTTTAGAAGACTTATCCTTCAAATCTGCAATAGCGGCCGTAATTGCATCTTCTGCCAGCACTGAGCAATGGATTTTAACCGGAGGTAGTGCCAGTTCTTCAGCAATGGCAGTATTCTTGATCTGACTCGCTTCATCGAGGGTCTTACCTTTCATCCATTCTGTAACCAATGAGCTTGATGCAATGGCTGAGCCGCATCCATAGGTCTTGAATTTGGCGTCTTCAATGACACCATTATCATCAACCTGTATCTGCAGACGCATGACATCACCACAGGCAGGAGCACCAACCATTCCAGTACCTACGTTTGGAGCGTCCTTATCAAGCGTTCCCACATTTCTCGGGTGCTCATAATGTTCCAGAACTTTTTCACTGTAGGCCATAATTCTCTCCGTTTTCTCTATTATACATACAATCGTTTATAAGATTTTGCTTATTATAACAAGAAATATAAATATTTCTCAGCTCGCTTCTCTTAAATCAGCATAATCACCCGGAATTCCGGAATGCCACAAACGCGCTGGCACGTCGCTGATAGAATCACCATCATGCGCCCGCTCGATGCATTCCTTGAGTGTTATGTTATTCAGAAACTGATAGATGCTGCGACTCAGAGAACTCCACATAATCTGACTCAGATAGCGAACATTATCTCCATAATATGGGATCACAGTTTCACGCATCGTATAAGTGCGATCATCTACTGAAGTAACGATATCAGCCATAGAGATTTTCTCAGCAGGTTTCGCCAGTCGGTAACCACCGCCCGGCCCGCGTACTCCTTCAATGAGGTCACTTTCTCTTAAATTTGCGAACAACTGCTCCACATAAGATACAGAAATATCCTGGTCTGAAGCGATTTGAGCCGCCGTCATTGCTCGCCCTTTACCATGAATGGCAAGGAACATCATACCTGAAATTGCAATCTGACCTTTCGATGATAATCTCATTTTAATCTCCTGAATGCCCACATGGGCCTATTCCTGACTATTTCGGTAGGTTATTTTATTAGATCCTGCTATTGCTGTCAATTAGACCTTATATGTACGGTATTCATTTGACACCGAAAATCTGTCAAATGGAGGAGATATTGCTTAATTATTCATGTGAAACCTGCAGGTAAGTTCAAGGCGAATGTTGAGATTGCACAAGATTGATGATACTGACAATTCGCTGAGGACTAGTGAATAACCCTACGAGATCTAGCTTGAAAAAATAACAAACTGACTATAGTTTCTGCATCTTAATCTATTGTCTGCTTCATATCCCATCGCTTCAATGCTTTATTAATTTCATCAATCAGTAACACCGGCTGATCCAGCATAATGTGATGAAATGCTCCAGTAATTTCCACCACCTTGGAAGCGTTGCTGATCTCTGATTGCATTTTATCGGCCGTCTCTTTATCAAGTATCTTGCTGAATTGGCCACGAATTATTAGCGTCGGGGAAGTGATCTCCCTTAACTTGTCATAGACAGAAGAAGCCTGTAAGTCACGAAATGCACTCGGGTCGTATTTCCATGTCCACCCTTCATTACACTGTCTTATTGATTGAGCAGCAATGTAGTCCAGTAGTATTGCATTCTTGCATGGTTGTGGAGGAATAAGTCGAAAACTGATCTGTGCCTGTTGACGACTTTCATAGATCCTTTTCCTGCCCAACAGGCCATGATTTTTTCGCCCTTTGCCGGCATTGCTGTTATAGGGCCGAACAGCTGAATCGATAACAATCAAGCCAGGCAGCTTGTTAAGCATTACTGCTGCTGCCCTGAGTGCTATCAGTCCACCCATGCTATGGCCAATTATGACAGGTATACTTTGAAAACAGGAACGATCGCTAGCCAGCGCCATTACCTCCTCACACCATAGGTCTGGCGTATAGATTGACCTCCTTTCACTATCGCCATGCCCACTCAGGTCAACAGCAATACAATGATAATCTGGAAGAAAGAACGGGGCTATAAATCGCCACCAGCTGGCATGCGCAGCGCCGCCATGAATAAATAACAGGCCGGGTTTGTCTCGATCACCCCACTCAAGGATATTCAACACTACGCCCGCAAGCTCGACTCGCCTTTGTTTTGCCGGCTTCAGAAGTCCCTTTTCAAGCAACTCTGTAATAAATAGTGTCGTCTTCATTTCTATTCATATTTTTATAGCGTAAAACGAGCACGTGAGTGAAGCGTTCAATAGGCTATAATGGCCACTAATAGTTTTGACATGAAAGCGGATAATAAATGAATTGCTTGATCACTGCTAAGGGCTTGACGAAAAACTATGGCCGTTTTCGCGCCGTAGATCATGTTAATTTTCAAATTGCTCCGGGACGTGTCGTCGGTCTTGTCGGACCCAATGGTGCAGGGAAATCAACGACATTAAAGGCAATATTGGGGCTGATCAAATACCGCGGTGAACTTGAGGTTTTTGGACGTAATCCACGCATTGATCGCGCCGAGATCATGCATGATATGAGCTATATTTCTGATGTCGCTTCATTACCTGAGTGGATTCGTGTCGATCAGCTGCTTGAGTTGATGGAATCAACTCACCCCTCATATGATTTAAGTAAATCACTGAACTTCCTGGCCCGCACAGAAATCAGAAAATCTCAACGAGTAAAACAACTATCTAAAGGCATGAAAACACAATTGCATCTAGCCATTGTTATGGGTATCAATGCCCGCATGCTTGTACTTGATGAACCTACATTAGGGCTGGACATAATTTATCGCACCGAGTTTTATGACCAGTTAATGAATGAATACTTTGACCATCAACGTTCCATTCTCATCACTACACACCAGATTGAAGAGATTGAACATATCCTCACGGATATAATGATAATCGACAAAGGGAAGATTGTAATCAACATGCCGATTGATGATATCGGAATTCACTTCACTCAGTTAAAGACCGCGAAAGAATCCGCCGAACAGGCAAGAAAATTAAACCCGGTGTTTGAAAAGGACCTGCTGGATCAAGCAGTGATGATCTTTGAGGATATTGATGTAGAGCGCCTGAAAGAATTTGGTGAGGTCTCTACTCCACATCTTGCCGAACTGTTTGTCGCTGCCATTAAGGGCACCCACCATGGCTAGCTTTATCACATTATTGCGTCGTGAATTGTGGGAACATACAAGCCTAAGAGCCATTCCAGTTACACTACTTGTGTTTGTCCTGTTATCCAACCTGGCTTTTATTTTTGTTGTTGGTTCTTCTGCAAATGTTATTACAATCAGCACAGGCGATGATGCAATGTCACTAAACAACTATATTGAGTATTTTGCGCAACTTGATGCAGACAAACAGTCAGTTATCGTTAATGGTACGATGATAACTACCGGAATGATCATCAAATCAATTTTGTTAATTGTGATGTTTTTCTATCTACTTGACAGCCTGTATGGAGAGAGGAAAGACCGTACTATTCTGTTCTGGAAATCTCTTCCAGTGTCAAATAAACAGACCGTGCTTTCCAAACTCACCATAGCCGTATTCATTATTCCTGTTATTATTTTTATCACCACTGGACTGGCTAACCTGATCACGCTGTCATTGCAAAGTTATACCTTTTTGCACAATCAATATTCTGCAGATTTGCTCTGGCAACAAACCGATATAATAGGAACGACGATGTTTTCTATTTTCCTGCTGATCCAGCAGACCATCTGGTATTTCCCTGTCATGGGCTGGTTGCTCTTCTGCTCAGCCTGGTGCCGAAAGCCTCCTATCATAGTTGCTGTACTAATACCCGCCATGCTTGTTTTTATTGATAGCAGTTTTGCGCTCGGTACCGGCATCTCAGAAGTCTTACTTGAGCGCCTTCCACTGGGAATAATGTCCATGCAGCTCGGAAGCGAGAGCAGCATGATGAGCTACCCCTACAATATGAGCGGACAACAGCTGCCTGGTTTCAATATGGTAGCAGGAATCAGCCTGCCGTCTATAGATGACATCCTCAGATTCCTTGGAAATATCAAGGTCTGGATGGGCATCGTTATTGGTATCTTCTTTACCGGCATGGCTATTTCACTACGCCGCTGGCGTGATGACAGTTTATGATACAAACTAAATATTTTTCCTATCCTGCTTTAAAACAAGCCACCAAGCGGTTATCTAAATTGATCATTGGTGGAACAGATTCAACACAACGGCTATCAGCTAGCGGACACTTATTCCAGTAAACACAAGATGAAGCTGACGTAATAACATCACCTGCAGTTGATAGATCTCCATTAATCAGTGCTCTAGTATTACCTGCAACAGGGACACTCCTTAGCAGTTTCTGCGTATATGGGTGGGCCGGAGTTTCAAGCACCTGCTTGACGGAACCGGTTTCCATTACTCTACCTGCATAGAGTACCATCACTCTGTCAGCAATGACGTTGACTACACTAATATCATGCGTGATAAAGAACCATGACGTGCCAAGTTCATCTCTTAGATCCATCATCAGATTAAGGATTTGAGCCTGCACAGAAACATCCAGTGCAGAAACCGCTTCGTCTGCCACTATGACCCGTGGCTGCAAAACCAATGCCCTGGATATGGCCACACGCTGGCGCTGGCCTCCTGAAAACATATGCGGGTAAAGCTGGGACTGATCCCTGTCTAAACCAACCTGTTCAAGGGTCTGATAAATAATATCATCCCTTTCTGATCTGGACAGGTTCTTATAATTTATCAGAGGTTCCTCCAGCAACTGATAAACTCGTTTGCGCGGGTTTAAAGAAGCAATTGGATTCTGAAAAATCATTCTTATGCGCTGGTGCAAATCGGAGCAAGATGCGTATGGTATTCCTTCAAGAAACATCTCACCACTATCCGGTTGTTCAAGCATAACGACCTGCCTGGCCAGGGTTGACTTACCTGAACCTGACTCACCGACAACAGCGAGAATTTGGCCTGATCCCAGTTTAAAACTGATATCATGGAGGACGCTCGTAACTGCAGTACCCAATAGCCCGGACTTTATCTGATATGCCTTCGATATACTTCTGGCTTCAAGCAGTTCCGACATCAAACGGGCCTGTCATTAGAAGTTGACAAAGCTTTCAACGGTCTGAAACAACGCACGGCACGAGAATTAGAATCAGGCTCGCCAAGCAGATCCGGGGTGCTCTGCCTGCAATCATTTTTGGCATAGTTGCAACGAGAATAAAAACGGCATCCCGACATGCTTTCTACTGTTCCCGGTGGAGACCCTTTAATGCTGCTTAAGCGTTTATTGGTGTTTGAGTGATACGCCGGTAAGCTCTTCAGCAAGGCCTCCGTATAGGGGTGCCGGGGACACTGAAACAGATCGTCAACACTGCAGCGTTCTACCACTTGTCCGGCATACATAACAACAACGTTATGAGCAATACTAGATACTACTGATAGATCATGCGTAACAAATATCATCCCCATATTATTTTTCTGTTGCAGCCGATGCAGTAAATTAAGTATCTGAGCCTGTACTGTCACGTCGAGAGCAGTTGTTGGTTCATCTGCTATCAATAAAGAAGGATTGCACGAAATTGCCATGGCAATCATGACGCGCTGATTCATACCACCCGATAATTGATGCGGCCATGACTGCAAACATTTTTCTGGATCGGTAATACCTACCTCCCTGATGAGTTCCAGTGCGCGGCTGTAACGCTGTGCGCGAGTCATTTTTCCATGACATTTGAGCGCTTCTGAAATCTGTTGAGCTATTGTAAAAGATGGATTCAGGCTGACCGTCGGTTCCTGAAAAATCATTGATATATCCTTGCCCAGATATCTTCGTCGTTGACGTGAGCTCAATGCAAGTAAATCCACCCCATTCAGCTTAACCTTGCCTGAGCGCAAAACACCTGGTTTCCTGATCAATCCCATGATGGCCAGAGAAGTTGCACTTTTACCGGAACCCGATTCACCAACAATAGCTACTGTCTCGCCCGCATGTACATTCAGGTATACCGATTCAGCAGCAGAGTTATTCCTGCCATTTTGCTCGAAATCAACACTTAAATTCTCAACATTCAATAATGGAGTTCTATAATTATTGGCCGATAATTGAACACTCATGACTGATCTATCCTGGGGTCAAGAGCGTCTCGCAGACCATCGCCCAGTAAATTACTGGCAAGAACTGTGATAAGAATCGCCAAACCCGGCAAGGTCACAGTCCACGGAGCAGTCTCAATAAACTCACGCGAAGCGGATAACAATGCTCCCCATTCTGGTGTTGGTGGCTGCGCACCCAGACCAAGAAACCCGAGAGCGGCTATATCCAGGATGGCATTGGAAAAAGACAACGTGGACTGGACGATTAATGGCGCTGATATATTTGGCAGCAATACCCGAAAAAAAAGCAGCCACCCTTTACTACCATCCAGTTTTGAGGCCAACACATAATCTTTGCTCATTTCTGTTATCACTGCTGCACGGGTAATGCGTACAAAATGTGGCAGCAGTACAATACTTACCGCCAGCGCCGCATTAAATAGACTGGCACCGAGTATTGCAACAATAACAATGGCAAAAAGAATGGCTGGAATAGCAAGCATGATATCCATCATGCGCAAAATAACCGCCTCTATCACTCCCCGCTTCATACCGGCAATAGCGCCTACAGCGACACCGACCAAAAGAGACAGGCAAACAATTACAAAACCAAGAAATAATGAATAACGTGCACCATAGACCAGGCGCGAGAAAATGTCTCGACCAAGGTCATCGGTACCGAGAATAAAACCCGGCTTACTATCTTCATGCCAGAACGGCGGGGCAAGCAGGATATCTGTATATTGCTCATGCGGGTCATGAAAGACTATCAATGGAGCAAATACAGCACCCGTGATTAGAATTATCAGCACTAGAAGACCTGCGACCGCGATATGATTCGTGCTTAATTTGTACCATGTGTCCTGCCAGGGAGTAATTCCTGGAACACCGGCAGAAGAAGTCATGTATTTCATTATTTCTGACGCAGAGCAGGATTAATCAGGACATAAAGCAGGTCGACCACCATGTTGACCAGGATCACCAGACTGGCAATCAACAATACACCACCCTGAACAACTGGATAATCACGCCGGTAGACGGCTTCGAGTAACCATTTACCTATACCGGGCCAGGAGAAAATGGTTTCAGTTAGAATTGCGCCAGTCATCAGAATACTGGTCTGCAGCCCGATAACAGTAATCACAGGTATCAGTGCATTTCTCAAGGCATGTTTGAAGATCACGGAAAACTCCGACAAACCTTTTGCTCTGGCTGTGCGTATATAATCCTGTTTTAACACCTCCAGCATGGATGAGCGTGTCATCCGCATAATAACAGCTAGAGGTATGGTTGCGAGGACGATCGCGGGTAAGGTCAGGTGATGCAAAGCATCAATAAAGGCTTCCTTGTCATTGGCTAGCAAAGTATCTATGAGCATGAACCCGGTAACGGACTCGATGTCATAAATGAAACTGAGCCGCCCCGCAACCGGCAGTATGCCCAGGTTAACTGAAAACAGTAATATTAGTAGTAGTGCCCACCAGAAAATAGGCATAGAGTAACCAACCAGGGAGATGGCTGTAATGCTGTGATCTATCAGGGTATTACGTTTAACAGCAGCCAGTACTCCAGCAGGGATGGCAATCGCAATAGCCACTATCATGGCAATTAATGCAAGCTCAAGAGTAGCGGGAAACAGTTTTCCAAATTCATCCAGTACGGGTGTTTGTGTTACCACAGACAGGCCAAGGTCTCCATTCAGCACCTGCGATAGATAATCTGCGAACTGAATGAAAAGTGGTTGATCGAACCCGAACTGTTTCTGTAATTCTGCATAACGCTCAGCAGAGACGCCATGCTCGCCAGCAATTAACAGTATCGGATCACCTGGAGCCAGGCGAATAAGAAAAAATGTCAGTGCAACAATGCCAATAAAGGTCGGGATGACAAGGAGTATTCTACGTAGCAGGAGTTGTGGCATACCAGTCTGGGTGTTTTTACTTAAGGCTTACTCCGGAAAAATATATCCCGCCAAATGGGTCAATTTTGAGCCCCTGTACATTCTTCAAATAAGGTTGGTAACGAACTGAATGAGCGATTGTCAACCATGGTGCATCCTGCTTGAAAATGACTTCGGCAAGTCTATACAGTTTTTTTCTTTTTTGCTTATCCAGCTCAATGCGTGCCAGCGATATCAAATCATCAAATCGTTTATTACACCAGAAAGATCGGTTGTTGCCAGTCTCTGATGCTGCACAGCTTAACAATGGGGTGAAGAAATTATCTGGATCACCATTGTCTCCAGTCCAGCCCAGCAGTATAGTTTGATGTTCTCCCTGGCGGGATTTTTTTAGATATGTCCCCCATTCATAAGTGACGATATTGGCATTGACACCAATTTTCTTTAAGTCTTGCTGCATCAACTCGGCCATCTTTCTTGCATTCGGGTTATATGGCCGTTGTACAGGCATCGCCCAGATGTCTATTTCAAACCCTTCTGGGTATCCACCGTCAACCAGTAATTTTTTTGCATGATTGGGATTGTAATCATAATCATTATCTATTCCCTTCCATTCCCAGATAGTGGGAGGGATAAGCGATGATGCTTTTGTACCCGTACCCTGATAGATGACATCAAGAATAGCCTGGCGATTAATCGCATAGTTCATCGCCTGTCTGACACGCGCCTTGTCAAACGGTGGTTTGCGTACATTAAATGCCCAATAGGCAGTATTGAGACCTGGCTGCTCGTCCACTGTTATTGCAGGGTTTTTCTTCATCGATAATATGTCAGTCGGTAATGGATACGCCATTACCTGGCATTCACCAGTCCGTAATCGCGCATAGCGGACGGATGGATCTACCGTGATGGCAAAAACTAGTTTATCCAGTTTTTCTTTACCTCTCCAGTAAGCCGGGTGTGCCTGGTAGCGGATAAATGCATCTTTTTCATATTTAACAAACATGAAAGGCCCAGTTCCGACAGGTTTTATATCGAGCATTTCAGGTGATCCTGCTTTCATCATTACATCTGCATATTCCTTGGATAATATCGATGCAAAATCCATCGCCATATTAGAAAGGAAGGTACTGTCAGGGCGGTTGAGAATTATCTTTACCATATGCTCATCTAGCTTGATCACGTCCTTGATCAGATTGCTAAACCCCATATCGTTAAAATATTTATAGACACCACCAGAAACCTTATGCCATGGGTCAGATTTGTTGCGCTGACGATTTAGGCTAAACAACACATCATCGGCATTAAAATATCTACCCGGTGTGAAATATTCAGTATTGTGGAAGCTGACTTTCTGTCGCAAATGAAAGGTATATTCCAGACCATCTTTACTGATATCCCAACGAAGTGCCAGACCTGGCACAATCTCAGTTGTCCCGGGTTTGAACTCAACCAGTCTGTTATATATCTGCCTTGATGAGGCATCAAAAGTCGTCCCGGAAGTGCTCAGCTGAGGATTAAAAGTCTCCGGACTACCTTCCGAACAATAGACCAGCGTACTGGCAGCAGCCATATGCATACTATTAGTAAGTATTAAGACCAGCAAAGCTGCTGCAATCGAATGTATTTTTAGACTCATATTAATAAAGAATTCCGTGCCACTATTGTGTTGGAGTTTATGTCAGACTCAGGTGCATATACAGGGTCTTTTCGGCAGAAAATGAAGAATAATATTGTTGAACAATAAAAAGCCCAGTAAAATAATGGCTCAAAACTAACGGTTCGGGCATTCGGGCACACATATACAGACCCTGGCAATGAAATTTCTTGAACTCTATAGCATCCCCGGTGAAGGGATAATTGCAGCATTTGAAGAGCTTGGTGACACATTGCTATTCGACAAACAGGGTCTACAGTCACGCATCATTACCTTGAAGCACCAGGGCAGAGACAGTTCCGAAGAAGAACTTGGCCTGTCACGAATGACATCCGTCAGCAAGCACCGACAGGAAAGCCTTTTTTAACTTTCTTCATCACTACCCCTGTAGATACAGCCGGCAGTACAGGTTTCCCTAACAATTATTGCAGATAATAGTGGAAGATCAGGTTTTAAGTGTTGCCAGATCCACTTCGCCAGGTTTTCACTGGTTGGATTTCCCAATCCCTCTACCTCATTTAAATATCGATGATCCAGCTGTTCATAAACTGGCCTAAATATGCGCTTGATATCGGCAAAATCCTGCACCCAGCCATACTCGTTGTCAACCTCTCCACTGACACGCAGTTCTACCTGGAATGAATGACCGTGGAGGCGTGAACATTTGTGTTCAGGCGGTAAATTTGTCAGCCTGTGGGCTGCTTCAATACTAAATTTTTTATAAATTTCCAAAGTAACTCCAGAAAACCAATCGTTAATTCATTACGCATCAGTATATCATGCAGGACCTGTCTAGCTCTGTACATGTCACACGGGTATGACACAATGCGACCTGGTAAAATTGAGTAGCCCAGCACACAAAATATCAGCAAACGAAACAGATTATGAAGCTACCAGATATTTTTTCTTCACCTGATTCACTACGCAGTTCATTTGAAAATGGCCTGGACCGCCAACTAAAAGAAGATTCACTAGGGACATTCATCCTGGTGCTGGCCAATTCTCTTTTTGACGAACAGATTTTTTTAAAGTTCTGGGATCGCCTGAAAGAAAATTTTAAACAAAAAAAACAGGCCTATGCCAATAATCTTAGAGCAGGGAAACAGCTGCATGGTGCACCCGACGACATACAGGTATTTCAAAAACTTATCAGGATGGGGTTTGATAACCTCAGCACAACAGAATATCGACATACTGAAAACTGGGAACTACAGTTTAATCAGCTGCGCTCACTACGACCACGAAGGATATCCAGTGCTACTATCTCTTCCCTGTCACAGGACTTTGAGGAAAGCGCATTCCATTTCAACAAGCCGTTTCTGGACAAGGAAATTCTCTGGTCCGGTGTGATTGATGGTGTAGCGGTAAAATTGCTTTATAACAAATTTCCATTTGCTACGCTGCACGGCCTTCTTGTCCCTGAACCTGATCAAAAAATCCCACAAATACTTGGCGTTGACATGCACAGCTTCATTAGTGCACTCATCAAACAGCTGGGAAATAATATTCCTGGTATTGCCATTGCCTATAACGGCTATGGTGCAGGCGCATCAATCAATCATCTTCATTTCCAGACATTTACAGTTAATCAACCTTTACCTGTTCTGAAACAACATTGGCAACATAACGGTGGAAGTAAAGCCTATCCCGTAACATGCAAAATTTTTGATGACAGTACTAATGCCTGGCATTATATAAATGAACTTCATCGCAGCAATATCACCTATAACCTGCTTTACCTGCCGGACAAGATTGTTTGCTTACCAAGGGCATTTCAGGGAAGTTATGAAATCCCGGACTGGACAGAAAATTTTGCCTGGTATGAGCTCTGCGGTGGAATAATAACTTTTAACCAGAATGAGTTCCTGAAACTTGCAGATGAAAAAATAACAGGCGCCCTGTCAGCATTGCATTTACCCATAAACTGAAATTATTCAGCCATTTACATTAAACAATAGATGACAGTGAATCAGCTTGATAGTATGATTCATTAACAACACTCATACCATTATCCATGGAGGGATTAGGAATGAGAATAATAACCCTGATCGTATTTCTACTTGCCTGCAAATACTGTTTTTCTGACACAATTCAGAAATGGACTGATGAATCAGGACATGTGCATTACGGAGACAGGCCTCCCGCAGCAACACCACATAAAATTGAACGACTGGAAATCGAGAGCAATTTTGATCCTGTTGCCTATGAACGTGCAATGAAAAGAAATTCAGAAATTGAAGCTGAAGTTATGCGGATAGAAAGGCGCGAAAAAGAACGGGCAAAGAGAGCTGAAAAGAGACTCGATGATTACTTTCGCGATCTCGATAGAAAAAAAGAGATTATGGAACGTGCAAAGGAGAATAAGCGAAAACACCGCGAGTCTGAAAGAAATCGATCTTCCATCAAACTGAAACGCAGCCAACAATTAACGGAATCTAGCAAAACGAAAACGTCGTCATCTTTCAAAAAGAAATGATACCATTGAGTTAGCTGGACTTCTTTCTGCGCCGTTTGTTGTTTCTCAGATACCCAGTTCCACTTAATGCTCTCTTGCCGGCACGAGTCCTTCCGCTATTATCGTCAGAAGGCAGGGTATCCCCTTTGCCATTACAGGTTTGGCAGACCTTTTTCTCATATACTGTTGTCGACGACTGATTGAACATTCTGTTCTCAACCAGGGTATATTTTCGACCTCTGCACACCTTACATACGGCACTGTCTACAATATCTGGTGGTCGCTTACTGTTACGTCCATCTACTGGCCTTGAATATTTGCCCATTTCGCTGTCTCCAGAACTGTTGTGATTGTTTTTTCTGAAGACAAAATTATGTCTTAACAAAAGAAGCATTACTTGACAGGACACGCCATTATCTTGTCTTAAACAGTCTACATAATTACGTTACTGTTAGTGCAAGATAGATTAGTCGGTTCTGTCGGAACATGATCTAAATGTAGTTAAGCTTGTCAGGAAATAGATTGCTTACTGGAAGACATTTAAAATTACCAATTTCGCATACCCATATGCTTCTGCTTTTTCACTGGCTCTTGGCCCCGCAACATTCAATATGGAAATATTATTTTTATCAATAAATCGTTGTATTTTGACTGATGCCTGTTCAACAGATAAGCTTTGGGCATCTATCAATAGATAAGGCCTGCTTTCCTTGATACAAAACTCCAGAGTAAGTTGAGTGCCACCAGCTGGATTGCCGAAAAAAATGATGACTGTTCCATCGACGTCTATTACATTTCTTTTTGTACGCTGCAGATAATCCGCCTTTGCTAGTTCCTTGAGCGGATATTTCTCAGCGATAGCTCCATCTTCGGCTAACCGCCCTTGTGGACACCATCCTCCTGCTTCGATCCCTAGTTCTAATGCAGCATCAAGAGCCGCCCGATCTACACCTGTTTGTCCTCCAGAAACGATCTTCATTTGTCTTTAACTACCCAGCAGCAGTATTAATATCTCAACGGCAACCAGCTACGCTGTAGACTTTCGATAACAACAGCGCACCTGCAGTTACTAATTTGCATTAACCCTCGCCCCAGTAGAAGCCTTTTCAATGACACAACATACTAAAAAATGGACATACACGGTGCTTAATAAAC
>JARFQE010000040.1 GCA_029287915.1 Arenicellales bacterium
TCGGTTTACTCGTCACTACCGGAATTCGTTGAGAGTGGATTGTCTGAGTCTTACGTGATGGACGGCAAGAAGGGCAGCACACCGAAAAAGGTCCGGCCCTATCGCCTCGACTACCGGCCCCTGATCGATCGCGACCTGACCGATCGTGCCATCAGCTTCATGAACAAACAGGCAAAGGCGAAGAAGCCGTTCTTTGTCTACTTGCCGTACACGGCCACGCATTTTCCCACCATGCCGCATCCCGATTTCATCGGTAAATCAGGCAATGGACCATGGGGTGACCTGCTGATGCAGATTGACAGCTATGTCGGTGAATTGATGAAAACGGTCGATGAGCTTGGCATCGCGGATAACACGATCTTTATCTTTACCGCCGACAACGGTCCCGAGGCATTGAGTCCCGGTGAAACCTCGCTCACGGTAGAGACCGCGGTACACGGCTCTGCCGGTCCCTGGCGCTCGAGCCTGTTTACCGGCTACGAAGGGGCGCTTCGTGTGCCCTTTGCAGTGCGCTGGCCGGGCAAAATCAAGGCAGGTAGTGTCAGCGATGAAATCGTCCACGAGATGGACCTGTTTCCGACGTTGGCACGGATTGCCGGAGGCAAGGTTCCCAAGGACCGGGTCATCGACGGTATAGATATGTCTGGGTTCCTCATGGGTAAGAATCAAGAATCCGGACGGGAAGGGTTCATCGTCTACATGGGCAACGATATTTTCGGCGTGAAGTGGGGCAACTGGAAACTCCATTTCAAGGAGCAGACCGGCTGGAATGGCGAACTGCGTGAATACACCATGCCGCGCGCCTATAACCTGATGAACGATCCCCAGGAGCTCGATAACGTGCTGTTTCCGCATACCTGGGTACCGAAGGCGGCGTTACCACAACTGGAGGAGCACGCGGCTTCGTTGAAAAACTATCCACCGGTTCCCACCGGGGCACTGGATCCCTACAAGCCGCCTAATTAAAGCCTTCTGAAATGGTTATTCTATTGTGTTCCTGATTGTGTTTTCAGAAGCATATCTATATATAATAAATTAAAATATATAGAAGAAATGAAACGAAAACTGCACAAGTTTATATCTTGCAGTCTTGCATTCTGTGTTTTCCAGAATCTGGCGGCAGGTGATCTTACAGAGGAGTCAATGAATCCCCTGAGCACGGTCATCAGTCTGCCCTTTGAGAACAACACCCTGTTCAATCTCGGACCATCAAATTCAACTGCCAATGTACTGAACATCAAGCCTATCTTCCCGGTGAATATGGGTGACTGGAACCTGATTAATCGAGTTATTGTTCCAATTGCTTATGCTGAAGGTCAAGATGAAATCATTCTCGATGATTACAGCTGGGGTAATGGCAACCCGGGCTCCTTTGGAATAGGTAGTGCTTTCGGGCTAGGTGATATTACCTACCAGGGCTTTATCACGCCAGGCAAATCTGGAAAATTAGCTTACGGACTCGGAGGGTCTATCGTGTTACCTACTCATACTAAAGATCGCTTTGGCTCGAACAAGTGGTCAATGGGCCCTGCGGCTGTCGCATTTGCACCTGTTGGAAACTGGGTTCTGGGAGGGATACTGCAAAACATCTGGTCCGTTGCAGGCGACAGTGATGCCGCTGATGTCAACGTTTTCTCGGCGCAGCTGGCGATTAATTACAAGCTCAAAGATGGCTGGTATCTGACTTCATCACCACTGATTACGGCGAACTGGGAGTCAGACAAAGACAATCGGTGGACGGTTCCTCTTGGTGGTGGTGTCGGACGCTTGTTCAGGCTTGGAGGAAAGGCTGTTGCTGTTGATGTAGGCGCCTACTACAATGTCGAGAGTCCTCGTTTTGCGAATGACTGGTATTCACAGGTACTGGTGAACTTCCTGTTTCCGAAAAAGAAAAGATAGTACAGGAAACCTGTTACATAGCAATTGAACCGTGAATTTACGCTCATGGCCGTGTGCTGACCTCCAGGACACCATGATTAGATGTCACCCGATGGCTGACACCAGGCCCTCATAGAACTGCTTCGGGTAATATTTTTATGCGCCTTTCTCAGCTGGTAAAATGACCAATAACGACTTTGAGCCAACTGGACTAAAAGAAAAAGGGTGTTTATCCTTCTTACCCATCACGCCACACCACATCTATAGAAATCGAGGAGGAGTGTATTGATGGTCGATGTCAACTTTATATACCCGCAAGATGCTGGTTATCCCCTGCAGATTGATCAGGCTCGATTTGAGAGCAAGGCGCGTAAATTGATCAATGCCTTCTTCGATGACTGGCAGGAAGTTATGACACCACCGGCAAGTATAGATCTGCTTGTTGCAGCGAATGGCGAGATGGCCGCTACCCTGCCAGGAGGTGGAGCCATTACCAAACGTGAAACCCTGCAGGAGGAGCTGGCAAGATTAATCGCCGAAATGAAGAAATTAAACGAGAAGTAATGATTATATGTGCCGCTTATTACCGGCCGGTCAACATGAATTACCCCTGGACTGAATCCAAAGCATTATGATGAAGCAGCTTGACGAATCTAATCAATAATTCTGTTCAGCCACTAGCGGGTATTCAATAAGGTTTATCTTCTTATAACTACAGAGCATATACTCTATAATCGACATTTACGATTGCATGGCATGGTTCTGCTTCAAACCTAAGTTACAATTAGCACGTATTCGATACAAAATTCTATAGGAGAAATTTAATGGTTCACGAACTTCCGA
The DNA here is from genome assembly GCA_029287915.1 of Arenicellales bacterium. GTDB lineage: Bacteria > Pseudomonadota > Gammaproteobacteria > BMS3Bbin11 > BMS3Bbin11 > BMS3Bbin11. The sequence goes on from JARFQE010000040.1 coordinate 2,722, forward strand.
CTTTACCGTATGAACGAGATGCGCTGGCACCTGTAATTTCCAGGGAAACGCTTGATTATCATTATGGCAAGCATCACCAGACATACGTCACAAATTTAAACAACTTGATCACTGGAACAGAGTACGAAAATTCTACATTAGAAGAGATTATCCGCTCTGCTGATGGTGGTATATTTAACAATGCTGCACAGGTTTGGAACCATACGTTTTACTGGAATTGCTTGAGTCCAGATGGAGGTGGTGAGCCAGGTGGTGCACTCGCCGATGCAATGACAACACGATTCGGCTCATTCGACGCTTTCCGAGAAGTATTTACTAAATCTGCCGCTACGAACTTCGGATCTGGCTGGACATGGCTGGTCAAGAACGCTGACGGTGAGCTGGATGTAGTCAATACCTCCAATGCCGGAAATCCGATGACCGATGGCTTGACGCCACTGTTGACGATTGATGTATGGGAGCACGCCTATTACATTGACTACCGTAATGCACGGCCTCAATATCTGGACGAAATCTGGAAAATTATCAACTGGGACTTCGTATCATCAAACTTCGACTGAGCTGCTGGTCAATATACAGGAGAAGTGAAGGGAATAAGTTCTCGATTCAACGTGTACGTTTTCCAATCTCAAGCCTCCCCAGCGGAGGCTTTTTTTGATTTATGCTGGTGAGGGCGTGTTTATCCAATAACGGATATTTAACTGCTCGTCTCTAAGATTTATCAGAATGAGGAAGAGGAGGGGACGTAAATCTGTACCGCACCATTTCACGAATATTATTAAGTGCCGGAATATTAACGAACACAGTCCTGAACGGTTATCTACAGTAGTGAAAATAACAAAGGGCATCACCACCATTAAGTTATATAAAACAATTTCTTATGAATGATAGTTCAAGTTGTTAGCGAGGCGGTTGGGCGTGCAATTTGCTTAGAGCGCGCCATATGGCTGGGACAATGCTCTGCATTTTGCTGGCAGGGTGATTGTTTTTTTCTTAGCTTCTGTGCTGGATTCCCGTAATACTTCTATGCCTGTTAATCTACATGCTACATGGTCTCTGTGCATCTGGTATCCCACGAGCGTTTCAGGCACGTTAATTATCCATCAATACACGATCGTCATACTCCGATTCAAAGAACAGCTTGTGCTTTGCCTCCTCCTTGGCAAGGCCGGTGATGACCTCTTTCAGGTGGCTGTCGGGTATATTGGCGGCCATGTCGGTATAAAGTTCGTAGGCAGCCCGTTCCCTTTTCATCGCTATGATCAGTGCATCCTGATAGGAAATGTCATCAGTAGCGTCAACTTCGACCAGGTAATCGGAAATCTTTAAGTCCAATACTTCTTCTTCTGGAGTCAGTTCGTGTTTACCGTTTTTTACTGCCAGTAAACGCTTTTTGTGACTCATTTCCTCATCGGCAAAATCGAGCAATACCTGTTTCATACCGGCTTTTTCTGCACGTAATGCGAGCTCGGCATAGAAATCAGCCGCCTGCTGTTCCTGTTCGATGGCGTAATCCAGTATTTCATCAACGGTATTCATATCGAGTTACCTCGTGATCAACTTGAGCTTAATTTTCTGCATAGGCACCTGGCTTCAGGAACCTGTCAATTCCGCGAGCGGCATGGTGGCCATCTTCAATCGCGCTGATGGCATCAGCGGTGCGGTTAGCTACGTCACCGCCCACAAAAATTTTCTCCAGTTCAGACCGCTGGTATTCGCCGGGGGTAAACTTGCCCCATTCAATGGCCAGCTGCTCCTGTACAGCAGGCGTGATAAAGTCGAGATTACTTCCCTGGCCAATAGCTGAAATTATACAGTCGTATGTCTCCGTGTGCATGCGGTCTTCTTGCAATACCGGGCGCGGCCTGCCGCCTTTGGGGTCCTGTACCATTTCAGCTTCTCCCCATTTAATAGTCACCTGTTTTTTGCTGCCGGTGTCCATTATTTCGACCGGGATTGCCTTTTCGACAAGATTGCACTTCTCTTCCTGCGATTCCTTTATTTCTTCGGGATCGGCCGGCATTTCACTGATCCGGCGGCGGTAGAGGATATCGACATCTGCTCCCAGGCGTCTTGAAACCCGTGCTGCATCCATTGCCACGTTGCCGCCACCGATGACAGCCACTTTCCTGCCAATCCCCGGGTCTTTTCCCCTGGCGACATCGGCAAGTACCTGCAGGCCTGATAATACGCGCGGATGATCTTCTCCGTTTATGCGCATGCTTGAAGGCACTGAAAGACCAGTGGAGAGAAAGATGGCATCATACTCGCCGAGCAGGTCTTCAAACATGACATCCTTACCGATAATGGTGTTGTACCTGATGTCTACACCAACAGAAATAATGTAGTCTATGTCCTTGTCGAGGGCATCATCGGGAAGTCGGTAACTCGGAACGCCATAGCGCAACATACCGCCACCCGTTTCCTGGGATTCATAGACCGTGACAGAATAGCCTTTCTTCCTCAGGTAATAAGCAGCACTAAGCCCACCCGGGCCGGCACCGATGACCGCAACCTTGTGTCCATTCTCGATAATCTCGCTATCAAGAATACGAGCGTAATCTATGCTATCGACCTGGTCGACGATGAAGCGTTTCAACCAGCGGATAGCAATGGGCTGGCCCGTGATGCCGACAGGACAGACCTCTTCGCAACGGTGTGTGCATATACGTCCGCATGTCGCCGGGAACGGATTGGTGCGATACATCAGCTGCAGGCCGGTCTCGAAATCACCGTCGCGTATACTGCGAATATAGTCCGGAACATCCATGTGCGCAGGGCAGGTGGCAACGCAGATGCCACATTCGACACAGCGGTCAGCTTCCAGTTTCGCCTGCTCTTCGCTGTAACCATTGACGACTTCATCGAATGATTGCACGCTTTCATCGGCCGTCAACATATCCATATCAATACGCTTTGGCGGGTACAGGTGATAGCCCTCGGCACGGTGATAGCCCAGTTCGCTGTCCTGCCAGGGTTTTTCTTCGACGCCGGCAGTAAAGTGGTAATCAGTTGGATCGCGCGCCAGCCAGGTGTACTCGTTGCTCATGTGAAGGGAGTTGGCAGTACAGATGTCAACGCACAGCGCACACCAGCAGCAGCGACCGTAATCGAAGCGCGGACGCAGGCCACTGTCACCCGGGCGTCCTGAAAACTCCTCAACCGGTACCATATCAATGGCTTCATTCTGGCAGATGGTGTGGCAACTGCCGCAGCCGATACAGCTATCGGCGAGGTTGATATGAAAGCCCCGGTACGCAGGCGCTCCAGGTCTTTCCTCGATCGGGCGCATGTTGGTCCACGGCTTTTCAAATGCACGTTGCCAGACGAAGAAGGGGGAGAGCAGGTCTTTCAGACTCATCATACTTTCCTGTTATCTTTCAATCTCGGGTGGATAGGTATGCAGTGACACCATCAGTCCCGCGATGTCCGCAATATTGGTGCCGACCGCGAGGTTTTCCATGACTGCGATGGCATGCGTGTAGCTCGGTCCGCGCACATGCACCCGGCGTATAAATTCAGAACCATCGGTCACCATGAAGTATCCGTATTCACCGCGAGTGCATTCTGCCTTGACATAGGTCTGGCCGGGCGGAATTTTCCAGTGCAGCATATTTGGCATCTGCGCCTGGAACGGGCCGTCTGCCGGCATACGGTCAAGGATCTGGCGAATTAGCGATATGCTCTGTCGTGTTTCCTGCAGACGCACATATGATCGTTCGTAGGCGTCGGAATCAGTGCCGGTAATGGTGTCGAAGTCGAGCTGGTCATAGACAAGGTAGGGCTCATCCTTGCGCAGGTCGCGCTTGACACCGCAGGCACGGGCATTGGGGCCGACTATTCCATAAGGATCGATCATTTCCGGTGAAATGACACCCAGACCCTTAGACCGAGTTTTAAAAACAGTGTTGTTGAACATGACCTTTTCTACCTGGTCCAGCAGTTTTTCAGTCTTGTCCATGAGATCACGTATACGTTCGTCAAAGCCGTCGGGTAGTGGTGCGCGTACGCCACCCGGAACCATGTACATGTGATAGATGCGCGCACCGGTCATTTCCTCGAACAGGTCGAGCACATAATCACGGAAGGTAATTGTCCAGTTGGGTACCGTATACTGGCCAAATGCACCGCTCATGCCACCGATCCACATCAGGAAACTGGCCAGTCGCATCATTTCCAGGTTCAGTGTACGTATCCATTGCGCCCGTTCCGGTGGCTCGATACCACTAAGGTTCTCCAGTGCAGCGGCATAGAGGTATTCGTTGAAGGCCGGTTCGGGAACCGCAATACGACAGACGACGGTGAAATTCTGGATGAAGGTGAGATGTTCCATCAGTTTTTCAAACCCACGATGGAGATAGCCGACGTGGGTCTTGCAGTCGACTATCGTGTCACCATCGAGTACCAGTTCGAGCGACATATTACCAGTGATACCCGGATGCTGGGGCCCCTGCCAGATTTTTACGTATTTGCCGGATGCCAGGTCAACGGGCCCAGGCTGGGTAAAATCCAGTGAGGCAGCATGCCCGACAGACGTCTTGTTTACAGTCGATGACATTAATTATCACCTCCACGTGTCGGGTACAGCTGGGCCTTCATGTGCTCACGCGGGTCTTCACTGACTCGGCCCTCCCGGTGTCCAAATGTTTCTGTACTGTATGTCTTGGTGTTAAATTCACGGCGCATCGGAGGTATGTCATCCCAGCCTTCCAGGCAAAAATCTTCTTCCTGCCGCGGGCTGCCGGGGAAATTGATGCCAAACATTTCCCGCAGTTCCCGTTGATAGGTCCAGGCCTGTGCCCACAGCGTGTGAATGGACGTCATCTCGGCATTCTCGCGATCGATATCCACCTCGACGCCCAGTGTGCTCTTATCACCGTAGTTGTGCAGCATGTATACCAGCGTAAATATTCCCTGCTCGATGTAGTCAATACAGGTAATGAAGTTCAGGTGGGTATAACCCTCACGGTCACGCAATTCCCGGATTAACCTTTCGGCCTGTTGTTTTTCGACCTTTAACGTCGTTATCGCGGGTTTACGATCTGATATATCGTAAATACCAAAATCGGTAGCCAGTCTGTCGAGCAGAGTATTCATAAAATATCACCAGTTATAGTCGGGCATATCCCAGTTCTTGATCACCTTTTTCTGGTTGGCCTTGTACCAGTCGAGGTTTTCTACGTAGCGATTCGCACCGTCACAATTGCCGACCTTGATGTCTTCTTTAAGCTCCATGATCGCGGCAAGCAGTGCTTCGGGTCTTGGCATGCAGCCGGTTACATACATATCTACAGGAAGGTAGAGATCAAACTGGTTGATGGTATTGTAACTGTCGAAATACATGCCGCCGTTGGCCGGGCAGGAGCCGAGCGCAATGATGAATTTGGGACCCTGCATCTGTTCATAACTGCGGATGATCCGCTTCAGGGTCTTGACCGAAACATAGCCACCAATGATGAAAACTGAAGATTGCCGTGGTGTCGGTCGTCCGGCAATGCCAAAGCGGCTGATGTCAAAGCGTGCGGTCATCAACGGGCGAAGTTCAATAGAGCAGCAACCGGTACCAAAGGCCAGAATCCAGAGCGAGTTTGCTCTTGCCCAGTTGGCAAAATCTTCGACCGCTTTTATCGAATAGGGCTTGTAGGGTTCGGGCCGTGCGTTGCAAAACAGTAGCTGTTCGTCCGCACTCAGGCCGGAATTTTCCATTGTGTTTTTCGAGGAACGGTCTTTACTCATAGTAAGAACTCCTGGCTTGCAGGTTTATATTCATGCAAGCACCATCTGTACATAAACGATAGACATGATGCCGATCAGGGTTGGAATCTTGAAGAAAAAACGTATCCCCTGGTCAACACGGAAGCGCGGGAACGCAACACCAACGACAATCGCAACCATGTATATCAAAAGTGTCTTGATCATCAGTTCGACCCAGCCGGTGGCACCGCCAAAGAACAGGTTCATAAACAGCACCAGCTTGGTCGCACCAAACAGGGCACGATTGATCTGCAGAAAACTGAGGTAGGCGCTGTGAAACTCGGTAGGCGGCCCGATCGGTATTTCCTGCGGCGCGAGGAAGATATCAAACGGTGAATATCCCGTCATGCCGAGAAACGCCAGCATGGCAGCCAGCGTGGCTACCCAGTTCGTAATCACGGTCCAGTTCTGCCAGCCACCCTGCTGGGCAGCTACGATTTCGGTAATCGACAGGGTGTCGTACTGGATCACTATGGAAATGACGGCAAGGGCAAACGGCACTTCGTAGGCCGTCATCTGCGACAGACCGCGGGCAATACCGATTGCGCTGTAGGGATGCCCGCTTTCACCGGCGCCAAGTGCCATGCCGAGCTGACCAAAAAACATAAAGTAGATCACCAGGAACAGGTCGCCAGCCATACTGAAGTTTGAGAACATCTCGCTACCGTAGATGACCGGGATGAAGGCCAGGGTGCCGATGCCACCCGCAATGCGAAAGACCGGCCCAAGGTAGAACATGATGCCATGGCTTACGGCGGTGCGTTTGAAAAAAGTCTTGGCAATATTGATGAACGGCTGCGAGTAGGGGATGCCGACACGTCCCTGGACCTTGGCAATAATACGCTCAATCAGGGCACCCACCAGCAGGCCATAAACAGTAACGATCAACAGGGTCAGGCCGAAGTTGCCAACCCTGCCGAACCACTCTGACATACTTGCATAGATCACAGTTCAAGCCCTCCGTTGACCAGGAACATACCGATGAAATACATGATGATGAACAGCGCATATGTCTGGCCGTTGCCGGTATAGAAAATTCTTAGCGATGAACCGAAGGTATGCGTCCATTCAACAGTCGCATTCCAGAACGCCGTCGCTCTCGGCCTGACAAGAAAACCGATCGCGCGATCGTAATGGGCAAAGAAATTGTAGGCGAAATGGGTTTCTTCGGGACGCCGGGGGCGTTCGGCTGCAAACACGATATTGAACTGTTCGACTTTTTGTATCTTCAGGGTAAGAGAAACCAGTAGGAGAATGATCAGCGGTATCATCCACACGCCGCCGACAATCGCCATGATCATGGGTGCGTTCCAGTTGCCGTAATGCGATACCAGCGAAGTGCCTTCCCACACCAGGGTGCTCGCGATCCAGGGGTCGATGGTTGCGGACAACGGGTCCAGCAACAATTTAGGATAGGCCGAAATAACCATGATTGCTGCAATGAGTATGACTTGCGGTGCCAGCAGGATGGCCGGTGCCTCGCGCAGTTTTGCGTGTTCCAGTTTGCGTTGTCCGAGAAAAACTGTCTGCAGCAGGCGGAACATGTAGAGAAAGGCGACCGCGCTGGAAAAGAAGGCTAGCGCCGCGATCCAGTACCAGCCCTTGTCCATAAGGGCGTTGAACAACATCCACTTGCCGCCATACCCGGACAGGGGTGGCACACCTGACATTGCAATGATCGCAATCATGGTAAAGGTAAATGTCACCGGCATGTTCTTGATCAGGCCGCCCATTTTATACATCAGGCGCTCATTGGTACGCAGGATAATGCCGGCAACGGCGAGGAACAGGATGCCTTTGAAAAGAAAATGATTCACGGTGGTATACAGAGCCGAGATCCAGCCAAGATGGCTCATCAATGCGACCCCGGTGACGATGTAGCCCAGCTGTCCCATGCTGGAATAGGCAACCAGGCGCTTGATATCTTCCTGGAACACCGCCATCAGTGCACCGAAAGTCGCCGTTAATATGCCAATCCAGCCCAGTACATAGGCCGGGTCGAGACCTATATCGGCCTGTACGCCGAGATAGGCGGCAATGGTGACCAGTCCAAATATCCCTGCCTTGCTGACCACGGATGACAGGATGGCCGTGAAGTCATCATCGGCTTCAGCATAACTGCCCGGCAGCCAGATGTGGAGACCAAAGCCCCCCAGTTTGATCACGAAACCGGCAGCTAGCAGCCCAAAAACAAGCCCCGCCTGTTCGCCCGCGTCGCCCAGGTCAGCTAGCAGCAGGCTGCCAGTCGCGGCAAAAGCGACGGCAAAGCCGGCAAAAATAAAGTAGGCAGCACCGAGTGAAAACAGCAGGTATGACAAAGCCGGTTTGAGGCCGTTTCGTCCAACAGCGATAAGCAGGTAGGACGAAAGTGTCATCAATTCCCAGCTAAAGAAAAACTCCAGTGATGTTCTTGCACGCAGTAATGCGGCCAGTGAAACGAGCAGCACTGCCAGTAATGGGTAAAATCCCCTGCGATTGTCTTTGCGGTAAAGTGCGCCGATGCTAATCAGTAGTCCCCCGCCGACAAGCAGGTAACTGAAGAGCAGGTTAATGCCAGTCAGGTTGTGGGTCAGCCCGATGCCGAAAAAGCCGACAATCAGCAACATCACTATATTTTTCAGTCTCCCGGGCAAACCATCGACCAGTAACATTGCCAGGCCGGCAGCAAGCGGCAGCAGGAAAGCCGGTACGGTAACGTCCATCAGCGTGGCCATGCCGCTGCCCATAACGTATAACAGGAAAACGGCGATACCGACCGTTGCGGGTTGCCAGAAACGAATCCTCAGTGCCGGTAAGCCTGCAGTCCCCGTGGTGATATCGCCTTGCCATGCACGCGTGAACCAGCGGAACAGGTAAGCCGCTTCCAGCAGTGAACCGGCAAGCACCAGCAGGATCCAGCCGTAATAGTCGGCAGTTGCCAGCTGCATGATGAGCTCCCATTTACCCCAGAAACCGGGGAAGGGTGGCAGGCCAATCAGTGCGGCAATCATGCTGCCGAAGAGGAACAGCAGCCACGGGTGCTGACTTAATGCAGACCAGTCGTTTATTTGTTCACGGTTGACAATACCGGCAAGCCAGAATAGACCGGCCTTTGCCAGCAGGTGATTGATAAACAGGCCACCAACAACAATGATTGCCATATCCATCGCGTCGAGCTGCTGCAGCATGACGAGCGCCATGGTCAGCAGTCCCATCTGTCCTATTGACGAGTAGCCGAGCAGTCGCCTGGCATTGCCCTGTTTAAGTCCAATGATGTTCGAGGCAAGGAAAGTGACGCCGCTGATGAGAGCAATACTGGGGAGGAAATCGCCCATCAAAGGCAGCAGCTTGTAAAGTGCAAAGAGTACACCTGAAGAGACGCCGACAGAAATCAGTGATGCGATACCGCTGGGTGCTGTTTCATAGACATCCAGTCCCCAGCCATTAGCAGGGTAGGGCTTGAGCTCGATTAACAGACTGGTGAGTAGAAACAATGATGCAATTAAACCGATAGGCCCCTGAATCAGGTCACTGTGTACTATGATGTCATCAATATTCAGCGTACCGGTCTGGTAATAAATGAAAACAGTGCCGAGCAGAAAGAAGGCCGATGCTATCGATGTCGCAATAATATATTTAAAACCCGCCGCAAGAACGCTCCCGGTACGTTCCATCCCGATCAGGGCATAGGTCGCAAGCGAAGTTATCTCGATGAAGATAAACAGGTTGAACAGGTCTCGGGTCATGATCATGCCGTTGATTCCCATCACCATGATCAGGTAGAGCAGGAGAGCGGAGGCATGCTTGCGCAAACTATCGAGGAGATGCAGGGCCGCCAGGAATGCCACGCTGTTTACGGCAAAGACGACACCCCCTTCAAACAGACCAAAGCGCAGGTTGATTGAAAAAGGAGGAGATATGCCTGCCGTTTCGATAAATATGGGTGGCGCACCTTTGATAATGGCAAGCAGGTTTACACCGGCAATAGTGGCAAGCGCCGCAAGTGCAGCGATGAACAGCAACACAGCTGACCCACGGTGTGCACGGTCGAACAGCGGAATGAGAAAGCCGGCGCCTAGAGCAATGACATAGATGCCGAGTGGATGAAGCAGCATATCAAGCAGGCTGTTCATCATAATTTAGACTCCGTCAATTCATCGATCATGAGCGTCTTGCGTGCTTTGTATATGCGCACGGCAAATGACAGCATGACCGATGTGACACCCAGCCCGATGACGATTGCTGTCAGCACCAGGGCAGAGGGCACCGGGTCAACGATGCGCTTTACCGCCTCGGCCAGCGGCACTGAATCATTGATAATCGGGGCTGTTCCACCGGTGACGTAGCCAATCGAAACCATGACCATGTGAATGCCCGTGTCGATCAAAGAAAACCCTATGATTATGCGAATCATGTTGCGCTGGGTCAGCATGCCCCAGAGCCCGATAAGAATCAGTGCCAGGCCGCAGCAGAGAGCTATGAGTGAAATCGGAATATCTGGAATCATGTCTTTTCCGGCCCCGTGTCGTCCTTGCGAAATCGGTCCAGTACGGCACTCAGTTCAAAACCGACCTTGAGCCCGATGAAACAATAGATAAGCGGAATCGCACCGGCACTGAACAGGTCACCATATTCGCCCAGTCCGAGTATGCGGTTGTCGAGAAAGCCACCCGCAAGTATCACGCCAAGTACCCCGATGACGACATAGCTGAATCCCGATAGTGATTCCGTGACCGCGATCAGGATGCGGCTGATGTGTGACTCGGGCAATGCCAGCAGCAGGAACATTGTTCCGGAAGCAATAATTGCGCCGCCCTGGAAACCACCGCCAGGTGACAGGTGGCCATTGATGAAAACATAAATACCGAAAAGAATAACCATCGGCAGCAGCAACTGCGTGGCAGTCTCCACAATTTCACTGGCGGGTTTGTGAACACCGGCACGTTCTTCTCTACGGTCGGCTTTTTCCAGGTCTTCATCGTTCTGCTTACGGCGAGTACGTCGCAACAGCAGACCAACCCCGGCAGCGGAGATGAAGAGCACGGTAACTTCGCCGAGTGTATCGAGTCCACGGTAGGTGACTACCACGGCAGTCACCAGGTTAGGCGCACCAAGTTCCTGTGGGCCCTTCTCGGCATAGTAACGTCCAAGCTTGAGCAGTGATTCGTTCTCGACATAGTTTGACGCAAGATTAAAGAAGATCATGGCCATCAGTCCCAGCATGATAAAAATAATAATACGCTTTATCATTTTCCGGTTTTCTCCGGTGGCGTTTGATCCACGTGCTCGCGCTCTTGTGTTACCGCGGCAGGACTGTCTTGCTGATCCATATGATCGATAACCGTGGCATCTGTTTCATGAATGCCGATCGCATGGGAAGCGCGTGCCAGTGCATGCGAAGACACCGGGTTGGTCAGCATGACAAAAAATATCAGGATGATGAGTTTGAAAGTCCATGCCGGGTGCAGGAAAGCGAGACCGATGAGTAGCAGTATCGTTCCCAGCGTCGTTGCCTTGGTGCCTGTCTGGATGCGGTTGTACGTATCTGGCATGCGCAATACGCCCAGTCCCGCGGAGAACAGGAAAAAGCTGCCGCAGATCAACAAAATGTTACCGATGATTTCGTTGAGACCGAGACTCATTTATTTTCCCTGGAGGTCGTATCAATGCCCTGGGTTTTGCGTATGGCATAAAGAAAGATCATCGTTGTAAGGCCGGAGCCGATAGACGCCTCGGTCATGGCAACGTCCGGTGCCGCGAGGACGACGTATACGACCGAGGCGAAAAGACTGGCTAACCCGGCGCTGACAATAGCCCCCACATTGTTCTTAAGTATGACGGCCAGCAGGGCACTCAGCAGGATGCCTGCACAGAGCACAAGTGTGAGCAAAACCAGGATTGATATGTACATGATGGTCAGAGTCCTCCTTCCAGATAGCGCGCCACGGCCAGTACCCCGAGAAAACTCAGTAATCCGTATACCAGTCCAACATCCAGGTAGATATAGCGTTCCGCCTGGTGTGCCAGCAGTGCAATTAATGCGATCGTGACGATAGTCAACAGGTCGATAGCAACCACGCGGTCAACTGTGTCGGGCCCGATCACCAGGCGAACAATACCGAACACGATGCTGAAAAAAATGAGAACAGCAGAAATAATTACCGTGAGTTCCGTGAAGCCAATTTCAGTCATAGATACTTACCCGTAAATAACCTTGAGGTATTTTTCGAAGCGGCCGGAGATGGCTTCGGCCGCGGCAACAGGATCGGTTGTGCTTATGTTGATCCAGTGCACAAAGAGAGAATCGTCCTGGATGTCGACCACCAGTGTCCCGGGGGTTAAGGTGATCGTGTTGGCAAGTGCCAGCCTTCCCATTGGAGATTTAAGCTCTGTTTTGATTTCAACGATAGCGGGACTGATGTTGATGCGCGGTGAGAATACTAGCAACATCACATTAAGATTGGCTTTCACCAGTTCGTAAAAAAATACGCTCAGGTATATCAGGTAGTAATAGATAACTCTTGGTGACCAGCGCACCACACTGTATACCTGAGCAAAGGCAGCAAATGCCAGTGCGATAACAGCCGATATAGATACACCTGCAATGATTGTATGCGACGCTAGTGAGCCATTAGCTAATAGCCAGATAATTAACAGCGTCAACCAGAGGTTGATAAACTGCAGCGGCAGGTTGATTGTATTTTTCATATGATTGCTTGTTTTTGTCAAACAACACAGCTCATCATAATGATTTGCTGCTTAACTGAAAAAGCTGATCCCGGGTCTTATTTGAGCATCGCTTCAATTTCCTCTTCCGCTTCTATCCAGTGTTTATAATCCTCGCCATGAGGAAACCCGGCTTTCTCCCATTTGTAATAAGCACGCATGGCAATCATCATCCGTTTTTCATTGTCTGAGATTGCAACAGCTTTGTTTTGTGCTTTACTATTGTCGGCTTTTTTGTTCTTTGCAGTAGTCTTTGCTGCTGTTTTTTTCTTTACAACTTTCTTTTTTACTGCCTGTTTTTTTACTGATTTCTTCCTGGTCGCTTTCTTTTTGGTCGGATTAGATTTTACTGTTTTTTTCGTCGCCATGGTTTATTCCTCGCAGTGAATAAATTTGTCGTTGAGAGTGATATTTTTTGTTAGGCAATATGATCGTAAGTAGAAGCGCAATACTGGATGCATGGACAGCAATGCGTTTAACTGTAATAACATAAAAGACCATGAGCTGGTTTTAGGTGTAACTTTAATTTGCACATAACTTAATAATTCATTTCCAGTAAATTTAGAATTTCCTTTCTGTCTTTAATTCTCTGTTGATATCAAGAGCGACAAACTGATGCATTGAATTATTCAGTGCACAGTATTAGTGCTATTAAAATTATTTAGAAATCTACCGAAGGATTGTTTAACCATACCATTGTTTTATCCCATGAATTCTAAATTAATAGTGTAAGTAACTGAAATATATATTGATACTGAAATTGCATGGAAACTGGTCCAGGTCTTCATGTATTCATCTACAGCATAAGGTTCAGTTGTTACAGTAGATACCTAGCAAGATGTCTGCCAACATGTAAACCAGGTACAAAACTCATCGTATATTTCAGGACGTTCATTCCACCCACATGTAAATTGTGTACCTTATTCATTCACCATGGATATATAACCAGTTGGACACTCGCTGGCGCATAGGCCGCAACCCTTACAGTAGTCATAGTCAAATACATAGAAGGAACCATCAAAAGTAACTTCATTGGTTTTCAGTACGGCACTATCAGGGCAGAGAGTCCAGCAGTTATCACAACGCAGGCAGTTACCGCAGGCGAAACAACGATTGGCTTCATGGGCGGCCTGAAGCCCTGAAATACCTCCTTCGATTTCTGTTTCGCATGTACGCTCTTCAACAGAGAGAATTACCTGTTCTACGCGCGAACTGGGCTCAAAATATTCCATATTGAGACTATTGAAATGAACAGGCTCTGATTTATTTATTGTCGGCAGTTGTTGCTGCCTCAGTTTTGCAGCGATAGCTTCTGCGGCAATTCTGCCGTTACCAATAGCCTCAGTGACAGTGCCACCATTACCTTCTACTGCATCACCGCCAGCGTAGATGTTTTCTTTGCCTTCAATCTGTCCCCAGTCATCTACGCTGAAATAGGATTTGCCATCGAGTAAAGTTTCCATGCCAGCTGCATCAACCACCTGCCCAATGGCCGGAATAACCTGGTCAACGTGGAGTATACTTTCCGTTCCTTCAAAGGCTACGCGATGCAGACGGCCTTCCTCATCGGGTAACTTGCGCATACGCAGGATTTCTATGCCGGTCAGTTTTTCACCGCGCAGGATCAAGCGCTTAACGCCATGATGATCATGTATTTGCACACCTTCTTCGAGTGCCTGCTCGATCTCCCGTGGAATAGCGCGCATGTCATCTGCTGCAGGCTTATCTGGATCTGGCAGGCTACTGTGAATGACGATATGTGTGTCGACACCGTTACGATTCAGAATGCGTGCGATGTCAATAGCAGTATTACCACCGCCAATGACGGCGGCACTTTTCATCGCTGGCAGGCTTGCTACATCACTCCATTGTTTGAGCAGGTGTAGTCCTTCATGCAGATCATAGGGTGTAACACCATCCACACTCCATTCGTTACTTTTCATTACACCGGGAGCGAGAAATACTGCTGCATACTCTTGCTGAAGTTCAGGTAAGTGGATTTCACGCCCCAGCTTATGCCTTGATTTAAACGAGATGCCGGTATCCAGCAGACGTCCAATCTCTTTTCTTACGATCTCACGGGGGAGACGATAGTCCGGGATAGTGAACAGGGTGCCGCCGGCTTCGGAAAGTTCATCGAATACCGTTACCTGCAGTCCATGGCGAATCAGATGATAGGCTGATGCCAGTCCTGCCGGTCCGGCTCCGACGACAGCAACGTGAGGTGCATTTTCAGCAGCAGGTGATACCGGGTATGCCCAGTTTTTTGCGAGCGCCTGATCACCTAGATAGCGTTCAATACTGTGAATAGCTAACGGCTCATCGTATTGCCCGCGGTTGCATACTGATTCACAGGGATGAGGACAGACTCTGCCAGTGATAGCAGGGAGCGGATTGATGCTAACCAGTAATTCCCACGCTTCACGCGGCTTGTCTTCGTCCAGCAGAGCAAGGTATGCCTGGGGGTCTTCACCTGCCGGGCATGCAGAATGGCACGGAGCATTCCTGTGTGTGTGAACAGGCCGCTGAATGCGCCATGAACCAGTTTTGTATACCAGTGTGGTACCGGGATATGCGAAGCCGCCACGGGTTAGTTTCGATTCCATACTGCTGATCCTGTTTATGCCCAGCGCATGCCGCCACGACAAACTGTATCGGCTCCATCTGAGTCTTGAGCATCCATGCCTTCGCCACGTAGTTTGAAGTGTTTAATGTTGTGATCAGCCAGTGCCTGTATATGTGCGAGTTCTTCAATAGCACGAACATCACCTTGCTGAAACAGGTGCCGGAACCGCTGTTGCAGTACCAGATAATCGGTCACAGGTTTGGGGTTACGGATTGGCATGCTACCAATCATTTCCCTGCTTTCAAGCTCAATGACCGGGAATAGTCCGGTCTGGACAGCCAGGCGCGCAACCTTGATGCTATCTGCTCCGTCATGGCCCCAGCCCAGCGGGCAGGGACTATGGATCTGGATAAATGTCGGCCCTTCTATTTCCATTGCACGACGAATTTTCTTGCGAAGATCAGAGGGGTATGCGACTGATGCTGTGGCAGCGTAGGGTATATGATGTGCAGCGACAATAGAGAGGATATCTTTCTTAAGATTCTGTTTACCCATACGTGCACTGCCCGGCGGCGATGTCGTTGTCATGGCCGCATGCGGTGTCGAACTGGAACTTTGAATACCGGTGTTCATATATGCTTCGTTATCGAAGCAGACAAAAAGAACATTGTGTCCTCGCTCCAGCATACCCGAAAGTGACTGGAAACCGATATCAAAAGTACCGCCATCGCCAGCGAAGGCTAATACTTTGGTGGGTTTCCCCTGGGCCTTGAGTGCGGCTTCCATACCTGCTGCAATAGCGCCTGTATTTTCGAATAAGGAATGCATCCATGGTAGTCGCCATGCAGATTCTGGCCATGGTGTAGTAAAAATCTCCAGGCAACCTGTCGCATTTGCAATCATCACATCAGGGCCTGCGGCTTCAGTGACCAGCCTGGCGGCAAGTGCTTCACCACAACCCAGGCAGGCACGATGGCCGGATTCAAGGCCTTCAAAGCGCGGCTGGTTTTTTCGCAACTGCATGAGTGTCTCGGGCGTGACTGTTTGTGTATCTTCATTCATATCAGTTTTACTCAATACATCCCTGTTTAATTTGTAGCGGCACCAGTACCATGGTCTTCGGCTGACAGTTTCTCCAGCTCCACATCTATGATTGAAAAAGGTGCTGGCACGGCTACTTCGACCTGCTTGTGCAGTTTGCGGTAGATTTCCAGTGGCATATCACGCCCACCAAGACCGACAGCAAAACTGTGCACTCTTACCTCGCTTGCCATATGTGTCAGTGCTGCCTGCACTTCCGATGAAACGATACCCCCGAAACCGGGTGACAGTGCGCGCTCAAGAACAATGAGATCAGTTAGTTCAGAACATGCCTGGCGAAGAGCATCGACAGGGAATGGCCTGTAGGAACGCAGTTTGATTAATTTAGTAGCGGGCAGTTCTGTGAAGGTATCACGTGCCGCGCATAATGTGCCAAAAATCGATCCCAATGTCAGGATTCCGATGTGTGCATCTGCAGGCCCGTCAACACTGAGTAGACTGCCCGCAGAACGACCGGAGAGCTGTTGCCAGTCAGTATCGGCTGCAACGATTTCATTGATGGCATCAAGTAGTGCATGGTGATGTGAATGCCTTGCTTCAGAATAGTGATCCGGAGAAACCAGAGTACCGACACTGGTTGGTTTCAATGGATCGAGTGCACGAGAGAAGTTGAATGGCGGCAGATACGTATCGACCATTTTCTGGTCAGGGATATCGATCGGTTCAAGAGTATGCGTCAGCGTGAAGCCGTCCATGCAAACCATCACAGGCAGCTCGGTTGCTTCTGAAATTCGATAGGCCTGGATAGTGGTATCAACAGCCTCCTGATTGTCTGAGCAGTAAAGCTGTATCCAGCCGGCATCTCTTACAGCCATTGAATCCTGCTGGTCATTCCAGATTGAAAGTGGGGCTGATATTGCCCGGTTAGCGCAGGTCATCACCATCGGTATACGAAGTCCGGCGATATTGTAGAGCACCTCGCTCATTAACAGGATGCCCTGTGAAGCACTCGCGGTATAGGTCCTTGAACCGGCACTGGCTGCGCCGAGGACTAGCGATGCGGCAGAGAACTCACTCTCCACACTCACCAGTTCGCATTCCATTTTGCCATTGGCGACGAGTTTGGCTATGTTTTCCACGATATGGGTCTGTGGCGTAATAGGATAGGCTGCCACAACTTGTGGACGGCATAGCGCGACTGTCTGGGCAATGGCCTGTGATCCTTCTAGTGCTTTACGCATTGGCTGTTTGTTTCCACAAATTTGCTGGTATAGTTTTAGATGCAGCTTCAATAAGTGCAATATTTTTTTCCAGTACTTCGCCTTTGAAGCGTTCTTTCAGTGAATCAGTTAATGAAGACACAGGAAGCAAATCCGTGAGCTGAAGAAAAGCTGACAATAGTGCCGTATTGGGTACTGGGCGCCCCAGGTACTGCAGCGCCAGTTGTGTAGCCGGCAAGGTTACCAGACTGCTGTGGACAATGTCTTCACTGGCATAGGCTTCGCTGCTTTTCGATGTGTTCAACAAAATACTGCCGCCGCTTTTCAGGCCTTCCGTGATACCGGGGACATTCATCAGGGCATCATCCTGAATAATGAGAAAGTCTGGAGATGCAACCTGACAGCGGCGCCTGATTGGTTCATGATTGAGTCGCACGAATGCGACTACTGGTGCACCGCGGCGTTCCGCGCCAAAAGCGGGAAATGCCTGTGCGTGCCATCCTTCATTGATGGCAGAGGTCGCAAGCAGGTAGGCTGCGACGACATTTCCCTGTCCGCCACGGCCATGTATTCTTACCTCAATCATTATTGATATCCCAATTCAGCAAAGCGTGGTTTGGCCATGTGCTAATTAGGCAGCTGACACTTTTAGTATTCATTTTATTTGCAAATTCATTTCTTTTAAGCGCATCTTGATAGTTAGTTACAGCAGAGAGATCTAAATTATTATGACTGGATTCAGTGCCATCAATTCTTCGGCCAGTGTCAAACAGGATAAAGCCGGACAGTATAATAATCACAGCTGCTGAGATAATCGGTGACTGCGCCGGTCTCTGCATGAACAGGCTGGCGGCAGGTGTGTTGAATCATCGTGAAATCTGATACCAATTTTTCTCTCCGGCTTACCTGTAACGAGCTAGCTCTATAAATTTTCTCATGTGGTATGAAAGACTAGAATTTTGAACTGCTGTTGTCAGACGATAACAGCCCCCAATATATATGTTTTCGAATTCTTTACTGTCTCATCAATAGTGTTTTATCGCTATTGGTGCTGTCTAAATTTATATATCTTCGGCGAGACTTCCTTGCCTTCGAAATAGCTGTAAGTTAGCTCATCATTTAAATCATATAATATTAGCTGTAATTCATTGATGAATTCGTTCAATCTTCCACCAACAATCTTAGTAATATCGATATTGTCAATCTTTCGTTGTGCGCGCACAAGGGCATACTGTGGTGCTTCATTTAACGGCAGGTTACGCAGACACAGTTCAACCTGAGTGAGGCAGTGCCTGATTGCACGCGGAAAATAAGTATCCTGTAATAAAAAACGCAATACCTCTACACCACGTACACGCACATGCACATAGCGTCTGTACATCTGGTATCCGGCAAGAGAATCAAGCACACTTTTCCACTGGATGTCATCAAATGGCTTGAGTTCTTCATCATGCTTAGGTAATAGATTGTCGGCCCTTACATCTATTACGCGCGAAGTCATATCGGCTCGCTCGATATTACGACCCAGACGCACGAACTCGTATATCTGGTCATGGCTCATAGATGCTGACAACTTCCCCGTTATCAGGTGGCAGGAATCAATAACATGGCTCAAAAACTCATAACGACTGCGGCGGGTCAGAACCGCAGACTTGTTGGCTTTTGCATAGCTGTAAAGATCGTTTAGTGTTTCCCAGACGCCGCGTGGGAAAATTGCCCTTGATGTGCGCAGGTTCTCGCGCGAATTTTTCAATGAGCAGAGCATGCAGCTCTGGTTATTGGTATCCATCACGAGAAACCGCATTACGTTACGTTCACTGGCCTCCTTGTAAGTGTCATAAAATATTTCTGACTTACCGGTAATCGATACAAGTGGTGCCCAGCCCAGAGTAGCGTTGCGCGGCATATCCAATAACAGGTTATTGTTGACCAGCACCATACGTGCCGTATTCTCGACACGCTCGACATAACGTGCAAACCAGTAAACACGCTCAGCTACACTTGATAGCAACATGTTTATGCTCCTCCTGTTTCAACAATCCATGTATCCTTGCTACCACCTCCCTGTGATGAATTAACAACCAGGGAACCTTTGTTGAGTGCCACACGTGTCAGTCCGCCACGCGTGACATGCATACTATCACCAGAAAGAATAAATGGTCTCAAATCAACATGACGTGGTTCTATTTCCCCATCACATAATGTTGGCACTGTCGATAATGATAATGTCGGCTGTGCAATATAGTTGCGAGGGTTCTTCTTTATCAGTGCTGCAAATTCCCGGTGCATGCGTTTACTGGCAGCAGGACCCACCATCATGCCATATCCGCCAGATTCGTTTGCTGGTTTGACGACCATATTCTCGAGGTTGGCGAGCACATGCTCACGTTGTTTATCATCCATGCACAGGTAGGTCGGTACGTTTGGCAGGATGGCATCTTGATCCAGGTAGTAACGAATCATATCCGGCACATATGCATAAACAACCTTGTCATCGGCAACACCTGCACCAGGCGCATTGGCAATGGCCACGTTGCCTTTTCTCCATGCGTTCATTATGCCGGGTACGCCTAACATGGAATCCGGGTTGAATACTTGAGGGTCCAGAAACAGATCATCAACCCTTCGATAAATGACATCGACACGGGAACGACCATTGATTGTTTTCATAAACACAATATCATCTTCAACGATCAGATCACTGCCGCTAACAAGTTCAACACCCATTTGTTGGGCCAGGTATGAATGTTCAAAATAGGCTGAGTTATAGATACCCGGTGTCAGCACAACGATAGATGGATACTCTGTTGGCTGTGCAGACAGAGAAGCCAGCATATCGAACAGGCGCGTCGAATAGCCGTCGATAGGCAGGATGCTGTGATCCTCAAACAGTTCGGGAAAAACGCGCTTCATAACGAGGCGATTTTCCAGCATATATGAAACACCCGACGGTACTCTCAAGTTATCTTCTAATACATACATGGTGCCGTCAAAATCACGAACCAGGTCACTCCCGCAGATGTGAGCCCAGACTCCATGGGCAGGTTTTATTCCCATGCATTGTTCACGAAAGTTAACAGATTGTTTGAGTACTTCTGCCGGAAATATTCCGTCTTTGATGATTTTCTGTTTATCGTAAATATCGGCGATGAACATATTCAGCGCCTGAGCGCGTTGTATGAGTCCTTCTTCTATACGTTGCCACTCGCGAGCCGATATAATGCGCGGGATAATATCAAACGGCCATACCCTGTCGATACCACCTTCTTCACTATAGACTGTAAAGGTAATGCCCATTACATGCATGGCCAGTTCTGCAGCTTCTCTCCGCTCCTTGAGGTCTTCTTCACTGAGGTTGCGAAGATAATGCATTACTTTGCCGGCACCACTACGAGCGCGCCCACTGGATGTTAATAGTTCATCGTAAGTGTCTTTGCTTGAATAATGTTTCCAGTCAATAGTCATATGAACAACGGTATTCAGTGTTAAGTCAGTAACAGGTGTTTCTTATGATATGCATTAATAAGCAAGCTATATGCCAATATCAAGCGCACAGGATGTTGCTAGTTAACTAAAGAAATGGAGCATACGCTAATTGATTCATGATTACTTGCACCATTTCGGGCACTCTACGATTGCATATTGCACTCATTAAGTGCAATTGCTTTATTTCGAAAAGAGCCAGGCATTTGAAGGTATACATAATCATCAAAATACTAAAGAGTTTGTTGATTAGATTGTAACAATAAAAAATGGCGCATTTATTGCATTTTAAATTAGCAATTTCAATCTACATCTCTAATTTACATCTAGTTAATGCATAGAAAAATGACAGAATCATTAATTTTCCCGAGGCAGGGAGACAAACAAAACTCGGATTTTTTTGAAGAATACCTGGTGCGTCTACTTGAAGAACGCGATCATAGTGGGCTGACTGATATCATTCACGAAATAGAAGCAATCATGATAACGGTTGATCCTGGGCACTCGATTCGCTATATCGGCGAACTGTCCTTAATGACCCCTTATCACTACCTCGTTACACTGGAAAGTGAGGATCACTGGACGCACATTCTTCGTGTCGACATGAACTCACCGGATTTTCTCGTGCGCGAAGTTAAAGACCCGTCCATCCAGGGGGTTTTCCGCAGTCTTAATGAGATTTACCCAATAGGAATGCGGAAACCGAATAGTCGCTACATGGGCGAGATTTTACGTGTCGACAATCTACATGAAGTTGTTGAAAAACAGAAAGAACGTGAATTTCGATTTTTTTCACAGGATCAGATACGCCGCATGCAACTTCCCGGTAATCTTGCCATCAGCAAACCTTCTCCCTATACACATAATATCGTGTCATACATGGAGAGACCACTGGATCAGATACGTACCTATGCACTGGGTGTAAGTGCCATTCGCGATGATGTACAGGAAGTCTACCTTGCTGCTAAATCCATGCAGAAAGAACTGGGAATCAATGATTTAATCATGCCGATAGACCATCTTGCGACACGTATATACAGTCAGAACCGTGAAGTAGCAATACTGGAATGGCTGTCCTTGTCCAGCTATTACTATTGGGGTTCATATGATATAACCGACCAGAACTCCTCAACCAATGTCACTAAAAGTGTGCATTGCCCAAATGAAATGCAGTCCCCGGCAAAGGTCTTTACAGCCAACAACACCCCTTACTTCGTGAACCATCTGGAAAAACTGCCTTCACCAACAGAGACATTTGTGCGTAACTATGGACCTCGACTGCATCATATTGCACTGGCCGTTGCCGACGGTGAACGCAACGGTATGGA
Source organism: Arenicellales bacterium (assembly GCA_029287915.1). Classification (GTDB taxonomy): domain Bacteria; phylum Pseudomonadota; class Gammaproteobacteria; order BMS3Bbin11; family BMS3Bbin11; genus BMS3Bbin11. The sequence continues at coordinate 24,819 of JARFQE010000040.1, forward strand.
AAATATCGATTATGTAGTAAAACAGATTGCATCGCAGGGACGGGACTTTTTGCTAGATGTGATTGGATCAAAAGATGATGGCCTGAAGCAGATATTCTCCAGCGCGTCGGAACATTCATCTCTGATAATCGAATATGTCCAGCGTTTTGGTGACTTCAACGGTTTCTTTACCAAGCACAACGTTGCGGAGCTCACTCACGCTGCCGGCGTTGAAGAGGAACTGCTGGAAATGCAGGCAGAATCAGAAATTACGCATTAGGAGTCTGGAATAAGCTTGTTTGCGCAACGATAGTCACAGGTTAAAACTCACTGTCATCTATACATTGCACGCTAACCTGCTGCTCTAACGCATAGATTGCAGGCCCAAATTGATTATAGACAGCAACATCGGCTGCATCACGACCATAACCGATTGCGACATATCCCCCCGTCAACTCTGCCTGTGTTGCATCGAAGGTGTACCAGCGTCCTCCCACGTAGGCCTCGAACCAGGCATGAAGGTCCATCGGCTCAAGTCCATAGAAATAGCCCACGACCATGCGCGCAGGTATCGTCAGGCTGCGGCATAATGCGATACCAAGATGAGACAAGTCCCGACAGACACCGGTTTTCCTGTTGTTTACTTCCACTGCTGACAACGCGATGTCGCTGCTGCCAGGCTGGTAACTGATTGTACTGCGTAACCATGCTACGATAGCCGTGACCTGATCATAACCTGTCAACTGGTTTGCCGTAATTTCGGTCGCTAACTGACCAAAACGGTCCGACTCACAGTAGCGACTGGGCAACAGGTAACTGAGCACGGCTTCGGGCAGGTTCTGGACCTCGACGTACGGTGCCCCGGGTTCCTGGTCCATGTTATCCGTAATCATTACATCTGCGGCGGTTCGTACAACGAAGATGCCAGGCGGGGCAATCAGTCGTTGACAGAGATTGCCGTAGTTGTCGGTGAATTCAACTACGGGAACGCTAGGCTCCAGTCTGTATTCTTCACGTGCGATCCATTGCTGTGAGCCACTGCGCGGGCGCAGCATCAACACAAAAGGCGTTGATTCAGCAATGTCAAAGGTTAAACAACAGCTTGTGCGTAACCACATCTATTTAACACCATATAAAAATGACAGTAGGATTTATAGAGCTTTCATTGATCTATGTTTTGATGCGCTCGACATCAACTGAAACATCTAGTCTGTTTTTCTTACCACCGCCAAAAATAATGCCCTTTAGTGGAGCAACATCTGCATAATCCCGTCCCCATGCTACAGTGATATGTTGCTCTTTCGGGATTTTTGCATTGGTGGGATCAAAATCAACCCAGCCCAGATGTGGGACGTAGACACTGAACCACGCATGTGATGCATCAGCGCCTACAAGTTTTTCCTTGCCTTGCGGGGGTATCGTTTCAAGGTAGCCGCTGACATATCGTGCCGCCAGGCCCTGCATGCGTAGACAGGTGATGGCCAGGTGTGCGAAATCCTGGCACACACCTTTTTTGTGCTTCAATACTTCTTTCAAAGGTGTAGCGATGGTGCTGAACCCCGGATCATATTTAAAGTCCTGGTGTATGCGGTGCATCAGATTTTCAACAGCATCCAGCAACGGTCTGTCCTTGCGGAATGATGGCTTGCTATAGCTTACAACATCCATGATGAAATCGGTAAAATCTGATTCGAGCACATAAAGCCTGTTATCAATAATATCCGGATCAGATGTAGTATTAATATATTCAACTGCCTGTTCCCAGCCTATAGATGTCTCGCCGGGCGGCAGTGTGCTGGAAAACACTTCTACTTCACTGATAGCCGTAACGCTTAGCTCTTTGTGTGGCATTTGAATACTGAAACTGGCCCGACGGTTGCCAAACAGGTCCGACCACTCATTCACGTTGGCAGGCAAAGGATCGATGAGCAGTTGACTCAGTTGGCAGCTCTGGTTCGGTGTGATCCGCGGCAGCAAATGGGCAATGTTATGGCACAGTGTTACGTTCTCGCTGTAGGTGTATTTCGTGGTATGTGTCACACGGTATTTCATGTGGTAGACCTCGAACGCAGCTGCACAAGCTGATGTGGTGCTTTTGTTGTGTGGAAATATGTTACGGTTAATGAATCTGCCAATGCCGGCAACCTGACCGCTAGAATATCCAGAAAATTATCCAGTGTATCGCGACGGTTGCTTTCCTTGTTTGGCACGCTCAGCCTGTTCACGTCGGCCAGTCTAACCAGAGAGGCGGCTTCCTGGGCAACTCGTACGAGTTCACTTTGAATATCTGATTCCTCTTTATGCGGCAGGGCGGCAATGTGTTCTTCCAGCCTGGAAAACTGATAAGCCAGTGAACGTGGATTGTTTTCATCACACAGAACGAGATCAAGCAATTGGGGAATCTTGACACCATAGCGGTAGCGTCGACGATAAGTCATCAGACTATCTACGATCGTAAGCATTGAATCCGACAACAGGGTTTCATCCTCTCCACTGGTTACTGTGGCGACCGTCGATTTTGTCAGTCGAATAATTTGCAGTGCACGCTCAATCCGACGTCCAGTATCAAGGAAACTCCAGCTGCGGCCGCGCACCATGTTTTCCAGCGTCAGGCCTGTAAAAGCCGTTAAAGCGGTAATCAGGTTGTCCAGTTCATCCAGTGCGTCAACAATTCGATCCTGACTAATGTCGGACAGTGAGCGAAGTTCTTTATCGATATCGTTGATTACACGCCAGGTGTCTGATGATAAACGATCACGTACCGAGCGCGCTGAACGCAGCAATGCGCTCAGCGTCTGTGAAAGACTGCCGGCTTTCTGTTGATTGGAAATTACAGTCAGTAATTCTGCTTCCAGCATCTCGACATTATCGGTGTCAGTCAGAGCAGTAAAGCCGGGGTAGGTCGTGGTCTGGTTGGTTACTGCAATTAGCAGCTGTTTGAATGCGGTCGAGCCTGCACCTTCTCCTGTTTCGAGGAACTGCAGGGCCAATCGTAACAGACGGCTGCTGAACTCAGCCCGTTCAGCATAACGACCAACCCAGAACATATTGTCCGCAACGCGACCCGGTACTTCGCCGCCCCTGTCGGGTGCAAGCCTTGCCTGTCTTCTTTCAGAAAGCAGGCTGATATGTTTTTCCGGTTCTGTAGCAAGCACCCATGTATCCTTACTGATGCCTCCCGCCTGGTTGGAGACCATCAGTGTGTCTTCACTGGATGAAACGCGCGTCAAGCCTCCCGGCATTACCATATAATCACTTTCACCTGCGATAAGGAAACCACGCAGAACTGAATGGCGGGGCCTGAGACCGGTTTTGTCCAACACCGGAACAGTGGACATGGAGACACTTTCCTGTCCAACATACAGATGTGGCCTGGCACTGATGCTTTGCTTCAGTTCATCCAGTTGCTGCCTGGATAATTCAGCGCCAAAATGGACCCTGAAACCGATACCCGGATGAACCGGTTTTATCACCAGGCGATGCAAATTAGCCAGCACATGCTCACGCTGGGCTGGTATGCCGCACCACCAGGTCTGCAATGATGGAATCCGCAGGTCTTCACCGAGGAAATATTTTGACAGTGTGGGCAGGAAAGCCAACAGCGCAGGATTTTCCAGTATACCACTGCCAAGCGGGTTGGCGATGCTGACATTGCCCATTCGCGCTACATTGGTCAAACCGGGCACACCCAGATAGGAATCATCGCGCAATTCAACCGGGTCACAATAGCTATCATCCATGCGCCGCATAATGACATCGACCGGACGTAAGCCTTCCAGTGTGCTCAGCCAGACCCGGTTGTCGCGCACGGTTAGATCTTCACCTTCTACAAGCGTATAACCGAGATAATTGGCCAAATAGGCATGCTCAAAATAGGTCTCGTTTGCGGGACCCGGGCTCAACAGCACAATATTGGGCTCTTCTCCTTCGCGCGGAGACAGTGTGTTCAGGGTGTTGCGTGTGGTGCGAAAAAAGTTTGCCAGCCTGTGGGTATGTGAATCCCTGAACAGGCTAGGTAACACGCGTGATATCACCAGTCTGTTTTCCAGCGCGTAACCGGTGCCGGAGGGTGCCTGTGTTCGGTCACTTAACACATTGATCTGCCCGTCGGTGTCTCTGACCAGGTCAGCCGCATAGAATGTTAATGCGCGTGAACCCGGCATCGGTATGTTTGCGCAGGGATATAGAAAACCGGGATGCGAATAAAGCAGCTCTGGCGGCAGAATGCCATTTCTGACCAGGTGACGGGGGCCGTAGAAGTCCTCTAGCACAAGGTTGAGCAATTCTGCACGCTGCATCAAACCAGCTTCGATTGTTTGCCACTCTTTACTCTCGATCAGCAGTGGAACCAGGTCAAGCTTCCAGGGCCTGCCCATACCGCCCGGGTCACCGTAGATGTTGTAGGTAACATCATTTTCGCGAATCAGACGCCAGGCTTCCTCCCGCCGATGTTGCAGCTCAGCACTGCCCATTCCATCGAGTGCTTCCATCAGGTAATGCCAGTGAGAGCGAATGCCGCCATCGTGCATGCACATTTCATCATGGCTACCAGAGGCTTTATACTCATGGCACAGCCTTGCTGGATTATTAGTGATGTTTTCTGGTGAGCTCTGTTTCAAAATTTAACTGGCATGCCTGGTAAGCAAAGGTAAATACTTTACGCAACCACCCGCGGACTGGCAAATATGTCTACTCAGCATGTTGGGGCTTTTCGAAGATCCAGCGTGAACGGATATTCCAGCGATTTCTCTTCAGCTGGAATGTCGATGGGTCCTGGCGTATGGCCGATGTCTTTGAAACGAGCAATTCGGCGTGATTCCGCTTCATTCGCGTTTACCGGAAAGGTTTCATAATGACGGCCGCCAGGGTGTCCGGAATAATAGGTGCAGCCACCAATTGAACGGCCATTCCAGCTATCCACGATATCAAACACCAATGGGGTGTGTACTGCTATCGTCGGATGCAAACCTGACGGCGGCTGCCATGCCTTGAAGCGCACACCGGCTATATATTCACCGCGACGTCCAGTTGGGCGCAAAGGTACACGTCTACCATTACAGGCAACAATATGACGCCCGCCTGTCATGCCATTTACCCTGACCTGTATGCGTTCGACTGCTGAGTCGACGAACCTGGATGTCCCCTGTGCAGTGACTTCTTCACCCAGCACATGCCAGGGTTCAACTGCAGTGCTGAGCTGCAGCTGGATATCATCATATGTCACTTCTCCAATATGCGGGAAACGAAATTCGTGGAATGGTGAAAACCACTCCAGTTTCAGAGCATAGCCAGCATCCTGAAGATCGCAGATTACATCCTGCATATCCTGCCAGACATAATATGGCAGCAGAAAGCGATCGTGCAATTCTGTACCCCAGCGAACCGGGTTTTTCCGGTAAGGATTGTTCCAGAAACGGGCGACCAGAGATCTCAATAGCAACATCTGCACGATGCTCATTCTCGCATGCGGCGGCATTTCAAATGCACGAAATTCAACTAAACCGAGTCGTCCGCTGGTACTCTCCGGGGAATAGAGCTTGTCGATACAGAACTCAGAGCGGTGGGTGTTGCCGCTGACATCGATCAGCAGGTTACGTAACAATCGGTCGACGATCCAGGGAGATGGTGTTTCACCTTCAGGAATCTGCTGGAATGCGATTTCAAGTTCATACAGACTATCGTCGCGCGCTTCATCGACTCTTGGTGCCTGGCTGGTTGGGCCAACAAATAGGCCTGAAAACAGGTAAGACAGGCCGGGGTGATGTTGCCAGTAGGTGACCAGACTCTGCAGCAGATCTGGTCTTCTCAACATTGGACTGTCTGCAGGCGTTGGTCCGCCCAGTGTTACGTGGTTGCCGCCGCCAGTACCGGTATGTCGGCCGTCGAGCATGAACTTTTCTGTGCCCAGCCGGGACAATCGTGCTTCCTCGTATATGGCTTCAGTATTTGAAACCAGTTCGTTCCAGTCATGTGCTGGATGAATGTTAACTTCAATGACCCCGGGGTCAGGAGTAATAGCAAAGCGCTTAAGGCGATGATCATGCGGCGGTTCATAGCCTTCAAGAAACACCGGTATTTTCAGTTCTGCCGCTGTCGTTTCGATTGAATGCAGCAGATCCAGGTAATGTTCCAGGTGTGTGACAGGGGGCATGAATATGTAGAGATGGCCATCGCGCGGTTCCATGCACAAAGCTGTGTGTATGATTTCGTGTCTCTTTTCCGAGCTGTCTTCAACCGCCTCCTGCTGCTGCAAGCCAGCCTGTTTCGCAGGTTCGTTCCTGAACTCTGCATAACGCCTGGCAACTTCGCCGTAAATGTCTCCCAGTGGTGGACGGGGCTCGAAGGTACTGCGTTCCGGGTCGGTCTCACGCTCGCGTTTCTTCTTGTCGACCCACGGCAGGGAATCCAGTGGAAGGCGGTAGCCCATGGGGGAATCGCCAGGTAATAAAAACAGGTGACCACGCCTAAATGACCAAGCACCTGAACGCCAGCACTCTACATCTCCAGAACTGTCCCACTTGATTGGCAGCACATAGCCAGTTACTTTATCAATGCCTTTATCGAACATCCGTTGTAAGCGCTTTCTTTCTACTGGATCTTCCAGTTTGTTGTCCAGGGCATCGACATTGTCGGGAAGGTTTGCCTCCTTCCACATGTAGTAGTAAACATCTTCGTATGCCGGCTGAATAGCATCTTCAGCAACATCCAGATAACGGCTTAATACTTTTGTGAAGCGGTGCGCATCTTCTGCGCTATAGTTCTGCTCGCTGTCTTCCTTTGCGATCCATTGTGGATCATGCCAGACCGGCACACCATCTTCGCGCCAGTAACAACCCAGTGCCCAACGAGGCAGGACCTCGCCCGGGTACCATTTACCCTGACCGAAATGCAAGGCAGCCCCTGCAGCAAAACGCTGCTTGAGTCGCTGCAGCAGATTGCCGGCGAGTTTACGTTTATCTTCGCCAAGAGCAGCGATATTCCATTCAGCACCATCCATGTCGTCGATTGAAACGAATGTCGGTTCACCCCCCATGGTTAGGCGAACATCATTGTCCTTGAGATCCCTGTCTACTTGCTGTCCAAGTGCCATAATTTCCGTCCACTGGAATTCGGAGTAGGGCAGAGTCACTCTCGGATCTTCGTGAATGCGCTGTACTTCATTGTGAAAGTAAAACTCGACCTCAGCTTTATCTGTCGCTCCAGAAATTGCTGCCGCACTGACTGGACTGGGGGCACAGGCAAGCGGTATATGTCCTTCGCCGGCAAACAAACCTGATGTCGGATCCAGCCCGACCCAGCCGGCGCCCGGTAGGTAAACTTCGGTCCAGGCATGCAGATCAGTGAAATCTTTTTCAGTTCCTGAAGGCCCGTCCAGGGATTTTGAGTCAGCTTTTAACTGGATCAGGTAACCGGAGACAAACCTGGCGGCAAATCCTAGATGTCGCAGTATCTGTACGAGTAGCCACGCAGTATCGCGACAGGAACCCCGTCTCAGTGTAAGGGTCTCATCACACCTCTGGATGCCTTCCTCCATGCGAATATTATAGTCAATGTCTTTTTGCAGCCTCTGGTTAAGTGCAACTAGAAAATCATTCGTTTGAGTGCGCGAACGATCGACTACGGCCAGCCATTTCTTTAGTAATGGGCCATTCGCAGAGATGGCCATGTATGGTGCCAGCTCCTTGGCAAGACGTTTTGGATATTTAAATGGATAATGTTGTGCATATTCATCAAGGAAGAAGTCGAATGGGTTTATCACAACCATTTCAGCAATAAGATCAACCTCCACGGAAAGGCGTCTGGTTTTTTCAGGGAACACCAGCCGTGCCAGAAAATTTCCAAAAGGATCCTGTTGCCAGTTTAAGAAATGTTCTTCTGGCTGAACTTTCAAAGAGTAACTATGAATTGGTGTTCGCGTATGAACGGCAGGGCGCAAACGTACTGTATGCGGTGACAGCTTTACCGGTCTGTCGTATCGATATTCAGTTTTGTGATTAATCGCAACGCGAATTGCCATTGTGTTTTCCGGTTAGGTGTTTTCTTATATCTGCATATTTCAGCAAGAACCGTACCAACTAATTAGTTATTATTGACAGGCATTGCTGCTGATTTCTACTACTAACTTCTCAATAAATAATTTTATTTAACTGCATAGTTAAAAATTCATGCACTAATTTGATACGCGAATTGCAGATTGGATACCGTGAGCGTTTGATTTTGGTGCAACCCAGACTGATTTATGATTTTACTCATGGTCTATGATCTATGCGTGAGACTATCATATAAAATTACGGGATGTATGGAATCCTACTACGAAGTCCTACATGACGTGCCATTTGAACAATATGTCTATCTATACCGACGAGTAATTTGTCACAGCGTTAACACAGTATATCATTCGTAGAACACAGTGCTTCACTGATCAATTAATTTTGCATAGGAAAGGAGAATCAGAGGAATACAGGTAGATGTTGTCCGGCCAGAGGATCAGAATACTTGCATGGAGGTGTTTAATGAAAAGCTATAGGGATATTAGCCAGGCAAACAAGAAAGGGGTTAGAAACTTTTGCCGTTGTTGCAGCCAATGAATACTTATCAAAAAATCACGTCAAAAAACGGATGGCGTTTAAATGAAACAATCATGGAAGCTTTTCTCAACAACTACCAACGTGACGATATTCGAAAAACCCATTTATTTGGAGGTCGCTACGAAAATATTTATTTGGATGAACAGCACATTCCAGCAATGGGCCCATTAATTGCTGAAGCAACTCATCATGCTGAAGAAATCTTGCAGCTTAAAAACTTACGTGCAGGATTCTGGTTCAATTTCATGCCTCCTGGATCAATGACTACCCTGCATACCCATGATGACGATGATGAACTTCTGTCAGCGGTATATTATGTAGCGGTTACAGAAAATTCAGGTAATCTGATCATTTATGAAAAATCGAATACGCCTGCTCCACGAAAGATTGAGATTACACCGGTAGCGGGTGAGTTTATTTTTTTCAAACCCGACGTTGCGCATGAAGTAAGCAGGAACAACAGCCCGCAATCTCGCCTTTCCATCGGCTTTAATTTCGGTCAATCATGAGTTAGTGAAACCTTATGACAAAAAAAGGAGCCCTGAGGCCCCTTTTTAGATATTGATTGCAGAGTTGGAATTAATATCCGCCTTTGCGTGTGCTCTGTGGGCAGCCGCCAATTTTCAGGCCTTGTTTGGAAGGCATTAACGGGAACATTTCGTACATGAGTTTTGATGTAACCTTTTCACCCCAGAGTTTACCCATGGCTTTCATAATGCCACGCTCATTCGGTTCGTTACCGTCCAGGGTCTCCTGGCGGACGTACTTTACAATATCCCAGTGTCTCTCGGTTGGCACGATCCCTTCTTCGGCAAACAGCGCCTCAGCAATTTCTTCGTTCCAGTCATTTGCGTTGACCAGGTAACCATTCCCGGTCCTTTCTACGGAGTCAAGTACTGACATCGATTTATCCTCATCTATGTTTTAAATGATTGATATATGGCAATAGCTCCAGTTGGCTTTGCCAGCCAAATATGTGGGTGCTAATGATAGATCAGAATTTGCTTAAATTCTACTGAATAGGGCAATCTAAAACAATGATTAAGGATTCTAGCCCCATCTTGTCAGGAGTACGGAGGAATACAGCCCTGGCAATTACCACTTCATTCGTCGCCTCATAGCAGTCAATCAGTGATAGAAATGACTTGATCCTGATTGAAGTGACAAGTTTACCAATTCACATCAGGAGATTGATTGACCTTGAGTCAGAAAAAATGAATCATGATATATCATTCGCATAGGTAAACTTGTCACGATCAACTGATAATTAGCAACTGATTACAGATTTTGTTTAATGGGAAATTGAATAGCTCTTATATCTGCTAACAAAACCATAGAGATAAACAATAAAAAGACCGCATACCTTACACGCATACCTTACAAAGGATAAACAATGAAATTCAAATGTATCGAGAAGACGATGATCACGGCGCTGGTTTTTGTTTGCTTAATGATGACATCTACTGCATGGGCGGAAGGTGATAAAGCTACCCAGGCTGATAAACAACCAAAGCTAATCTTACAGATCACCGTTGATGCCCTGCGTGGTGATCTGCCAAACCGCTTTGCCGATGTGCTGGGCGACGGTGGCTTCCGTTACCTGATGGAACAGGGTGTATATTACACCAATGCCCACTACCAGCACGCCAACACGGAGACTATTGTTGGACACGTATCGCTGGCGACTGGTGGCACGCCTGCAGCACACGGGATGGTCGCCAATGTCTGGTTTGACCGGGAACTGGAGCGTCTCGCCTATAACATCGAGGATGCCAGGTACAAACTGCTTACGGTCGGTGCTGATGTGGATCAGAAGTCTGAGATTGACCCGACACAAAAGGCGGCCAAAGTGGAAGGGCGTTCACCGGACAACATCCTGACATCTACGCTGAGCGATGAAATGGCAATCCACTTTGCTGGAAAATCTAAAATCTTTGCCGTGTCAGTGAAGGACCGGGGAGCAGTATCACTGGCCGGACATGCAGGCAAGGCTTTCTGGTTCTCTAAAGCCAGTGGTGAATTCGTCACCAGCAATTATTACTATGACCAATACCCCGAGTGGATAAATGAGTGGAATGCACGTAAACCTGCTATGGCCTATTCCGGCAAGTCTTGGGATCTGTCACATCCTGCAGACATATATGTGTTTGGCAACGCCGACGATAAAGCGTATGAAACTGACCTTGCAGGTTTTGGCAGGGTTTTTCCCCATGCCTACGGTAACGGGGATGACAAGTACTTCACTACAAAACTGACATTGAGTCCCGCTGGCGACGAACTGACGCTGGATTTTGCCAAGACCTTGTTGGACAAGGAAAAACTTGGCCAGGATGCAGTGCCTGATTATCTGTCTATCAGTTTTTCATCGACCGATTATGTCGGTCATATTTTTGGTGCGTCCAGCCTGGAGTCAGAAGATAATATCGCGCGTCTCGACCGGACACTGGCAGATCTGTTCGCCTATGTTGATAAAAAGGTTGGACTGGACAACACGTTGATCGTGCTCTCTGCTGATCATGGACAACCGGAAGTGCCGGGGTACCTGCACGAACTTGGTATCAAGAATGCGCATCACTTTGACACCAGGGCACTGGATAAAACACCGGCCATTGAGGCCTTGAAAAAGCAATTTGGCATTGGCGAGGAACTGATTGAAGCCTACTTTCAACCTTATATTTACCTTAACAATGAACTGATACGTAAAAAGGGGCTGGATCAGGTCGCCGTAGAGCAAGCCGTAGCCTCAGAGCTAATGAAGTTTGACGGTGTCGCTTACGCGGTTTCCAGTAGCGCGCTACGCACAAATAGACTGCCTGACAATCTGCTGACGCGTTCAATACTGCATAATTTTCATCCGAAGCGCTCTGGTGACATCTACCTGGTGTTTGAACCATATGTGTTTATCAACGATTTCGATGGTTTGACGGTTGCCTCAACGCATGGTTCGATATGGCGCTACGACACATTCGTACCGGTAATTTTTGCCGGGGCAGGCCTGCCTGCTGCAAAAGTAAACCGCCTGGTCACGCCATATGATATTGCACCCACATTAGCAGCCTATCTCAACATAAAAACGCCATCCGGTGCCTTTGGCACTCCTTTGCCGGAGGTATTAGGCCAGTAACTGGATTTACACGTTATGTGATCAAGGCCTCATATTAGGGTTGATTGCCTGATTATGAATGATCACAGTTGGCTGAAACTAGACATCGAGCCGCACTATGATTCGTAGCTTTATTTTCCTGGCATTAGCGATGCTCACGGGTTTGCTGACGCCCACAGCTCATGGCCAAAAGACAGCAGATATTGAGATTACAGGCCTCGATGATGTCCTGCTGGAGCAGGCAATCGCAAACATAACGGTTGGCAGTTCACTTGCAACTGCCGCATCGCAACGCTCATTGAACCGCAGAGTGCGCCAGGCCGTTACTCAGATAGACAATGCCCTGAAGGCCAACGGTTATTATTCTGCCGTCATTACGCCTCATATTGAAGGAAAGG
>JARFQE010000058.1 GCA_029287915.1 Arenicellales bacterium
AAAAGGTGTTCATTTTCTACTTCAATGAGCTCCCTGTTATTAAAATCGGCAAATGCCGGGATGGTCTTTCTGATTGAAATCAGTTTTTGAAGACCTGTAAATATGCGCTGCTCAATTGTTCCATGTTTATGTCGTAGATCAGCTTTCTGCCAGTCTATTTTAGGACGGTGAATCCAGCGTGTGTCATTTGCCTTGTTTTCATCTTCCAGGTACGAGTCATCATTTAAGGTGCCTATTTCGTCGCCATAATAAAGCAAGGGTATGCCACCAAATGACATAATCATGCTGTGCAGCAATATGATAATCTGAATTGAATCGTCGATCATTTTCTGATCATTCTGCTGGATGGCTACTTCAAGACCGACAAGTGAAGCCAGTGAGCCCGAAATGCGGGCGTCACCAGTCTTCAGGTTGCGCCCAAAAGGAAGACCCTTGGAAATAGAGTCTTCATAATTACCTGTAAAATAATCCAGCAGGAATTTGCGGTGAGAAACGGGTTCATAGCCAGCTGCGACAATAGCCACATCATCGAAACCAAGTCCGATATCATCATGACATCGAATATAGTTAAGCCAGGTAGCGCGATTTAACTTATTAGGTAAGCTTTTAATGCCTTGTGTGAGCAGTTTTGCATTCTTGGTTGCGACACTATCCCATAACAATGCCATGAAGGTAGCGTTGTAGGCGATTTCGCATTCTTTTGCAATTACCGCATCTTCACCGAAATACTTGATGATTTCTGTTGGATTAACAATGGCTTCAGCAATGAATAAAACGCCAGGTGCAGTTACCTGGCAGCAGTCCTTCATGAGCTGCAAAATCAGGTGAGCTTCGCGTTCATTCTGACTGATGGTTCCGATTTTTTTCCAGAGATAGGCAACAGCATCGAGACGAATGATATCTGCACCCTGGTTAGCCCAGAACAGGGTAATATCGACCATCTCGATAAATACTTCAGGGTTGCTGTAGTTCAGATCCCATTGATAGTCATTGAATACTGTCATTACCCATCGATTCATTGCTTCATCGTAGGTAAAATTGCCAGGGGATGTTTCCGGGAAAACTTCTGGCATGGACTCTTCAAACATGTCAGGTATGTCACGGTCAGGAAAGGTGTAAAAATAATCCTGGTATTTTTTATCGCCCTGTTTGGCTTTTTTTGCCCAGGCATGCTGGTCTGATGTGTGATTAACAACAACGTCAAGCGTTAACAGCATTTCGCGTTTACGTAAGTGTTCAGCCAGTCCCTGTAAGTCTTCCAATGTGCCAAAACGCTCATCTATTGCCTTGAAGTCACTGATAGCGTAGCCACCATCGCTGGCACCCTCTGGACATTTCATCATCGGCATAATGTGTAGCATGTTAACGCCCAGCTCCTGAAGGTGTGAACAATGAGTTTTCAGGCCATTAAGATTGTCTGCAAAACCATCGGCATACAGAGCCATTGCAACCCAGTTCTGATCCAGGAACCAGTTATGATTCAGCTCGCGTTCAATATCAAGATCCTCAAGCTCGTCTGAGCGTTCGATGTACCGGCTAGCCAATACTTCAACAAGTTTGACCATCTGCTCCAGAAAATCAGGACGTTTACCATAAAGGTGCGTAAATAGGGAATGAATTGCATAAAAGTTTGCACCCAGACGCGTATAAAACCGAAGCAGATTACGCTTACGGATCTCCGGTTTAATATCATGGAGAATCTGGTTGAGTAATGAATGAGATACTTGTTCGTACATGCGTATTCAGTTTGATTTCTAGATCAGCTCCCAGTCTTTCAGAAAGTCGAGATAAAATGCCTGGTTATTAACAATCGCACCACGTTGCTGCACGATAGCGGAGGCAAACTGTTGAGCTCTTTGTATTGTTGCAGATAGCGGCCAGTTATTTTTCAATCCCGTAATCACGACTGATGTAAAAGCATCGCCAGCTCCGACAGTATCAGTGATTATAAGGCTTTTTGAGGGTTCAACTGAATAATGTTCATTATCAGATGTTAATAATTCGGCGCCTTTTTCTGCATGAGTGAGGACAGCACCCTGTAAATTATAGTCACTGATAAAGTCAGTCAACTGGTGTCTGGTCTCCTTGTCTGAAGGATAAAGCAAATCCAGTTCTTCAGTATTAAGCTTGGCCCAATGAGCCTGGTGCAGCATTTCTCGCACTGATTCTTTGCGCCACCAGGGTAATCTGAGATTGACATCGATGAACACAAGCGGTGGGTCAGTCCTCAATAAATGATGCAATGCCTTTTCAGACTGTTTATTGCGCAAGGCCAGACTGCCGTGATAAACCACTCTGCAACTGTTTTCAAGAAAGACAGTATCGATATTATCGTAGGCACTGGGCTCAACAATATCATAACTTGGCTCCCCATCTTTCAGTTCGATATTGACGATTCCGGTAGGTAAATTATCGTCTGTCTGTAATGCAGACGTGTCCATTCCCCAGTCAAGCATCGCCTGGCGAATTTTATTCCCTTGTGGATCATTGCCAACCCGGCTAATAAAAAACGGAGACTGACCAAACGCCTGCAAATGCCAGGCAACATTGAAAGGGGCGCCTCCTAATACCTGGTTACCATCAGGAAAAACATCAAATAGAACCTCGCCAAAAACACACAACTCTTCACTCATAATGTCTCGTTTATGCTGTCATTCAATATCCAGTCTATTGTATCGGGGTAATAATGAACAATCCCTTCCAAAATGCCGGCAGTGTAATTACCATTCATGCCGTGAAAATTACCCCCAGCTATGTACAGTTTGTCAGGGTGGCCATTTTCATTGGCAAGCAAGGTAGCGAGCTCTCGCACATCTGGCTGACTGTTGGCAACCAGCACAGCCGCAATGGGACTTGCGAGGACTTCGATATCATTGCCGCTGTCACCACTAAACATTGTATTTTCGTAAGTAAATCCATGCATTTTCATTAACGCTTCAATGGCATGAAATTTCGAAGCATTCGCTGGCAATACATCCAGCAGGCCAACACCCTCGAGTTCATCAATACTCCAGATGAGCCTGGCCTTAATATCAGCTTCTTTAAACCGTTGTTCGATCAACGTAGTTAATGCCTGGCTGTTTGCCTCAAGAGGAACATAGTAACTCAGTTTAAAATGGTTCTGCTTGGATGATTCCTGAAGCTGAAGCACATGAATATCATTTAGCAAATCCTTTAAATCCGCGTGCGTTTTACCGCACCAATCCTGCGCGATATGATCTTCCCATCCAAGCTGTCTCTCCCAGGTTGTTGCATCTTCGACATGATAAATCGTTGTGCCAACATCGCCAATGACGAAATCCGGTAGTGGAAGACAGTAATTGTGGATGGCTTCCTCTACCAGCTTCTGATGACGACCAGTAACATAAGTTAATAACACTTCGGGCCTGTTAACCAGGTTGGAAAAATACTGACGCGCCAGTGGAGATTCTGCTTGTGGTCCATTGGGAATCAAGGTGCGATCCATGTCTGTGCATATCAGCAACTTATCAGGCATCAGGCACCCTGCACGCATCAAAGAAATCATAGTGCTCAAGTGCTTCCATAATGCCAGAAGCATAGGGTTGACCAGCAAAATAGATGCGCTCGACATCATCGAGTTGTGACAATTCTTCATGATGACGATTTTCCACAACGACTGCCAGGGTATTGCCGCGCATCATATCCTCATCAGCACCGGATCCACCTGCAACCAGGGTATGTTCCAGGGGTATTTCCAGGCGCTGAGCCACGTAACGCAGAGCCTGTCCCTTGGAAGCGCGAGATGGAATTACATCGAGAAATTGTCCAAACGAAAGTATGACATTCGCAGTGACTTCTTCCTGGCGAAGTAAATTGATAATTTCCTGTTGGCTCGGTGCCTCATCTGCATTGTAAAAGTAGGAAATTTTGTAGGGTGACTGTTCCGATTTTGGCTGTCTCTTGAGGCCAGGTAAATTGTCCAGTAATCTACTGATGCGTCGTGGCGCCCAGTCATGATCAATGTGATCGGCCCAGAAATCATCCTCTGTCAGATTTCGTCCATAATGAATACGAGTTCCGAGGCTGCTGATCAAAATATCAGGTCTCGGAATTCCATACTTTTTCATAACAGCCAAAGCCGAGTCTATTCTTCTACCTGTAGCTAAACCAAATGACACACATTTACGGTTTTCAAGAATCACTTCACTGAGTTTTTGCAAAGCAGCTGGATTGCCAATCAGATTCTGATCCAGGTCGGTAAAAATAGCGCGGTCACGATAGCGTATAGCTTTCGTCAAGGGCCTGTCTTCGGGTAGAGTTTCATACCTGGCTTCCAGCTTGCTGATTTTTTCCAGATAATTTTCTGCATGCGCTCGCCAGGCGTAATGTTTTCGAACACCATTGATACCGTTTTGTGAAATACGATTCCAGCTACTTTTATCGGTGAGATAACTAAGCAATGCCTGGGTAATATCCTGTTTGTCCAGCGGATCGACCAACGTCCCACATTTACAATTTGAAATGATATCAACAGGCCCGCCATTCTCTGTTGCAACAACCGGCAGGCCACTTGCAGCCGCTTCTAGAATTGTCAGCCCAAAAGGCTC
>JARFQE010000135.1 GCA_029287915.1 Arenicellales bacterium
CGGTGTCGATGGCATCATCACCGACGAACCGGAAATGGCCAGGCAGGTGCTGGCAGAGCGCAAACAACTAAGTTCAGTGGAACGCCTGTTGATTCACACTGCACTGCTGTTTGGTCAGTCGTTTACTACAAAACAGTATCGGGATGATTCACCGTGAATCGAATTTTCTCCTGGGCATGATCGGCTTGGCCAGAATTGAAAAATCAGGGATCCTACAAACCAAATCAAAACGGCACCCATTTTCTGGGCTGCCTGAGGCATTTTCAGTCTGCCAGCGGAAGCTCACTGGGTACAGTAAATGGCTGGTCGTCACGTAGATCAATACTGGACGGATCGGTCAGGGCATGCAGGAACTCGATGATCAGGTCGACGTCCTGCGGTAAGTAGGTAAATGGCTCCAGTTCGTTATGAATCTCGATGTAGTTGACGAGGTCAGGATCGTCCATGACAAGGAAATCCAGCGGGCTGAGATCATCATCCGGCGGCAGCACGGCCCGCGACTGATCGTAGTTTTGTACTGCATATGCCGGGTTAATGTGATGTTCAACCACGGCTCGCAGTGTGTTGTAGGCACCGGCATGGCCATAAGGTGCCGTTAGTGCAACGTTGCGTAGGCTGGGTGTGCGAAACTTGAGGATATCAGCAGCATCACCGGTCACCTGCTCGCGGCCGAAATCTTCATGATCATCAATTCCATCGGTTGGATTGCTGTCACTGCCGCGACCGGCACCGATTTGCGGCATGGCGATGGCGTGAAAATCGTGGTCGGTCTGGAACTTTCCACTATGGCAGTCAGCGCAGGCCTGGCCGTTGCTGTCACCACCATAAAACAGCTTCATGCCTTCTACGGCATTCCTGGTCATGGCTTTTTTGTCACCACGAAGATAGCGATCGAAGGGGCTGTTGTCTGCACGCCAGTTGGCACCTTCAAACGCGGCAATCGCATTGGCTGCGTGAACATAGGTGATATCGGCAGCATCATTGACGTCATCAAAGGCAGCTGCAAATAAAGTCACATACTCCGGAATCGCCCGCAGGCGCTCGGCAAGCTGTTGCCATACTCCACCGGGTCCGGCAAGATTACCTGCGGCTGCAGCAATGGCTATAGGATTCTCGCCGCCCAGACCATCGTCCTGACCCGCCATTTCGGTACCCGAGGTGACCGGGAACATGGCCTGGCAGGCCAGTACATTTTCCAGTCCGTCCGGAAGATCATCACCGGCAGGCGTCTCGCAATGACTGTTGTTGTCAAATTCCGGATCCATATTGACGCTTACTCGGCCATCATGGAATAACACCTTGAATTCATGTGCACCAAGGTTGAATACCGGCGGCGCGTTGCGTGGCACACGCTCAGGTATATCAGTTGCTTCACCGTCTTGCGTGTTGCGACTTTTACCGAGTCCATCACCTCCCTCGCCTACCGGTAGCGACAGCCCGTCACCGGTATCGGTCAGGGCATGGTGACAGGTGCCACAGGAAATGTTCTGATTGCCGCTCAGTATCTTGTCGAACATAAGCAGTCGTCCCAGTTCTATTTTTGCTGCATCAGAAGTTCGAAAATCGGCATCGGTGACTGCATCAGGAATGTTGGCTCCTATGCCTTTTCCCGGGTTGTCCTTTGCCAGCACGGGCACTGCAGCCAGTCCGACCAGCCCGATTGATATCGCAGATGCCAGAATGATAGGTTTATAGGCCATGATTATGTTTCCCTTCAGGGTTTTAGTTTAGTTATGTTGCAAAAGTTTGTTGCTGATACCTGCCGGCTTGTTGGTCTGAAATGTGATCAGATGAACATAGAGACGACAGTCACTAGATTGAGCATTTTCCCCTAAGTTATTATTCTATTTTATTATTCTTAACGCCTCCTTATTACTCCTTCTTATTTCGAATTATGATATTGATATTATAGATGAAGAATATCTTGTTGAAGCACATATAGATGACTATGTTTTCGAGAAAACTACAATACTTGATATCTGAGGTCGCTAAAATTCTCAGCTGTTAGGTATACAGCATCAATTCTTGATTGCTTTCATCGTTGAATTTTAGTCTTGTCCAACCATGCATGATTGACTTAGTATGAACAAAACTATAACCAAAGAGGTAATTATTATGCCCTTCTGGCAACGATCCCTGATTACACTGGTAGCAATGGTAGTCGTCAGCTTTGTCGTCGGCTATATCTGGCGTTCTGTGTTCAATTTTAGTCTGCCCGATTACGTGTCCGGCATGGTAGGTGGCCTCACGGCAGTACCGTTGTGGGAGTTTCTAAAACGAGTGCAGCCCCCAAGTAGCTGAAACTCTGGTTAATCATCTGCTTATCTGAGCCCCTTCCCCAATATCATGGGAAACATTGGGGCCAGCTAGAATACCATGTTTCCATAAGCAATAGCCGAAGGAAGAGAGAACAATTTTCAACTCTTCGCTCAAATGCAAATAATAGCCATCAGCTTCTCTCTGTTTTACCTTCTCGGCATCATGTCTTCAGTACATGCTGTCATGCACGCACGGACTTCCCAGGGTGCGATCGCCTGGGCCTTGTCACTGATTACCCTGTCACCGGTTGCCGTTCCTGCCTACTGGATATTTGGCAGGCGTAAGTTTGATGGTTATGAACTTGCACGAAGGGCTGCATCTGACGTCACTGAACAAATCCCGCAACAGCTAAAGGATTCGTATGCGCCCTTTATATCCAGTTACGGTGATACACACCCTGAGACCCGTGCAGCAGAGAGGCTCGCGCGCCTGCCGCTGCTGAACGGTAATGACTGCGAATTACTGATTGACGGAGAAGCAACGTTTGATTCTATCTTCGATGGCCTTGAAAAAGCTGAAGATTACATACTCGTGCAGTTCTATATCGTTCACGCTGATGGACTGGGAAATGAACTCAGCTCGCGACTTATAAACAAGGCTAAACAGGGTATTCGTG
>JARFQE010000006.1 GCA_029287915.1 Arenicellales bacterium
AGCAAGACAAGTTCATGCTCAAGGACGTGTATAGAAAATATTGTTAAGCCGACCAGTCTGAAACGGCTCGCCGGTTTTCGATTGGGACAACATCGTGTTAGTCAGGACTGAACCTACCGGGAGCTCCTGATCAGCTGTAACGCGGCACGGTATAGTCGACAGCGATCATAGTAGTATCCTGAACTGGTCGTCTCTCGGAAAGTCTGGTGATCAGACGCTAGCGCACGTATCGATTTATACACAACTGGGTACGCAGGTTCGTCCCCGGGTTCCGATGGTGCTACGTACCCGGTTGAACCTTACGTTACGCTCGTGGACTTCCAGTGAATATTTTGCGGATTGTTAATAACTCCATACTTTCAAGAAATGGAGTCTCTGTTAGATTCAGGGCGGTTTACTTCAGTGAGGCGGTTTTACTGATTTTATTGGTGTACTCTACTAGCTTCTCCCTGGTTTTGTCGTACATTCTGAAGGCCTCTCTCAGGTCTCTTATGTGCGCTGCAGAATCGTTACTTTCATTGATCTCATTGCATATCTCGTAAAGTCGAGTGGCTCCTACGCTGCCGGAACTCCCTTTCAATGCGTGTGCATAACCGAGGAATGCTTCATGGTTGTTCGTTACCAAGGATGATTGCATATCATCTAGCAGTTGTTCCGTATCAGATAAGTAATTCTCTATAAGATTGCAGATGAATTCAGGATTATCTGAAATAGATTCAAGGCTGGAGAGCGTATCATAGTCAAGTACGGGTTCGTCTTCTGTGAAAGTGGCGGTATTACTCGCAGTAGTGTTGGTTTTTAATTTTATGTTTGCAGTATTGGCGCCTGAGATCGTGCTTATCGTTTGAAGAAGTTTTTTTGCGTTGATTGGCTTGGTCAGGTATGCATCAATATTCGCATCTTGACACTGCTGCATCGCTTCTTTTGTGGCATTTGCTGTCAGAATTATTATGGGCCTTTTTTCCTCGCTTGGTGTTGTGAATTGATACAGCTTGGCTGCTTCAATGCCGCCCATCACAGGCATCTGCATGTCCATGATAATCAGATCAAAGTCTGAGCTATCTAAAGTGTCCAGCGCTTCTTGCCCGTTTTCCACGACAGTTGGATTGTGTCCTGCATGTTCCAGGATTTTGGATATGACAATCTGATTCGTTGGATTGTCTTCAGCGACTAGAATGTTTAGTGCTATAAAGTTGATATTATCAGGTTTAAAATAATCAGATAATTTTGTAACGCCTTCAAAGTCAATATCACCTATGCAGGTTGCATGTATGGCATTGTAAAATGTGCTTTTGTCATAAGGTGCAGTAATTACTTGCGCGTATCCGGAGGATATAAGATCTTCCTCATTGCAATCTGGTTCATTGTCACAGAAAGATATTAGAGGGATGTTCTGTATTCCGCTCTCAGCCTTAGCCATCTGGGCAACTGATTTTGCATCAATGCCAAGGTTTTTCCTGTCTATGATAAATAGATTGTATGGATTATTGCCTGATAATGATTCAGATAGTTTTGTGATAGCGGAAGCCGGTGTGTTTATGGTCGTGAAGTGAATATTCCAGCTTGATAGTGACTCGCTGATAAACTCATTGCCGTTCGTGCTCAGCACAAGAATATTAAGATTATTCAGTGAATTGGTATCTGGGTCTAACAGGCTGACTTCTTGTTTTTTGAATGGTATTTCCAGCCAGAATGTACTCCCAACGCCAGGGGTGCTGTGAAGTCCTATCCTGCCGTTCATTAATTCAACAATTTGTTTGGATATAGTCGTACCAAGGCCAGTACCGCCATACTTCCTGGTTGTTGACGTGTCGGCCTGTGTGAAACTCATAAATATATTGTCCTGTGCTTCTGGAGGTATACCTATGCCGGTGTCAGATACCTCAAATCTTAGTAGTACTGTACCTGCCTCTTCACTAACAGTAGACACATTAAGTTCAATGTTGCCTTCATTTGTGAACTTTATTGCGTTACCGATCAGGTTTATAAAAATCTGTCGTAAATGGTGGGGATCACCATATAAAAGGAATGGGGTAGATGGCGTTATGTGTGATGATAAATCAAGTGATTTTGTAGTGGCCTGATTTTTCATCATGGCGATGGTTGTATTTACGAGTTTGTGTAAATCAAATTCAGTTTCTTCGATAGTGAACTTGCCGGCTTCGATTTTCGATATGTCGAGAATGTCCTCAATCAGTACAAGAAGAGTCTTTGCGGATGATTGCATGGTTTTTGCATACTCTTCCTGTTCTCCTGTCAGTTTGGTTTCCATGATCAAGTCACTCATGCCAATTACCCCATTCAGCGGGGTTCTTATCTCATGGCTCATGTTGGCAAGAAAATGGCTTTTTGCCTTGTTGGCTTCTTCCGCTTGTGCTTTTGCTTTTGTCAACTGAGTTAGAAGGACCGAGAAGAATATAGGTAATACAATCATGCCAATGAGTAACCCGAGTCCAGCTATGCGTTGCTCAATCCAGTATTCCGTTGTTAGAAGGACGATACTGAACTGGGTTGCGGCAATAATAGTGCCTGCGACCAGATACTTTTGGCCAAAACGCATACCATAGCCAATGATAAGCCAGAGGTATACGGAGAAGCAGAGTGTTGCAGCAGCACCGCCAATGAACAGCGTGGCAGATAGCAGTGAAAGATCTGCAACAAGTGTAAATGAACGACGAAAATGCGATACGTTTGGAAAAGGCTTGAACGAGAAAAGTATTAGTACAGATATCGCGTCATATGTAGTAAGAAGACCAATGGGTTGTTCAAGTATATTGGCTTCGCCAGCAAGGTAATAATGGAGTGAGAAGTAGATCGTTATTGATGCAAGAATGACGAGCCTGATGACCGCCTGCTGAAAATCACCAACGGCTGTTACGTTAGGAAATTCAAAGATTTTCCAAAGATTGCCTAGTGCTTTTATTGTCATGACTACATTATTGAGGAATTGTATTCATTACTTTTGGGCGGCTACTGGGTAATCAGGCAGCATATTCTGTATTTTTGTTACTGAATCAATCTGACTCTTGAATGCGTCGAGGCACTGAGGGTCAAAATGCTTGCCCCTCTGGCTTTCCATGTGCTCCAACGCAGCTTGCACTGACCAGGCATGCTTGTAGGGCCGCTCTGAAACAAGGGCGTCATAGACATCAGCTACTGCAACAATCCGTGCCTCTATTGGAATATCCTCGCCCTTTTTGCCAGAGGGGTAACCTGTACCATCGAATTTCTCGTGGTGACCAAGAGCAATGACTGCTCCCATTTGCAGAAACTTTGATGGACTGTCCTTGAGAATCTCGTAGCCGATACGGGTGTGGCTTTTCATGATCTCGAATTCTTCTGTGGTCAGCCTGCCCGGCTTCAGCAGGATTTCATCCTTGATGCCGATTTTTCCGATGTCATGCATCGGTGCTGCCATCTCGATTACATTTGCATCATCTGCGGAAAAGCCCAGTGCTTCCGCAATGATCCTGGAGTATCTCGCCATGCGTATTACGTGATTGCCGGTGTCCTCATCGCGATACTCGCCGGCCTTGGCGAGGCGTAGTAGTGTCTCGCGCTCACGCAGCCTGATTTC
>JARFQE010000048.1 GCA_029287915.1 Arenicellales bacterium
TTGAATAAAATCAAGGCATTAAAAAGCCCCGTGCTTTTTAGAAAAACACAGGGCTTGATTTATTCTTATAATTCAATGAATTACAAGGCAATGTGGCGTCCCCAAGGGGGTTCGAACCCCTGTTACCGCCGTGAAAGGGCAGTGTCCTAGGCCACTAGACGATGGGGACATAGGAACTTTTCTTCAATCTGGTGGAGCCAGGGAGGATCGAACTCCCGACCTCAACACTGCCAGTGTTGCGCTCTCCCAGCTGAGCTATGGCCCCAAAAATGAGGGCGAAATATTAGTGAAAGAAGGCGTATTTGTCCAGTACTTTTCCTATTTTGTAACAAATATGCGTCGAATCATTGTAATTCATCTGCAAAGCCCGCCATATAAAGCATTTACACTATTTTTTGCATATAATGAGCGGCTTTAGCTAAAGACCATACACGTGAAGGCCAGTTATACATAGCCAATGGTAAATAGAATAAAAAATTACCTGCAGATAAGCTTTTCTGAACTAAAAGATCGAGCATCAGTTCATCGCTTTGCGCTAATCATTTTTCCACTGCTGGCCGCTGTATTTTTACATGACGTACTGTTTTCAAATAAAAGCCTCGGTGCTTTTGATATTCTGCTTGCCCAGCCAAGTTTTAATACTGAGTTTGAATACAAAGGTGTACACCAGCCGGTACTGAGCGATTCGCCCTTTGCCCATTACCCGGAAAGAAAACTCAACTGGGAACTCTTCAAGCAGGGGCACAACTTTGATTTCACCCCCTATATTTTCAGTGGATCATCCTACACAGGCAGAAAATCGGGCGCATTCATTACAAGCTTACCGCAGCTATTCCTTGATACTCCTGCGGCCATGGACTGGTCAATCTGGCTAAGGATGACACTAGCCGGATTTTTTATGTATTTATTGCTGGGCAGCATGGGAGTCAACCGACTCGGTGCGATACTTGCTGGTATACTATGGACCTATAACCTGCACCAGATTGTCTGGCTTGAATTTCCACAACACCTCGCTACTCAGCTGTGGATGCCGCTGTTACTGCTACTCAATATCCAGCTGATAAAATGCAGGCGGGTTTTTCCTCCAAACCTGGTCATAGGTCTGATTCTGGTCAACCTCCTGTTCTACACCAGCGGCTACACTCAGATTGTACTTTATTACTACTTTTTCATCGGCCTGTTTAATACTCTTTACATCGGACTTGATCGATCAAGATCAGCCACAGAGAGGTTTACAAAATGGATGGTGGTCAATGGTGTTTATGTTATTGCAGTGACTATTCTGGTCGCAGATATCCTGTCAGAACTCAACGATTTAAAATTTGGCCTGCGCGGGACACAGGGCTTCAGGGAGCGTCATACAGAACTTAACATTGCGTTTTCAACTCTCTATGAATTATTTAAAAACATCACACCAGACATAAACGAACTGAAGCGCTTTTTCTCGCCCGATTACCTCGGCGGAATCTGGGGAAAAGGCTATGACAAGGAGCTTACACAGAATATTGTAGAAGGCGGTGTTTATTATGGGGTGCTGGGTCTCTTTCTGTCTTTCTATTCAATAACGGGTCATAAGCTAGTAAAAGACAAACGCCTCTTTTATGTATTGCTGTTTCTTTTCTTGTTCCTGGTTGGTTTCTTCTATGGCGACCCGGTGGTAATGAGCATCTACAAGCTAATTCCATTTGGCGGTTCCGGAACTTATAGTCGGATACTGACAATACTGATTTTTCTGCTCTGTATATTCGCCGCTTTTGGTTTTTCTCATCTGCTCCATGACATCATGGAAAAAAAGTACCTGAAGATTGCAATATCTGTCTTACTATTCTGTTCTCTGCCGATCTTTGCATACATCTTCTATAGTGATTTTTCTATACAAAAGTTCGGCTATTCGTATTCCATCCTCGCGCTATTCGCCTTGCTGGTGATTGTTGCTGTGCTTAGTAAACGAACTAAATTAATAGCCTATGCAATCATACTTGTATCGGTAGCTGATCTATTTGCTGTCACCTATGATTTCAATACCCGGATGAGAAACTCCCGCATCTTTCCGGAAAATAAAACCATACAATACCTGTTAAGTGATCCTGACACATTCAGGGTAGCTGTTTTGGCAAAAACACCGATTTATCATCCGAACATCCTGAGTTACTATTCTCTGCCAACTATTGGTGGTTATCTCACTGTCGCTTCAACCGACTATCTAAAATTTATTAAAAGTGTTTATGGCGAAGCCAGGATCACATTGAATGGCATACTGTATCTGTTTAACGGCGGTAACCTTGATATTCTGAGACAACTGAATGTTAAATATATTATCAGTGATGAAAAACTTGAAACCGATAAAGCCGAGCTAGTTCATTTTTATAATAAAAACTTCATCTATCGAATACTGGATAATCTGCCCCGCGTTTACTGTGCTTCTGACTATATAAAGATCCCTGCAGAAAAAACCATCACTTCGGTGCTTATAGATGCGCTTGATAGATTTGACCGACCAGCCATTGGCAGTGATTTACCTGTTTCTGCCGGGCCGTTACCTGTCGACTGTTCCATTATGAACCTGAAGACCTCGGTCAACAAGCTTACATTCCAGGCGATCACACCTGAAGAATCAATCGTATTGATACCCTATAGTTACAACAAATTTTGGCAGGCAACAATCAACGATAAAGCAGCAAAAGTTTACCGCGCGAACGGTCAGCTGATGGCGATTGAAGTGCCATCAGGCAGTAACGAAATTTTATTTCTTTATCAGAATAAATATGAAATTACTGCGTCAACGATAAAGATAGTTTTTGCATTGTTTGCCATAGCTGTTGTTCTGATCTGGGGCAATCCGGGCCTGTTATCTCTTACCCTGATGCTGGCCCTGTCTATCATGATCTGGAAAAACATTTATTCACTGCCGGGAATTAAGAACAATGATATTCCAGAAAGATCAGTAAGATATGACATATCTGTAACGGATACAGCAGCAATCCAGAACGTCAATGGTAAGCAAATATTGCACAATGTTGCAGACTCATTAGCTAAAAAGAACTAAGGGATCGCAAATAATGCAATATCACATAGATACACATGTTCATGTCTATCATTGCTATGAACCAGGAACGCTGCTTAACGAGGCATATCTTAATAGCAACAGGTCAGGTCCCGGTGCTAATCTTATTCTCTGTTTGACGGAAAGTCGTGGCTTTAATTTTTTTCAATACCTGAAAGATCAGCTCAAAACCCAAAAACCCATAGCCGGATGGTCGCTGAGCGAGATCGCGAAACAGCCCGCGATCCTTCTGCGCAGTGATAATCAAAACATTATTATTGTCGCAGGTCGGCAGGTGATTACCAAACAGGGGCTTGAAGTACTTGCCCTGTTCAGTGACCAGACCTATGACGATGGACGAGACATACAGTCCATTATTGATCAGATCAATGAAAATGTTGGCATCGCAGTACTGCCATGGGGTGTTGGGAAATGGCTTGGTAGCCGAGGAGCAATTATTGAGAAAATTTTGAATGACAACGAGCCCGGCAAACTTGCGATTGCCGATATCTCTGCCCGCCCTGCCCTGTGGCCACAACCCGGACAATTCAGAATAGCAAGAGAGTCTGGTTATAACTGCCTGTATGGCACAGACCCGCTGCCGATAGGCTATGAACAGCACAGGGTTGCCAATGCCGGCATGATAATGGAACTCCCATCTGATATAGCTGAGGCTGTTGCCGAACTGAAAAACAGACTACTTCAGCAGACAGAGAATCATTATTATGGAAACCGCGTTTCCACATTGCGTTTTATCAAAGACCAGCTGATGCTACGTTTAAACAGGCAACCCTGCGTGCCAGGACATTAGTCGAATCCCACGCTTCATGAAAATCCTGATACTTGCACCACAACCTTTTTATACCCAGCGCGGCACGCCTATCGCCATCCGCAACCTGGCATCGGTACTGGGTGAAGCTGGCCATCAAATCGACCTGATGACCTTCCCGGAAGGGAAAGACATCGAAATACCGAACACGCGGATCTTACGCGTCTGGAGTATTCCATTGATTGGACAGGTGCCGGTTGGTTTTTCAATAAAAAAACTTCTCTATGATTTTCTTATGATTTCTGCCGTGCTGTGGAAAGTGCTGACTAAGCGTTACGATGTGATTCACGCGGTCGAAGAATCCGTTTATATAGCACTGCTCTGTGCACCGATAAAAAGGTCACGCGTCATCTATGACATGGACTCATCGATGGCAGATCAACTACTCGAGAAATGGCACATATTACGCAGGCTAAAAGGCCTGCTGAACTGGTCTGAAGGTCTGGCAATCAGGCACTCGGACCGAGTCATAGCTGTCTGCCAGGCTTTGGTAGACAAAGCCAATTCCTATGGATCTGGCACTCCTGTTGATTTGCTGACCGATACTGTACTCGAGATAGAAAATGATACAGGAGAATCAGCTGAAGACCTGAAAACACTGATCGAGAAAGATCGCAAGCTCATTCTATATATCGGAAACCTGGAACACTACCAGGGCGTAGACATGGTCATCGAGGCGATGAGGAACGTTTCTGATAATATTACATTCATGATTATTGGTGGTATCCAGGCTGACATAGAACGTTGCCAGAAATTGGCCGAGACACTGGGTGTTGACAGGCAAGTTGTTTTTCTCGGTCCTCGTCCGGTTCAGCTGTTACAGGACTACCTGAGGCAGGCTGACTGTCTGATCTCTCCACGAGAAAAAGGAGTTAACACACCGATGAAGATTTACTCCTACCTCGCTGCCGGTGTTCCTGTCATCGCTACAAATATCCCTTCACATACCCAGATACTGGATAATAATAATGCCTGCCTGGTAGACCCAGAGCCCGTAAGCATTGCAGACGGCATCAACAAAGTGTTAAGCAATCAACTTTATGCAAATCAGCTGGTTGATAAAGCCAGACAGGATGCAGACGAATCGTACTCATACCAGGCCTTTAAGGATAATCTGATAGAGATCTACAACAAGCTGGAAAAAGCTGACAATGGATAAACACGGCCTGTTTAATGATAAAAAGACCTATGATGTCATTATAGTAGGCGGCGGTATTTACGGTGCAGTAATCGCCAGGGAATGTTCAAAATCAGGCTTTAGCACCGTGCTGCTTGAGAAAGATGACTTTTGTTCGAGTACCTCGGCCAACAGCCTGAATGTTCTGCATGGCGGCTTGCGTTATTTGCAGCATCTAAATCTCAGGAGAATGCGTCGATCGATTTATTCAAGGCGTTATTTTCAGCAAATCTCTCCTGAAAACATAGACATCACTCCATTCATAACGCCATTAAACGGCTGGGGCATAAACGGCCCTGTCATAATGCGCATTGCCCTGCTTGTTAATGACCTCATTAGTGTTGATAGAAATATGCAGATAAGCAGGCAGCAGCATATCCCTGGCGGCAAGGTATTAAGCAGGAAAAACTTGATAAACAGACTGCCGGTATTCAGTGAAAATAAACTGAACGGTGCCGCTCTCTGGTATGAAGCAGTAATGAATGATGCCAGACATCTCGCCAGCAAGCTGCTTGATTCAGCGATAGAGAACGGAGCAGTAATCATGAACAGGACTGAGGCCAGTGAACTATTGCACCAGCAGGGGAAAGTAACAGGTCTGAGATGCATCAGACAGATCGAAGACAAACCTGTATCCATCAAAGGTCATATAGTCATTGATACATCCGGCAAATGTTCAGAAAAGCTTGGTAAAAGCCTGCCAGCTTATCAACCAATGAAGCAGTACTGGTCACGTGCCGTTAATATGCAAATCGATAAGCGCCTGTTCGAGGAATATGCAGTTGGCCTGAAATATCGCGACAATGTCCAGGACAGGGACGCCAGGTTCAATAGCGCCAATCGTCATCTGTTTTTTTTACCAAATAAAAATGGTAGTGCTATCGGTACCTTTTACGAGTCTGAAAATAACGTCGATGGCGACCTGACAATTAGTCAATATGACCGCAGACGCTACCTGGATGCGATTAATTCTGTCCTGCCCGCCGGTTCCATCAATGACAAAAACATAACCGGCTGGCAATGGGGCTGGCTGCCTCTTGATGATGATCCCGCCAACGGTCAACTAAACTTTGCGAAAACCAGCAGAATAAGGGCTATTGAAGCAAACGGCGAATTTACCGGTCTGTTAGAAGTGCGCAGTGTAAAATTCACCACCGCACCTGCTGTTGCAAAAGACGTGATGAAAATTATAAAAAAAGTTACAAGTCCCAAGTTTCAAGTGTAAATTATAATTGTACATTACCATAGCTGAAGACATTAACTTTCCACTTTTAACTTTAACTCTGCTTTTCAATCTTTGCCCACGAATCCCGCAGTGTGACAATTCGATTAAAGACCAGATCACCATTCTTTGATGCAGGTCTTTCGACGCTAAAATATCCTTCACGCTCAAACTGAAAACGCTCAGTCTGACTTGCTTCAAGCAAAGAAGGTTCTACCATCGCATCCGCTACAATATATAACGAATCCGGGTTGATATAATCAAGAAAGTCCTCTTCCTTACTGGTATCCGGCGATGGATGTGAGAACAATCGATCATACAGTCTAACTTCGGCATTCACCGCGTGGTCAGCTGAAACCCAGTGGATGACACCCCTGACCTTTCTGCCAACAGGGTTTGAACCCAGCGTATCCGCGTCATAGCTACAACGTAATTCAATAATCTCGCCTTTATCGTTTTTGATGACACTCTCGCACTTTATCACATAGGCATTGCGAAGCCTTACTTCTCCACCGCTAACGAGGCGCTTGTATTTTTTGTTAGCCGATTCGCGAAAGTCAGCCTGATCTATAAATATCTCCCTTGAAAATGGAATGCGACGGCTTCCCATACTATCGTCTTTAGGATGGTTTGCAGCTTCAAGCTGTTCACTTTTACCTTCAGGGTAATTCTCAATGATGACTTTCAGTGGATTTAAAACAGCAAGCCGCCTCGGTGCACTTTGCTCCAGGTC
Organism: Arenicellales bacterium; assembly: GCA_029287915.1. Taxonomy (GTDB): domain Bacteria; phylum Pseudomonadota; class Gammaproteobacteria; order BMS3Bbin11; family BMS3Bbin11; genus BMS3Bbin11. The sequence continues at coordinate 7,005 of JARFQE010000048.1, forward strand.
TTCACGGATACAGGATTCAAGCACACCCATTTCTATGGAATTTTCCGACTTGGTAATCCCTATTCGTTCAGAGAACTCCCTTATTGATGATGGCGTATATCCCCTGCGCCTCAATCCTGCAATTGTAGGCATACGCGGGTCATCCCATCCATCAACGACCCCCTGCTCGACCAGTAGTGTCAGCTTACGTTTGCTTACCACTGTGTATTGCAGATTAAGGCGGGAAAACTCGATCTGTTGAGGGTGGCAATCGACAGAGATATTATCAAGTACCCAGTCATACAGTGGACGATGATCCTCAAATTCAAGCGTACACAGAGAGTGCGTCACACCTTCCAGTGCATCAGAAATAGGGTGGGTGTAATCGTACATCGGGTAAATGCACCATTCCTCACCGGTCTGATGATGTATCACACCGTGACGTATCCGGTATAGTGTTGGATCACGCATATTCATATTCGGTGAAGCCATATCAATTTTTGCTCGCAATACACGGGAACCATCCTCGAACTCACCGGCCTTCATTGCAGCCAGCAAAGAAAGGTTTTCTTCAACACTACGGTTTCGCCATGGGCTTTCCGTGCCAGCCTCAGTCAGCGTTCCACGGTACTTCCTGGTTTCTTCGGCAGACAAATCACAAACATAGGCTTTGTTCTTTTTAATCAGCTCAATAGCAAAGGCATAGAGTTGTTCAAAGTAATCCGAGGCATAAAATAATCGGCCACCCCAGTCAAAGCCCAGCCACTTGACGTCATCCTTGATAGCTTCTACAAACTCGACATTCTCTTTATGGGGATTGGTGTCATCAAAACGCAGGTTGCACAAACCGCCGTAATCTCTTGCGATACCAAAATTCAGACAAATCGATTTGGCATGACCGATGTGCAGATACCCATTTGGCTCTGGTGGGAAACGGGTATGAACCTTTTTTCCGAATTTACCGCTCAGCTGATCCTGATCAATAATCTGGCGAATGAAATTTTTTGGTGTCGCTTTTTCCTCTGCTGTCATGCTTTTGCCTGTTGTTCTCGTTTCTCGATATATGCAAGTGCCTTGTCGATACGCCGTAAACAGGCCTCTTTTCCAACCAGGTAAAGTGTGACATCAATGCCCGGAGAAGCTGCACGCCCCACTACGGCCACTCTTAGCGGCTGGGCAACTTTACCCATCTTCAAGTCAAGTGACGTCGACACTTGTTCTACACAATCATGCAGGTGCTCGACATCCCAGCTAGTGAGTGCCTGCAGTGATTTTTTCATTTCTTCAAGCGCCTGCCTGGCTACCGGACGCAGGTGCTTTTTGGCTGCGTTCTCGTCAAACTCATCAAAGTCTCGGTAAATAAACTCACTGATTTCAGCCATCTCGACAAGGGTATTTGCGCGTTCCTGCTGCGCCTTGACTACTTCAACGATGTCAGGGCCCTCAGTCGGATCGATAGCCAGGCGTCCAAGGTGCGGACTGAGAAGATGGGCCAGATGATATGGATCAGCAGACTTTATGTAATGCTGGTTCAACCACAACAGTTTCTCGGTATTAAAGCTCGACGCGGACTTGTTAACATTCGCGATATCAAACAGCTGGATAAGCTCTTCCTGGCTGAATATTTCCTGATCACCATGAGACCAGCCTAACCTGACCAGGTAATTCAACAACGCCTCGGGAAGAAAACCCTGCTCCATGTATTGCATGACACTGACGGCACCATGTCTTTTTGACAGGCGTGTACCATCATCGCCAAGAATCATAGGCAGATGAGCATAACGTGGAATCTCTTTATTGAGAGCCTGCAGGATGTTTATCTGTCGTGGTGTATTATTCAGATGATCATCGCCACGAATAACATCAGAGATATTCATATCACTGTCATCAACTACCACGGTTAAATTGTAGGTAGGTGAGCCATCAGTTCGCCGTATAATGAGATCGTCCAGTTCTGAATTATTGTATGTAACCCTGCCCCTGACCATGTCATCGACAACGACCACTCCATCATCCGGATTGCGAAAACGAATAACATGAGGGGTATCCGGATCGATGTTGCGGTTGCGGCAATGGGAATCATAACGAGGCTTTTCCTTGTGTGCCATCGCATGTTCCCGCAGGGCATCAAGTCTATCTTTTGAACAGTCACAACGATATGCAAGCCCTTGTTCCATTAGCTGATCAATGACTTCATTGTAGCGATCGAAGCGTTTAGTCTGGTACAGCGGCCCTTCATCATATTCCAACCCGAGCCAGGTCATGCCTTCAAGAATGGCGTTGACTGACTCTGCTGTTGATCTTTCAAGATCAGTATCTTCGATGCGCAAAATAAAAGCACCACCATGCTTTCGTGCATGTAGCCAGGAAAAAAGAGCAGTTCGGGCCCCACCAACATGTAGGTAGCCGGTAGGACTAGGTGCAAATCGTGTTCGTTTAGTCATTTTTCTGAAAAGAGCTGGCGAATAAAAAGTGTGGCGTATTCTACCAGTGCCGGACAAAAATCCCAGTTTATTGTCAATTAATACTATCAGGAAATGAAAGATGTTCAGAAACATGAATTTCAAACATCCCCATTATATGGAGGCCTGATAATAGAAATGGTATGATCCTTTCTGATATAGAGAAATGAAATACTTTATTTCTTTTCCCCACCACTGCAACAACCCATTGAATTCGTGTAGAAAGTAGTAATGCCTCTTTTTAAAAATCCCTATTTGCAGATAGCCCGTATTGATCACTGGTTCAAGAATGTATTCATGCTGCCGGGAATCGTCATAGCCCTGTACCTGGATCATGGTGTCTGGTCTGTAGAACTTCTGCCAAGGCTGGCACTCGCTTTTTTACTCGTTGGGCTGATTGCTTCCAGTTACTACGTGCTGAATGAGATTCTGGATGCTGAAACCGATAAAAAACATCCTGTTAAATGCAAACGACCCGTTCCTTCCGGACGGGTTAACGTAAAGATTGCCTATTTTGAGTGGATATTGCTTGGGGCGGCAGGTGTTTTCGGTTCATTAGCCCTGGGCCCGGCCTTTTTCATAACAGCATTATTACTCTGGTTAATGGGCTGTATATACAACATAAAACCGATCAGAACTAAGGATAAGCCATACCTTGACGTACTTTCGGAGTCACTAAATAACCCGTTACGCCTTCTGCTTGGCTGGTATGCAACAGGAACTGCCCTGATTCCACCTGTATCATTAGTTTTAGCTTACTGGATGATAGGTGCCTTTTTTATGGCGGTAAAACGCTTTGCTGAATATCGCCATATCAACGATCCTGTTCGGGCCGGTGAGTATCGCCAGTCGTTTCAACATTACAATGAAGAACGACTGCTGATCAGCATTATCTACTACGTGGCAGCTTTTGGACTTTTCTTTGGCATTTTCCTGATCCGCTACCGCACAGAGCTGATACTTTCTATACCTCTGATTGCAGCAGTCATTGCCTGGTATATCCACATTGGGTTTCACCATGACAGCCCGGTGCAATACCCGGAGAAGCTTTACAAAAACCAGGGGCTGATGATTTTATTGCTTATAACAACAGTCGTCATGATCTCGTTAATGTATGTCGATTTACCATGGCTACACGAATTATTCAGTAAAACACCTGCTATATGAAACAGCCTCGTCAGAGTGACCCGACTATTGTCATATTCGACCTGGATGGAACGATTACTCGCTACGATACGTATGTTCGCTTTCTGCTCTATGTCATTTATCGAAACCCGCTAAAATTGCTGCAATTACCGTTACTAAGCGTTGACGTCCTCCGTCATAAATTTGGCACACAAAGCAATACCTGGCTGAAAAAACGATTTTTGAGCGCCATCCTGGCAGGAAAGGACAGAAATACCATCAATTCTCTGGCCATATCATTTTCTCAACGCGTTTTTATGAAAGGTATTCACAGGGATGCTATGGAATGCCTGAGACAACATCAGAAGAAAGGAAATGACCTTGTTCTAATTTCGGCCAGCCTTGATATTTATGTCAAACCGCTTGCTGAAATGCTCGGCTTTAAACATATAATATGTACCAGAACATGCTGGCAAAATGACGTGCTTGGAAGTAGTCTTGATGGCGGGAACTGCTATGGTGATGTCAAGATCGAGCGAGTTAAGCAATGGCTGGAGGATCGAGCTGATAACAGGATCCTTGCTGCCTATAGTGACCATGAATCTGACTTTCCATTATTAAAGATTGCCAACCACGGAATAGTAGTCAACCCCGGCCAGGACCTTAGGCAAAAAGTAGAAAATAATAATCTAGAATTCATTCACTGGAAATAATGTGAGCTCCTTATCACTACGCACGTATGCTGGCAAATGGCCTGTAGTATTAACGATTACAACGCTGACAGGCCTGTTCTTCTATCATCAGCTTGCGCTCGTTTCAATTATCCTTCTGCTATACCTGGTTGCCTTGGTTGACAAGAGAACCTCATGCAACCTGTGCGAAAAGATTGTTGATCGAATACGCACTGTTTCTTCAGCAGGTATTAAGTCAGGTTATTTGCCTCTATTGATTTTTTGCCTGGCCTTCCTGCTTGTGATTTTTCGGGACTTGTCATTACTGACACAGCCGCGTTTCTGGGCAGAAGATGGACGCCATTTTTTTGAATTTGCCTATGCTAATGACTGGATAGATACACTCCTGTATCGTCCGGAATATCAATTAATTCTATCCAATATTTCGGCACTGATTGCTAGCCGGGCAATGCCAATGGAAATGGCTCCTCTGCCCTTTTCACTTGTCTGGCTGGCTAATATCTCTGCCGCACTGGCCATCGTCGCATGGGGTAATTCATCAGTATGGGACACTCCACTTAAAAAGATTGTTGTCAGCGCCATAATTATATTCGCCCCAAGAACATACGAGATCTGGCTCAATGCAAATGGAAGTCAATATTACTCATCCCTAATAACAGCGTTAATATTGTGTGAGCCGATAATCGGCGCTGGGCTGTTCAAAAAATATTCATTCCGTTTGTTGCTTGCCATAGGTAGTTTAAACGGTGTTCTTTCGTGTCTGCTAACACCTCTTTTCTGGATCAGGGCCTATCAAGACAGAGACAACAAAGAAGCAACCATACAGGCACTGATATTGAGCATGGGAGCGATTATTCAGTTGATTCTTATTTTGACAAGCTCCGCACATGCCGAACGTAATATCCTGTCGAGCATAGATATCTTCGGGTGGATTGCAAGTATCAGGTCGCTCGGCCTGACATTCAACACAGATCTCGCCGAATTTATGCATCAGGCGACAAAAGCAACAGCTTCAATTCCACCTGAAAGCAGACCATTTTCTATTATTGGTAGCCTGATGGCTGTTCTTTGGCTCGCAATTGTTGGCATGCTGGCCTACAGGCTACGTAAACAGGTAGCCATCTATTTACTGGCCAGTTATACGCTGCTTTTCATTTTCTCCAGTATTTTTGGCATTGCCGGCCCAAATAACATTGATTTCCTTATGCCTACCCATGGTGATCGTTATTTTTTTGTCCCCAGCGCACTCCTCCTGATAACCATCTTCGCATCTATTGGGTCCTTGCCTGATGCTCAGTCGATACGAGCATGGGCTGTTATCGCCTCGATGCTACTGGGTCTTGGACTAATCAATGGCATCGAGCAATTTTACAAACAGCAACTGAAGAACCCGGCATGGCGTGACTGGCAAGATGAAGTTGAAATATGGAAAACAGAACCCAGATATGTGCTGCACATCTGGCCCGACCCGTGGGTTATTCATCTCAATAAAAAAAGAGCTGAATAAAGCCTGATCATTGCATCTCGCCGTCAACTTCGGATTCGTAGCTTTTTTTGATCAGGCTATTCTAGCTACTGTGAATTAGCTCAGGTTGCTTTACTCTCCAGTATGAACTTTTCATTTTTAAGCCTGTAGCTATGGGATCGTGCGACAATCATCGCTATTCCATATATTGCTGCAGCAATCAGCAGAACGGCTGCAGAGCTCGTTACGATCGAGATTATAATAGCAAGAAAACCACCAAGTACTGTAAAGAAACCATTGATTGCCCAAACCCAGGGCACAGCATAGTTGCTTGAACCTGACAGACTCATTATGCCAATCGGGAAAGGCATGCCGAGCAGGAAGGCCAGCGCGGCTATCATCATTATGGCTGACAGGATCCGTCCTGTTAACGGGAGTCCAAGCAAGGCATAGAACAGCCATTCAAACGTCAGCACAAAAGCAACCAGGTAGGCAATAATGATGGCAAAATAAAAGTATGGCTGCTCGACTTTTCAAGTAGACGTTTACTATAAGCACTGCCAATTCCAGCGCAGACACGCATCGTTGATATCACGACAACCAGTGTATGGGTCGGAAACCCTATCAGTTTCGAGAACAGCTGGATGAACACAATTTCGATCAGAATAAATCCGCAGCCCAGACAGGCAAAATAAACTATATCACCTGCCATGTTTTCCCATTCATGATTCTCTTTTCTAGTTTTGAGGATGGGTAGCAAAAGAAAGATTAATGCAAAAAAGACAGAAACCATTGCCACCACAACCAGGTGCATCCAGTCCTTCGGAATACCGCCCTGCATCTGTCTGTTCATCTAATAGGCCGTTTTTTTATCAAGCATGATATCACTGGAAGGATTAAGAATTTTTGCCTGCTTTCTTATCATGCCAAAATAAGGTGAATAATCTGTAACGGGTGTGATATCCCACGGCAGGGCTTTGGCCTCATCATATGGAAAGGGTGTTTGTAAGAACCTGTTGGGTACCAGGTTTTGTTCAGTTTGCAGCGGATGAAATACAATAGAGATACGAGGAAGGTAGGTAATGGGTAAAAGTGTGATATTTGCATTGTTCTTTGAATCGAGCCAGATAGAAATGGCATTTTCTTCAGACGCTTCAGGAGCACTTATTTCATAAATCAGCTTCTTTCCTTTTGCATTATGGATTGGAGTATGATCAAAACTCAGCAGTTCGTTATCTTTTATCTGTGAGCCATCAATCGTCACGCTGGCCAGTGTTTCTCCACCTTCGGAATCCTTCAGCTGAACTGTTACATTATAAGGTAGCTTTTTCTGGTGGTAAGTCCCGAACCTGATTTCAAAACCGTGTATATCCTGACTCCTGGACAGAATTTCCGCAGTGAATGTGATATCTCCATAAATTTTCTGTGACGGAATTTGTGGGCTGGCTTTTGCAACATAATTACTGCTAACACGATTGACATATTGAAAAACCGTGTCAATTTCTTGCTGCTTTCATGGTGTCATTTTTATCAACACGGTAGGCAAGGTATCGACGTCGGTCGCTGTCGTTTCCAGCACCAGTGCATATTTCCAGAAGTCTTTGCGCCCGAACCTCTCCCAAGCCTGTGCCGCGGTGGTCAGCATTCTTGGATAGATGTGCCTGTTTATCTGTAGTATTCCGTCATTCTTTAGATGCGAGAAATACTCGAGATAGGCCTCTTCCGTTTGCAGGTATACCGTTCCCGCAGCTCCTGATCCCTGCGCAATACTGGAACTGGAGTGATTCGAGAACATCTGGATAATGTCATACTTTTTGTCTATAGAGCGCAGATATGAACGACCTTCTCCTGCCACAGCTTTTACCTCGGGATGAGCATATAAACCACCACCATAATCCTTGAAGGTGTTTCTTTCCGCTTCAATAATGCTACCGACCATTTCAACAGCATGAATACTTGTTGGCGAAAATGCCAGCGCGGCACGAATTTCTCCACCTGCTGAGGCACCGATTATCAGGGTCTCAGGATGTTTGCCTGCAGTATGCGCAAGGAAGTGTACAATTGAATTACGTCCAAAAAAGTTTGTGTCAGGCTGCGTCTCTCTTATCTGCACAAACTGATCCAGACTGCCGTCTAACTTTTTTAACCATGAACTCTGCTCTCCTCCATCGAGTGAAAATAAAAAAACAGCCGTTAAATTTATCACAGCTACAGCAAATCAAACTGTTTGCTGTTAACTAAATCGTGGACTGCAAAGACCGGGAAGGCAGGACAAATTCGAGGTTATCTATCAAACGCGCATTCCCAAACCAGGCGGCTGCCAGAACCACAAGTTTTACATCCCCTGCTCCTGGCTGTTTTAGATCGCTCTGACGCCGAATAGTTAGATAATCAGGAACAAAACCTCTATTTTTAAGCTCGGCTATGCCATGCTCGATGATGCCCCTGTAGTTTTCTGGAGTCCGGCGGTATCTTTCTACAGCATCCTGTAACACCAGGTATAGACCCGATGCCTGCTCAAGTTGGCTGGCTGATAAATAACTGTTCCGACTACTCATTGCAAGGCCACTATCCAGACGCACAGTGTCCACCCCAACGACCTCTATATTCATAGCAAGGTCACTGACCATTTTTTTTATTATCAGATATTGCTGATAATCTTTTTTGCCAAAGAAGGCTTTGTCTGCCTGCATCTGGTTGAACAGTCTATTGACGACAGTGGCTACACCGGAAAAGTGCCCCGGTCTCGACGACCCGCAAAGTATTTCAGAGAGACCGGGGACCTCTACCCTGGTCTGATGTTCTAGTCCGACTGGATAAACGTCAGCCATCGTGGGCCGATAAAGGATACTTGTACCATGCTCAATCAGTACCTTTTCATCATCTTCAGGAGTACAGGGATAGGCCTCGAGATCTTCATCAGGACCGAACTGTAATGGGTTGACAAAAATACTAACTACTACTCTGTCACATTGTTCTGCAGCGGCATCGACAAGCGCAAGGTGTCCGGCATGAAGGTTCCCCATGGTCGGGACAAAACCATAACTAAGCCCCTGTTCCCGAAGTGCGGATAATAATGGACGTAATTGACTTGCCTTTTCTATTATTTTCAAAGGCTTTGTTTGCTCAGGGGATTGAAATAATGTCTGCCAGAGCTGATGCGAAGTATATGTTCCAGCAACATATCAAAATCTTCATCATGATCAACAAAGTTGATACTTTCCGCATTCACTATAAGTAATGGCGAACGTGTATAGGAATGAAAAAACTGACTGTATATGTCACACAGTGACTTCAGGTAGTCAGTATGAATATTCTGTTCTGCATCGATGCCACGACGACGAATACGTTGCATCAATACTGATACTGGTGCCTGCAGATATATAACAAGATCTGGACGCGGCAGTTCCGGACTCAGCTGTTTGTATATTTGCTTATATAGTGCCAGCTCATCTGTTTCGAGATTAAGCTGCGCAAACAATTTGTCTTTTTCAAGTAAAAAATCTCCTACCACAGAAGAGTGAAAAAGATCTCTCTGCTGCAGAGATTTCATTTGCTGGCTACGCTGAAAGAGAAAGTGCAATTGGGTTGGCAAAGCGTACTTTTCCCTTGATTGATAGAAACGCTCAAGAAACGGGTTGTCCTGCGGTTGTTCAAACAGGATATCGGCATTAAAGCGTGTCGCCAGCCTCGATGCCAAACTACTTTTTCCGACCCCCATTGGACCTTCAACAACAATATATTCGGGTATTTTTCCCTGTAAGCCAGGCATTGAATTACCAGGTTCCATCATAGTCTCTCGATTTCCTGATCTGTGACATCCTCTAATAGTGCCCTTACTCTACCCTGCCCTGGAATCTCCAGATCAGGTGATAAATCAAACAATGGAAATAACACAAAGGCCCGCTGATGAATACGCGGATGAGGTAAGGTCAAATTTTTACTAGACAAACAATTATCACCCACAAGCAAGAGATCAAGATCCAGCGTTCGAGCGGAATTTTTTACCTTTCCACGGACACGGCCATGTTGATTCTCAATCACTGTTAATTGATGCAGAACAGCTTCTGGATTCAGCGATGTCTCAAGCTTAAATACAGCATTGATAAAATTATTCTGACAATCTGGTACATCAATGGGTTTTGTAGAATATACCGGTGATGTTTCTATCAGATGAATTCCCTCGCAGGCATTGATTTCGTCTTTTACCATTGCCAGGATAGACAAAGAATCACCCAGATTACTACCGAATCCAATATATGCTATCTGCATCACTGTCAGGACTTTTTCTTCTTTCGTGGTCGACGCTTTTTACTGCCACCCGTCAAGGACTTGAGCATTCTTCTACGTTCATCCTCGTCAGCATCCTGTATCCGTGTCCACCATTCAGCAATCTCCGGTTTCGCCTGACCAACTGATGCTCTTAACAGCAAAAAATCGTAACCAGCTCTAAATTTTCTGTTTTCCAGTAATCGAAAGACCTGGCGACTCCTGCGCTGATCAAAGAAATATTGCATCAGCCATATTTCTCTCATCTGGGCAGTATAGCGACGCGGTATTGCAACAGTACTTAACTGTTCAACTATCGCCTGATCTGCAGCCTGATGGATACTGTCGTATTCATTTGCACCCTGACTTCTTGCAATCTCTTTATAGTATCGAAATGGTTCCCATAGCAAAACGGCATATAAGAATGAAGGTATAACCGGCTTTCCCTGTAATATTCTCTTATCTGTGTTCTTCAGTGCAAGTGGAAGAAAAGTCCTTGGAAAACCTTCTTCTTCACTATTCAGAATGTGCTCTGTTGCTGGAAAAAGGTATTCAAACAGGCCATGCTGCCGTAACTTTTCAAACGTTGCTATCGCACTTCCTGAATGAAACAGCTTCAGCACTTCATCAAACAATCTTGCTGCCGGAACATTAGTCAACAGGCCCACATTTTTATCTATAGCATTTGATGCAGAGGGTTCAATTTCAAAACCCAGTTTTGCCGCAAATCTGACCACTCGCAGCATCCGCACTGGATCTTCGCGATATCGCTCAGATGCTTCACCAATAACCCTCAACCGACCATGCTGAATATCATCAAGTCCATCATGATAATCAAGTATTTCATCAGTAGCAGGGTCATAATACAATGCATTCACCGAAAGATCCCTGCGCATGGCATCCTCGTCCCGCGTGCCATATACATTGTCGGCCAGTAGCCTTCCCTGCTCACCAATACGATGGGTGCTCTGATCCTGATGGCTGCTTGCCGGGGCACTCCGATAGGTGGCCACCTCGATCACTTCCCTGCCGAAACGAACATGTACTATCTTGAACCTGCGGCCGATTACCCGCGCGTTTCTAAATACATGCCTCACCTGATCCGGTCTGGCATTGGTTGCCACATCGAAGTCCTTCGGCTCAAGGCCAAGCAAAAGATCCCGTACACAACCTCCGACAAGATAGCTGTCATAGCCGTTCTTTTTCAGGCCTTTCAATACCGTCATCGCATGGCGACTGATCAGAGATTTATTTAAGCCGAGTGACTTCCCTGAATACGTTGATGGTTGAAAATAATTCAAACTTTCGGTGGTCCGTATGTTCATTTATAATAGCTGAAGCGAAGACTTTACTTTATCATTTTTATTGTCAATCTTCTCTAAAAGCTCCCTTCGTCTAGTGGTCCAGGACTCTGGCCTCTCACGCCGGCAACAGGGGTTCGAACCCCCTAGGGAGCGCCATTATAATAAAAATTCATGTTATAGATTTTACCAATAACTAAACAGTAATTATTTACATCTATCCTCTGGGATGATGCTGTCGATGCAGTCTATTCAGTCTTTCTCGAGCAACATGCGTATATATTTGTGTAGTGGATAAGTCAGAATGGCCGAGCAACATCTGTACAACACGTAAATCCGCACCATGGTTCAGCAGATGTGTTGCAAAAGCGTGCCTCAATGTGTGTGGTGACAAATGGGTATTAATACCGGCGTTAACAGCGTATTTTTTAATCGCATACCAGAAGGCCTGGCGGCTTAGCGGTTTACCGTAGCGACCAGGGAAAACCACATCAGTCGCGTAATGAGATATCAACACTGGTCTACCATCCGATAAATAGTCTTTTATCCAGTCCTCTGCGACCTCCCCAACAGGTACAATTCTCTCCTTTGAGCCCTTTCCAGTCACACGTACCACACCAGTCTGAAAATTTATCTGCTGCATCTTCAAACCTACCAGCTCTGAAACCCTCAGACCGGTAGAATAGAGAACCTCCAGCATAGCCCGATCTCGTAAACCACGTACTGATGTGGTGTCGGGGGCGTCAAGCAGATTCATCACCTGCTGCTCAGATAAACTATCTGGCAATGGCTGCCCTATACGTGGTGCATCTATGTCTCTGGTAGGGTCTTCTGTTCGCTTACCGTTTCTGATTTGATAGCGAAAATATCGTCGTAGTGTAGATAACAAACGTGCAGCTGTCCTCGGGCTTGCGCCATTCTGCACTCTGTAAGCTAGATAAAGCTGTACATATTCCCTGTCCGTCTCATCAAGCTCACAATGCTTATAATTTTTTAACCAGTGAGAAAAGCCATTAAGATCACGGCGATAGGCTGACAGTGTATTATCACTTAAGCCATCTTCAAGCCACAATGCATCGATAAAAACATCAATAGAGGAATGACACCCCCCATTGCCATCAGTACCGTTAGCTGTCTGCACCGAGCTCTTGTTCATGTGCAAGCAACCATTCCTTTATTTCAACAGGTTCACCCGTCGTATGACCCATAAAGCCACCGCGACCAGATGCTGAAACCACACGGTGACACGGAATGAATATCGGAATCGGATTCCTACGGCAGGCATTTCCAACTGCCCGTGGGGAGCTTTCAAGCTGCCTGGCTATATCACCGTAGGTCCTTGTCTGACCCGGCTTGATTGTGGACAGAATCTGCCAGACATTTTTCTGAAATGTTGTACCCATTAATACCTTTGCAGGTTGCTTTGTGCTGTGCGGGTCATTGAAATAGTCATCGAGCATAGACCTCACTTGTTTCGATATATTTTCATTATCTTTACTGGTCTTTGCCACAATATCTGTTGGTAATTTCCTGCCAAGAAATTTAAGCACGGACAATTGCGCGCGATCAAACTTTACACCCAGGAACCCGACAGGCGAAACGATGATTTCATCAAATTTCTGTACTCCATCCATGGCATTGCTCCAGAGAAATGTAGGAAAAATATTCCAGGTGTGGGTTGAATTAGCAGAGCCCCGCCTGAACAAAACACCAAATAGACAAACTTTACACAAAAAAAAGCAGACAGGCTAGAGCGCCCATCTGCTTCAGACATATACGAAATATCTACACCGACAGCGTTGTGCCGCTGTAGTCTAATCTGACTAAATCTTTTCCTTGATTCTGGCTGCTTTACCAGTAAGGCCTCTCATATAGTACAACTTGGCACGACGCACATCGCCACGGCGAACGACTGCTACAGAATCTATTTGCTGGCTATGTGTCTGAAAGACACGTTCAACACCTTCTCCGTATGAGATCTTTCTAACAGTAAAAGATGAATTGATACCACGATTTTTCTTCGAGATGACAATCCCTTCAAAGGCCTGTAGACGTTCACGATCACCTTCTCTAACTTTCACCTTGACGACGACGGTGTCTCCTGGTCCAAACTCAGGTATATCTGTTCTCAGTTGTTCGGCTTCAATTGCCTGGATCAGATTGCTCATGTTTTTATCTCCTGCTCTCATGTTCTTGCTTGAATTCACTCAGTAAGTTTACCTGCTCGTCATCAAGATCGGCCTTTTCAAGTAATTCCGGCCGCCTCAACCATGTCCTTCCCAGCGATTGCTTCAGTCGCCAGCGCCTGATAGCTGCATGATCACCTGATAACAATACCTCAGGTACTTTCTGTCCGTTGTATGTCTCTGGCCGCGTAAAATGCGGGCAGTCCAGCAAACCATCTGCAAATGAATCTGCCTCGGCAGAACATTCATTGCCCAGAACACCGGGTATCAGTCTGGCAATGGCATCTATCATGATCATTGCCGGTAATTCACCACCTGTCAGTACGAAGTCGCCTATCGATACCTCGTGATCAACACGATCAACCAGAAACCGATCATCAATACCTTCATATCGTCCTGATAAAAAAATCAGACCGGGTAACGATGCAAATTCTTTTGCCATCCTGTGATCAAACCTTTGCCCCTGGGGACTAAGGTAGATTACTTTTCGATCAATACTTTGCTGTCCGCATATATCGTCCAGTGTTTTTTCCAGCGGCCCGGTCTTCATGACCATGCCCGGACCACCTCCGTAGGGTCTGTCATCAACAGTACGATGGCGGTCTACTGCATAATCCCGCGGATTCCAGCAATTTATCGCTAACAACCCTTTTTTTACAGCTCGAGATGTAATCCCGTACTCAGTTATGGTATCGAACATCCCCGGAAAAAGGGTAATGATATCGATGTCCATTGTTTTCAAAAATCTTCATCCCAGTCGACGGTAATTTTGCCGCTGTCGAGGTCGATTTCGAGCACGGCATACTCTGTGAACGGTATCAATCGTTCTTTATCACCTTTGACAACCAGCACATCATTAGCGCCGGTCTCGAACAGACTGTCGACATGACCCAATTCAATTCCCTGTATATTTACAACGCTGAGACCAATCAACTGAGACCAGTAATATTCGTCTATTCCTGCTGCTGGCAACATTTGTTGAGGAATTGTAATCTCTGCACCAATCAGTTGCTTTGCAGCATTACTGTCTGAGTAGCCTTTAAGACGGGCAATCAATCCCTTCCCTTGTGACCGGCCATCAAGCACATCTATTTCAGTGACAGATCCATTTATCTCAATAAACCATGGACTGTATTTAAAAATCTGTTCCCGCGGACGGGTTTCTGAATACACTTTAACCCAGCCCCTGACACCAAAAACCCCGACAATTTTACCCAGGGTTATGTTCATTTCAGGGATTTGCTGTCAGAGAACCTCAGGCAGCCTGTTTTTTAAACAGACCTGCCACAGTATCAGTCATTTTGGCACCTTTACTGATCCAGTATTCAACGCGTTCACGATCCAGTCGCAAAGTCTCTTCGTTCTCTTTCGCGCGTGGATTGTAAAAACCCAGACGTTCGATATAACGTCCACGTAGTGCACGACGCTGATCAGCCACAACTATTGAATAAAAGGGCCTTTTTTTAGCACCGCCACGTGTCATGCGTATAACTACCATAATATTCCTCGAACTTTTGCCGAATGATTGCCGACAGACAATCTATACAAAAACTTTAATCGAGCGATTTTACAGTGATTTATATGGCTTTGGAAGACTTGCAAGCACTATTTCAATGATAAAAGGTAAAAATATTGTCCGCGACAGCGCTGCCAGCTACAACCAGGTGCAGTTTTATGATTTACGTACCAGGTTTATGTAATACCCTGAACATTAATCTGAAACATTTAGCCTCTAAACGGCATCCCCGGCAGCGCACCACCTAGTCCCTGCATCAGGCCACGCATGGCTTTTTTCCCTTTGCCCATTTTCTTCATCATTTTCTGCATCTGGCTGAATTGTTTCAGCATACGGTTAACTTCCTGAACAGAAGTACCGGAACCTGCTGCGATCCGCTTTTTGCGTGAGGCGCGGATAATTGCTGGATGCGCTCTTTCATTTGGTGTCATGGAATTAATGATCGCTACCAGATGCTTCTGCGGATTTCCCTCGACCTGTTCTTTGACATTGCCTGGTAAATTACTCATTCCCGGCATTTTATCGAGCATGCTTGCCATGCCACCCATTTTTTCAATCTGCAGCAACTGATCACGGAAATCTTCAAGATCGAAACCTTTACCCTTCTTTAGTTTGTTAGCCAGTTGAGACGCTTTATCATGGTCTATCTTCTGATGAGCTTCTTCCACCAGGCTCAGTACATCGCCCATACCTAGTATTCGTGACGCCAGCCGATCTGGGTGAAATGCCTCAAGAGCATCCATTTTCTCGCCGATACCCAGGAATTTGATGGGTTTGCCGGTGACTTCCCGAATGGACAGGGCAGCACCACCACGCGCATCACCATCTGTTTTGGTTAGTATCACACCTGTCAAAGGCAGTGCTTCATTGAAGGCCTTTGAAGTATTTACTGCATCCTGACCCGTCATACTATCAGCGACAAACAGGGTTTCTACCGGATCAATTGCAGCATGCACCGCCTTAATTTCAGCCATCATTTGCTCATCTACATGCATTCGCCCTGCGGTATCAATAATGACAACATCACAGCCATTCTTTTTCGCTGCATCTATGGCATTGAGCGCTATATCAACCGGCTTTGAATCCGTACTGGATGGGAAAAAGACCGCATCAACCTGTTTCGACAACGTTTTTAACTGTTCAATTGCGGCAGGTCGATAAATATCGGCACTGGCTACCATGACTTTTTTCTTTTCACGTTGTTTAAGAAACAGCGAGAGTTTCGCGACTGTTGTGGTTTTACCTGCGCCCTGCAGGCCCGCCACCAGTATGACAACAGGTGGTCTGGCGGACAGGCTCAACTTATCATTCGATTCTCCCATCAGGTGAACCAGTTCATCGTTGACCACTTTTATCACTGCCTGGCCAGGTGTAAGACTACCAACCACATCCTTACCGATAGCCTTTTCCTGTACTCGTGATACAAATGTCTTGACTACAGGCAACGCCACATCTGCTTCCAGCAGCGCCATTCTGACCTCGCGCATAGCTTCCTTGATATTATCTTCTGACAGCTTGCCCTGACCACGTAATTTTTTAAATGTGCCCTGCAGACGTTCGCCGAGATTCTCAAACATATGTGTTCTACCTGATTAAATTCTGAATATCGTTGATTTTACTCTGACATTGGTATTCAGGTCACGACATAGATTGTTGCGCCAGTATCTGGACGAGCTACGACAACAGAGTTCGAGCCAGACTTCTTAAGCAGGGCCCCTTTAGGTTAGAATTGAAATAATCTCGTGGTGTTAATTAATAATATTGAAATCCATAAATTGGAACTGGACGAATAATGACCTTCACCGTGTTAACGGCAATAGTCGTGATACTATATTCCCTGACCAGCGTGCTGGTAATGCGTAGTCTTTTCAGGCCTACAGCACCACTGCTTAGTCCACAACACCGCGTACTGCTGGCAGCACTAATATCTTCGTTAGTATTTCATGCAATTCTGCTGGAGCTACAGGTTTTCACGGTTAATGGTCTGGACCTTTCCTTCGGTAACGCGTTGTCACTGGTCATCTGGGTTATCACCGCGATGTACCTGCTTATAGCCCTGTTTCGCCCAGCAACGAATATAGGTGCGATAATTTTACCACTGGATATACTCATTCTGATTATTGTCATTTTTCTGCCAACTAACGCGGTAATTTCCACTGGCAGCCCGATGATGCATTTGCATATTGCCATTGCTGTGCTGGCCTATAGTCTGCTTGCACTGGCAGGTGTGCAGGCATTGTTTGTAAACAGTCAGGATAAGGCTCTGCATCAGCACCAGGCAAAACAGATAAATTTGCACCTGCCTCCTTTAGAAACTATGGAATCCCTGCTGTTTGGCATGATCTGGGGAGGATTTATTCTGCTCACACTGACTCTCGTCAGTGGCATATTTTTCTCCGAACAGATCTTTGGAAAAATGTTCGTTATTAATCACCATATACTGCTGTCTGCCGGAGCATGGCTGGTTTTTGGAACATTCCTCTTCGGCCACTGGAAATGGGGCTGGCGTGGGCGCAATGCAGTTCACTGGACTATAGGTGGACTAAGCCTGCTGGTGCTCGGGTATTTTGGCACCAAATTCGTACTGGAATTCATACTTGCCAGATAATCCACGGCAGTAGTGAAATCAAATAGTAGCAATCCGATGAACATGCGCATCCGCGAGATACCGTATAACTACACTTCATTCTCAGACCATGAAATTGTCACACGATTTCTCGGCGAAGAAATGTGGCATGTACTCAATGTCCTGCGTAAAAAACGGCGCACTGGGCGCTCTGCGCGGATGCTTTTTGATGTACTTGGAGATATGTGGGTCATAAGTCGAAATCCCTATATCCAGGACGATCTGATAACCGATCGCAAACGCTGGAAATCCCTCATCAATACCCTGCATGAGCGTCTGGATCAGATCGTCAATCGTGCTGCAGGCAACCTGCAGGCACTGGAACTCGCTGATGCAGGACGCAAAGCTATAATCAAATTTGAGTCAGATCTGACCGACTGCAGAGTATTAAGGCAAAAGGCCAGGCGACGTCTGGAACGTGTCACAGCGAAAGACAATATACATTTTGATGGGCTAATGCGTGTTTCTCACGTTACCGATGCGTCAGACTGGCGAGTTGAGTACCCGTTTGTCGTCATCACGCCGGACACGGAAGCGGAAGTCAGGGATATTGTCGAGGCCTGTATCGACCTGGACCTGACCATCATCCCTCGCGGTGGTGGCACAGGCTACACCGGCAGTGCTGTTCCCTTGTACCCGAATACAGCCATTATCAACACTGAAAGACTACTTGGGCTTGGCCAGGTGGTAAAAGAATCTGCTCTACCGGGCCTTGATAAAATGACAGCCGCTATCAGTGTTCAAGCCGGGGTAGTCACCCGATATGTGTCTGATAAAGCCTATCAGGCAGGCCTGGTATTTGCCGTTGACCCGACCTCACAGGATGCCTCATGCATCGGTGGAAATATTGCTATGAATGCCGGTGGAAAAAAAGCAGTGATGTGGGGAACTACGCTGGATAATCTTATTTCATGGCGGATGGTCACACCTGATGCAAAATGGCTTCAGGTAGAACGTCTGGATCATAATCTTGGCAAAATCCATTTGCAGGATACCGTACGCTTTCAGATCCAGTACTTTAAGAAAGACGGAAAGACCATTGACGGAAACCCGGAAATACTAGAAATCCCCGGAAGTGAATTGCGCCGTAATGGTCTCGGCAAGGACGTCACAAACAAATTTCTTGGGGGCCTGCCAGGAATTCAAAAAGAAGGTTGTGATGGCCTGATTACTTCGGCGAAGTTCATCCTCCATCGTATGCCACGGAATATTCGTACCGTGTGCCTTGAATTCTTCGGCAATGACCTGAAAAAAGCGGTTTCTACCATTGTAGACATTATCGATCTGGCTGAAAAGAAGCGGGGCATTCTGCTGTCTGGTCTTGAACATCTTGATGAGAGGTATGTGAAAGCCGTAGGCTACACCACCAAGGCAGCTCGTGCTGAGTTGCCCAGAATGATTCTGCTGATAGATCTTACCAGTGACAATGAAGAACAGTTAATTGAAATCAGTAATGAAATAGTCGAACTGGCCAAAAAGCGTGATGCACAGGGTTTCATTGCTGCAAGTGCTGAAGCCCGGCACAGTTTCTGGCAGGACCGCTCTCGTACCGCTGCCATCGCAGCACATACCAATGCTTTTAAAATTAACGAAGACGTGGTCATTCCATTACCGCGTTTGGTTGAATACACAGAAGGTATTGAGCGAATCAATATCATCCAGTCAACAAAGAATAAACTGGCCATCATTCGAGCTGTTGAAGACTATCTCTCCTCTGCAGCTGCTGAAGACATTGATAATAGTGAATTTGGTGACAGTGATGAGAGTCATGCGATCATTGAAGCAAAAATTTCAGCGGCAAAAGATCACCTGGCTTCTATACGGGACTGCTGGGCGTCTATTATCGCAGCCCCTGACAATCCTGCAGTTCAATTCCCCAGGTTGGCTGCAGCATTAGCAGATGAAACTGATACAGAAACCTCTGCATTTTCCCTGTTACAAAGACGTCAGTTGCGCATCTCCTACAGGACTGAGGTTGAACAGCCATTAAAAGAAATTTTTAGCGGCAAGGCAATGCAAACTGTTCGTGACAGGCTGGATGAAATCCATGCCAGTGTTCGAGCCAGAAGACTGTTCGTCGCCACTCACATGCATGCAGGTGACGGCAATGTACATACCAATATTCCGGTACACTCAAACGACTATGAGATGCTGCATGAGGCAGACCGCATCGTTGATGAAGTAATGCAACTGGCGAAAGATCTGGGTGGCGTAATTTCCGGCGAGCATGGCATCGGCCTGACAAAAATGCAGTATCTTGATCAGGACGCTATCGATGCATTTAGTCAGTACAAACAGAAAATTGACCCGAATCAGCATTTCAATCGTGGAAAATTACTGAGTGGCAGCGGCTTGGATAATGCCTATACACCTTCTCTGAGGTTGCTCGAACAGGAAGCATTGATTCTCGAAGCCAGCGCCCTTGGTGAGTTGAATAATGAGGTTAAAGATTGCCTTCGTTGCGGAAAGTGCAAGCCCGTTTGCACCACACATGTCCCTGCAGCTAATTTACTCTACTCACCACGAAACAAGATTTTGGCTTCAGGTTTGCTGGTTGAAGCCTTTCTTTATGAAGAACAGACCCGTCGTGGCATTTCGACACGTCATTTTGATGAACTGAACGATATCGCTGACCACTGCACCATATGCCATCGCTGCCTGTCACCGTGCCCGGTAGATATTGATTTTGGCGAAGTGTCATCACTGATAAAAAATATACTGCTGGAAAAAGGTAAAAATCGTTTCAATGCCGGAAACTGGCTGGCCATGGCATTTCTCAATGTAACAAATCCGCGTTCTATCAGATGGTTACGGATAGCAATGATCAAACTAGGTTATCGTGCACAACGACTGGTAAACCATCTGGCCAGACACTTCAGGTTATTGCCAGAAACAAAACGCCCTACATTATCACTGGGGCAACCCGAAATCCGAAGTCAGATAGTCAACTTTGTCAAAAAACCATTACCCTCTGATACACCTGGCCCAACACTGCGCGCGCTGCTGGATATTGAGCAGGCAAATAGCATCCCGATCATACAGGATGCAGCTAAAGTCACTGACAGCAGTGAAACCGTGTTCTATTTCCCGGGCTGTGGTTCCGAACGTTTATTCAGCCAGATCGGCATGGCGACACTTGCCATGTTATTTGAACAGGGCGTACGAACAGTCTTACCTCCTGGCTATCTATGCTGCGGATATCCGCAAACTGCCGCTGGCGATAGCAAACGCGGCACCCAGATATCGACGGACAATCAGGTGCTGATGCACAGGATCGCCAATACGCTGAGCTACCTGGATATTCGTACCGTCATCGTGTCCTGTGGCACCTGTCTGGACCAGCTGTTGAAATACCAGCTACAACAGATTTTCCCCGATTGCAGAACCATGGACATTCATGAGTTCCTGATGGAAAAGGGGTTATCGCTAGATACTAGCGGAAAGAAATACCTTTATCATGAACCTTGCCATAGCCCGATGAAGCACTATGACCCGATTGAGGTGGCGAATAAATTACTGGGAGCCGATGTTTTGCTGTCCGACCGGTGTTGTGGCGAATCAGGAACATTTGCCATTAGTAGACCCGATATTGCTACCCAGGTCAGATACCGAAAACAGCAAGAGCTATTCAGCAATATTCAAACTCTGACGGGCGAAACCGGCAAAGTGACAGATTTAAAGATACTGACCTCCTGCCCGTCGTGCCAGCAAGGTATGGCACGCTATGAAAAAAGTACAGGACTGGGAACGGATTACATAGTGGTTGAACTCGCAGCCAGGCTGCTAGGACAAAACTGGATGCAGGAATCGGCGAAAAAGATCCGCAGCAATGGTATTGAACGAGTTTTGTTGTGATGATTCAGTTTCAAGATAAATGATAAAAGATGATTGCTTTTGATTTTACTTAATACTTGAAACTTGAAACTAAGGACCATGACAGAAGCAAAATCAATCTGTAGAATAGGCAACCCATAAACAAATGAGACTTCATCTCCTTGAGTGAAATTCCTGTCTGGGCATTGTTTGTCATCCTTGCCCTGCTGATCGCCTGTTCTGCCTTTTTTTCATCATCCGAAACAGCAATGATGGCGTTAAATCGTTATCGCCTGAAGAACCTTGCTGATAGTG
>JARFQE010000069.1 GCA_029287915.1 Arenicellales bacterium
GGCAGATGTGCCCAGCGTGCTGTCATAAAATCGATAGTTTCTACCGCTCTGAGTGCAACAACGAATTGATAGCGCCTGTTATCACCAACAACACCTACAGATTTAACCGGTAAGAATACCGTGAATGCCTGCGACACCTTATCGTACAGGTCATGACGGTATAGCTCTTCGATGAAGATGTGATCTGCTCTGCGCAGAAGGTCGGCATACTCTTTATTAACCGCACCGAGAATGCGCACGCCCAGTCCTGGTCCAGGAAATGGATGCCGATAGACCATCTCCGCCGGCAGGCCCAGTTCAACACCAAGCTTGCGAACTTCATCCTTGAACAATTCTCTAAGCGGCTCGAGCAATTCAAGGTTCATATCATCAGGCAGACCCCCAACATTATGATGTGATTTGATGACTTTGGCCTTTCCCGTTTTTGATCCTGCAGACTCAATAACATCAGGATAGATCGTTCCCTGTGCCAGCCATTTTACTTTTGCAAGTTTGCCTGCTTCTTCATCGAACACCTCAATGAATGTATGGCCGATAATCTTTCTTTTCTTCTCCGGATCGTCTTCACCGGCCAATGCAGACATGAAACGATCTTCAGCATTGACGCGAATTACCTTGACGCCCATGTGCTCAGCAAAGGTTGCCATCACCTGGTCGCCTTCGTGCAGACGCAACAGCCCATTGTCAACAAACACACAGGTCAGCTGATCGCCAATCGCTTTATGTAGCAGGGCCGCTACTACGGAAGAATCAACGCCACCTGACAGACCTAGCAGCACCTCTTCATCACCTACTTGCCGATGTATGCTTTCAATGCTGTCCTGGATTATATTGGCTGGGTTCCACAACGCCGCACAGCCACAGATCTCATGGACAAAGCGAGAGATTATCCGATCTCCCTGTTTTGTATGTGTGACCTCGGGATGGAACTGCAGGCCATAATAATGACGTGATTCATCTGCCATACCGGCCAGAGGTGCATTATCTGTGGTGGCGATTACAGAAAAACCGGGCGGCAGACTGACTACCCGGTCACCATGACTCATCCAGACATCAAGCAGACCATAGCCGTCTGCTGAGGTGTGATCCTCAATATCGTTAAGTAATTTGGAATGACCACGGGCTCTTATCTGGGCATAACCATATTCGTGGTGTGATGAAGTTTCGACTTCACCACCTAGCTGGGCCGCCATGGTCTGCATGCCATAACAGATACCCAGCACCGGCATTTCTGAATCGAAGACTCTCTGACTTGCCTTCGGGGTATCACCTTCGGTCACACTTTCCGGACCTCCAGATAGAATATATCCTTTGGCAGCAAATTCCTCGATATGAGTATCATCAACATCATACGGAAAGATTTCGCAATAGACGCCTGCTTCACGCACGCGTCTGGCAATTAGCTGTGTATATTGAGAGCCAAAATCAAGGATAAGAATCCTGTCAGAATGAATATTGTTACTCATCATTGTAGGACTACTCGCTACTGAGACGAAATGCTAGGAACGGTAATTGGGGGCTTCTTTAGTAATGGTGACATCATGAACATGACTTTCTGCCATACCGGCTCCCGTCACCCGGACAAACTCAGGTTTTTCACGCATTTCCACGATAGTCCGGCAGCCTGTATAACCCATGCTGGAACGCAGGCCTCCGAGCATCTGGTGAACTATGTTCGTCATCGGTCCTTTAAACGGGACGCGGCCTTCAATGCCTTCAGGAACAAATTTATCGACATTAGCTGTGCTCTCCTGAAAATAGCGATCGCTGGAACCCTGCTGCATGGCACCCAGTGAACCCATGCCGCGATAAGATTTATAGGATCGACCCTGGAACAGCTCGATTTCACCCGGGGCTTCTTCAGTTCCAGCAAGCATACTGCCTACCATGATACAGTGGGCACCCGCCGCAATCGCCTTGGCCATGTCACCTGAGTAACGTATTCCACCATCCGCTATCAATGGAACACCTGAATCTTTAAGAGCCTCGGAGACATTTCTTACTGCTGTGATCTGAGGTACACCGACTCCAGCAACAATACGGGTTGTGCAGATAGAACCTGGTCCAATTCCGACCTTGACACAATCAGCGCCTGCCGCAACCAGATCAAGGGCCGCAGCTGCAGTTGCAATATTCCCGCCAATAACGTCAATCTGTGGATAATTCTCTTTCACCCAGGCGACTTTTTCGAGTACACCTTTCGAATGCCCATGTGCAGTATCAACAACAATCACGTCCACACCTGCTTCGGCAAGGGTAGCAACACGCTCTTCAGTATCCGCACCTGTTCCTACAGCAGCACCAACACGCAGACGCCCCTGCTCATCCTTGCAGGCCAGGGGTTTATCCGTTGCTTTCTGGATATCCTTAACAGTTACCATGCCACGTAACTGGAAGTCATCATTTACCACCAGGATCTTCTCGATGCGATGTTTGTGCAGCAGCGATACAATTTTCTCCTTACTGGCACCTTCCTTCACTGTGACGAGCTTGTCTTTAGGCGTCATCATGCTGGATACAGGATCATCAAGATGAGTTTCGAAACGCAGATCTCTGGCAGTAACAATACCGACCAGGTTCGTCCCATCTACTACAGGAACGCCGGAAATTCCTATTTCTTTGGTAAGCTCCATGACATCACGAATGCTGGTATCGGGGCTGACTGTGTATGGGTCAGTAATGACTCCGCTTTCGTATTTTTTGACCTTGCGCACTTCTTTGGCCTGTGATTCCGCATTCATGTTTTTATGAATAATTCCGATACCGCCTTCCTGGGCTATTGCAATAGCCAGGCGTGACTCGGTCACCGTATCCATGGCAGCAGAAACCAGAGGTATATTCAGTTCGATATTGCGTGTAAGCCGCGTCTTCAGGTCGGCATCACGAGGCAGGATATCGCTGCGCGCAGGGAGCAGCAGCACATCGTCAAAGGTTAGAGCTTCTTCAGTTATTCGCATCGCAGAATTATATAGATTGGAAGATTACCGGTAAACCTGCCAGTAGTAGAATTTTCCAATAATTAGCTATTTTTTATCAGTTCATATCAAATAATCTTCTCTTACCTCTTGACGGACATCGTAATATTGTTGATGATTAGAATACATAAATATAAATTCTGAACCAATTGAGAGGATCCCTAGTTATGAAGAGACTATTACTTGTAGCCTTTGCCACTTCTGTATTCGCTGTTAGTGCTTGCGCATCTTCAGGAGGTAGCAGCAAGGCAGCTGATGAAGCCTGGGCTAAACAGGTTGCTGCTGCTGAAGCCAGTATAAAAGATCTTACGAAAAAAGAAGCTGTTTGGCGTGATACTGGAAAATTCCTG
>JARFQE010000075.1 GCA_029287915.1 Arenicellales bacterium
ATCAGAGTACTGAACCCTCAGCAGACCGTCATAACAACGAGGTTATCCCATCAGATGATCCGGCCCTGAGAATATATACATCCCAGGAAGTAGCCTCAGGCCTCACCGCCGCGTGGGTACGAGAAAATACACGTGGCGAGATATTCGGTGCCATGAAGCGCAAGGAAGTCTATGCCACCACCGGTACCCGCATTCGGGTACGTTTGTTTGCCGGCTGGGACTTCGATGCAAATGAAGTGTCATCACCTGATTTTATTGCCCAGGGCTATAGTCGCGGTGTACCGATGGGCGGCGACCTGAGTAAGGCACCTGACGGTAAGGCACCGAGCTTCATGATCCGCGCATTACGTGATCCGGACGGTGCTAACCTGGATCGTATACAGGTCATCAAGGGCTGGGTAGACAGTGAAGGCAAGACCCATGAACGTATCTACGACGTTGCCGTTTCCGATGGCCGCAAAATTGGAAAAAACGGCCGTGCAAAAACACCGGTCGGCAATACAGTCGATATCGAAAAGGCGACCTTTACCAATACCATAGGTTCAGCAGCACTGTCAGCACACTGGGTAGATCCTGATTTCGATGCAGCGGAACATGCCTTCTACTATGTCCGTGTGCTGGAAATACCGACGCCGCGCTGGACCACGTATGACGCTGCCTTCTTCAAGATCAAGCGACCCGACACAGTGCCAGCCACACTACAGGACCGTGCCTACACCTCACCTGTCTGGTATACACCTTAGTTCAAGGCGGCAAGGCACGGAAGAGGTCGGTAAATCATCGCACTGACATATAGACAGCGTGTGACGGTTTTGATTAGCCTGCTAGGCACAGGCCTGCTGGGGCTGTTTTTTATAGACCCGATTCCACAGGACCCTGCTTATCATCTGTTTGCAGACTCTCGCGGGCTTCTGGGTATCCCTAATTTCGGGGATGTGGTATCGAACGCAGGATTCGCAATCGCTGGCTTATTTGGGCTCTTTGTGATTCTGGGAAGACATCGCAGTAGAATCTTTAAGCAGCGTTTAGACGCCTGGCCTTACCTGATCTTCTTCTCAGGTGTTGCGCTGATCAGTGTCGGGTCTGTTTACTACCATCTCGAACCCTCCAATGAGCGGCTATTATGGGATCGTCTGCCCATGTCGGTTGCTTTTATGGCATTCTGTTCAGCGGTGATTGCTGATCGCATCCACAACCGGCTTGGCAACACCTGGCTGCTGGCTTTGCTTGTAGGGCTGGGCATACTGAGCCTGGTGTACTGGTATCTGACCGAGTCGCAAGGACACGGCGATCTCAGGTTTTACGGTTTCGTTCAGTTCTATCCGATTTTAATGTTGCCTGTTGTGCTTTGGCTTTTCCCTGACCATGGTTATACCGCAGGTCAATTTCTTGGATGGGTAATTGCGTGGTATGCCTTATCAAAAGTTTTGGAATTATACGATAAAGAGGTATTTGATCTTTTTGGGCATATAGTCAGTGGACATACATTAAAGCATCTGGCAGCAGGGGCAGGGGCACTAGTTGTATTACTTATGCTTTTAGCAAGCTCACCATCTAGTTCTACACAAAAAGAGCGGGATGAATGAAATGCTGCCGTCGTTTAGCCAGAAATAGTTAGCCTGTGCATTGATTGACTGGGTCTACATCTGTACGTTAGTCTCGTTCACTCTATTTACTACTAGAAGCATAATACCTGGAGAACAATATAATGAGGAAAGTGTTGCCGATCATCCTGATGGTTTCATGTGTCGTCATGCAACAAGCGGCGACCGCCGCTGATGAGGAGTCTGCGACCGCTTCGCGCATTGTCAATACCATGGACCTGCCACTGAACCCGACGTCAAAGAATGGCACTGATCAGAAAGCTGGCAGAACATTTCAGGGAACAGAGACGCAAGGCTCAATAGGTGAAGCAGGGGCATGGAACTTGAGTACAGGGGTTACCCATAACCGCCTGCGCTGTGCGACCTACGAAACAGGCATACAACTGGGCAAAGGAAATCCTGCTTGCACGAAAGTTGAGTGGCTAACCGAAGCTGATTTTGGCAGCAGCCGAAGACACTGCAACAGCGCAGTGATGATCCACAAGGGTAGCGGGAAGTTAACTGGCAGTAATGATGTTTATCAGACCTCCACCTGTGTGCGGGTCGTCACAAAATGTACGGGTGCCTGCTGACACATCACCGATGCATGAAGAGTAAGTGAACCCAACGAATGCAATCTAATTTGGAGGCAGAAATTGTGAAAAAAATACTGGCAGTTGTAATACTCTCCCTGGCCTCAGCAAGTGTATCTGCTCAGCGAGTCGAAAGTCCTGATAGAATTTTCACAGATCAAAGAAGCTATGTGGCCGATCCCTCGGCGCGACTGGCCAGGTGTGGCCGCATGGACTTCGCTGAGCATTTGATTGATGTGTACGTAGACCTTTTTGCAAATTCATTAAGAACATCACCAGGCTTATTGCGTGAACGACTTTTCAAGATGTCATACGAGCAGTATGATCGATTGCAGGCAGCTAACTGGCCCGACCCACGAACTGCTAGCCTTGAATGTGCGGCACACACACAGCGTGCGCTCGAACTAATTGCCAGGTGGAATTTTCAATGACCTGACAGGTATGTTGATTCGTATAAAATTTTACTAAGTATCGTTTAGTAATATGTCCGCTTCAAGGTGATAGTTCAGATAAATATTCAAAACGACTACTAAGTCTTGCGGAAGTCCAAGAGTGTTGGTGTGACCAGGTTAAATTAAAAGGTCAGCTGACGAGACGTAGCCGACAAAAACTAAAAATCAGAAATCATCTTAGATTTCTCATTAGCAGACGATTTCATGTTGAGCTAAATCGTCTCAAATCGGCCAGTAGCAGTCCTTTAACGCTTTGTTAAGCGGCGCCTAGTAAGTAGCTTGAACTATAAAACATAAGTTATTGTTTATATTAACTATATGGTGGTGATGCCCGTTGCATTTATCACTACAGTGCATAACCGTGCAGGACTGTGTTCGGCAATAGTTCGGCACGGCAACTAGCCATTATAAAGTGGCACCATACAGATTTATTTCGCACTCCCACCCCCTATTCCCTCATAAAGCTACACGATAGCCAGATGAGCGTCAGCTACCAGCCCCTAAGCCTTCATTCAAAATGATCGTACTTAAGGCTCGGATATGCACCGAAGCTGATGACATTTACGAAAATTGAATACGTCAGAAAATCCCAGAAATGTATGGTGCTATTTTAGGGGAAGCTTACGTATCTACCGGTACCGGTTGTATATCCCAGATATTTTCGCAGTAGTCCTTGATCGACCTGTCCGAAGAGAATTTGCCAATACGCGCAACGTTCAGAATCGACATACGTGTCCAGCTGCTGGTATTACGATAGGCAAGAGAAACATCTTGCTGTCGCTCGATGTAATCCTGGTAGTCGGCAAATAGCATGAAGGGATCATATTGCATGAGGTTGTCGACGAATGGCCTGAACAACTCGGTATCACCATGCGAGAAATAACCGGTGGAGATCAGCTCGAGGACCTGGCGCAGTTCCTCGTTACCCTGCACGTATTCCCAGGGACGATACCCATCAACCCTGATCGCATTGACCTGTTCCGCTGTATTACCAAACAGAAAGAAGTTTTCGTCCCCGACTTCTTCACGGATTTCTATGTTGGCACCATCCAGCGTACCAATGGTCAATGCCCCGTTCATCGAGAATTTCATATTGCCAGTCCCAGAAGCTTCCATCCCTGCCAGCGATATCTGCTCCGACAGATCGGCGGCAGGATAAACCCACTGGGCATGCTTGACGTTGAAGTTGGGGAAAAATACGACCTTGAGCAGATCCCTGGACATTGGATCACGATTGACGACATCCGCTATCGAGGTGATCAACTTGATCATCAGTTTCGCCATCGTATAACCGGGTGCCGCCTTGCCACCGAAGATGAAGGTGCGCGGCACCATGTCATAGTGCGGGTCCTGCTTGATACGGTTATACAGGGCAATAATATGCAAGGCGTTGAGATGCTGTCGTTTATATTCATGAATGCGTTTGACCTGGATATCAAACATCGAATCAGGGTCGCTTAGTATCCCTACCCTGTGGTTGATATACTGACTCAATCTTTCCTTGGCAATACGTTTCACATCCCGCCACTGTTGCTGGTAGGCGACATCTTCGGCAGCACCTTCCAGGTCTTGCAACTGGTTGAGGTGGCGCACCCAGTCATCATTACCGATTCGTTCCTTGATCAACATCGCCAACGGGTTGTTGCTCAAGACCAGGAAACGCCTGGGTGTCACGCCATTGGTGACATTGACGAATTTTTCCGGTGTCAGATCATAGAAATCCCTGAGGATAGTATTTTTGACCAGCTCTGTATGCAGCGCAGCGACGCCATTGATACGACTGCTGCCTACACATGCAAGGTTTGCCATTCGAATATAGCCTTCGCCCGTCTCGTCTATGATGGACAAGTTGGCGATCTTCTTGTCGTCGCCATGGAACTTGAGGCGTACATCGTCAAGATGGCGCTGATTGACCTCGTAAATCAGTTCAAGATGGCGCGGCAGTAGCTTGCGGAACAGGCGCACTGGCCACTTTTCCAATGCTTCCGGTAATAGCGTATGGTTGGTGTAACAGAATGACTGTCTCGTTACCTCCCAGGCACGGTCCCATCCCATGTGGTGCTCATCGATTAACAGCCTCAATAACTCGATCACCGCTATCGCGGGATGTGTATCGTTGAGCTGCACGACAAACTTTTCATGAAAACGCTCCAGGCCGTCCCCTGATGTATCACTGTGAATGCGAATCATGTCCTGAAGCGAGCACGAGACAAAGAAATATTGCTGGCGTAACCGTAACTCCTTGCCTGCTTCAGGCTCATCGTTCGGGTACAGGACCTTGGTCAGGTTTTCAGAGTAGATCTTGTCGTCAACTGCTGCATAATAGTCGCCCTTGTTGAAGGCCTGAAAATCGAAGGATTCCGTCGCCTCCGAGCTCCACAGGCGTAACAGGTTGACGTTGCCGACTTTGTAACCCGGCACCGGTGTGTCGTAAGCCACACCATTGACGATTTCGACCGGTACCCAGCGCACACGCAGGTTGCCATTGTCGTGAAACTGCTCGGTGTGACCACCGAACTTGACTGGAATAGTAATCTTCGGGCGGCGAATTTCCCATGGATTTCCGGTGTGCAGCCATTTATCTGTCGTTTCCACCTGCCAGCCACCATTTATCTCCTGGTTGAATATGCCATGCTCATATCGGATACCATAACCGATTGCGGGGATCTGCAAGGTCGCCAGTGAGTCCATGTAGCAGGCGGCCAGCCTGCCGAGGCCACCGTTACCCAGCCCCGGTTCCTCTTCCTGTTCGAGAAGCCCGTCAAACTCCAGCGAAATTTCCTCGATCATTTGCTTGGAGTTGTCGAGGATGCACAGGTTGATCATGTTGTTGCACAGGTGAGGACCCGGCAGGAATTCGGCCGAGAAATAGCAGACACTGCGCGCCCCGTCGTGCTTGAAAGTTTTCGCTGATTCGATGAAGCGGTGTAACAGGCGGTCACGAACCATGTAGGCAAGTGCCCGGTACAGGTCGCTCGGTGTGGCGACGTCCAGATATTTACCCTGTATATAGAACAGGTTGTCCACAAATGCCCTTTTCAGGGCTTCGACGCTGGTACCGGTACGGGTGTGTTCATGATTCGGATGGCATTCGGCTTTCTGGAAACCTGTTTCTTGCATTGTGAATCCTCCTTTCAGCACTGCCTTTGATAAGCATTTCTGCCAGAAAGTATGGACCTGCCAGATGTCAATCCCGTGACAGCAGTCAACAATCCCGTTGATGACCGCTACTCGCTTGTCAGGGAATTTTTCTGATGAAGAAACTCGTCGACCTGTATGGCAATCTCGGATTCTTCATTCGACTTGATGACGAAATGCCAATTTCAGAACGCTCAGCGGCGATCGACCTGATCGGTGCCTGTGGTAATGCGTTTCGCTCCAGATCCGCGCAGCATCTCTCGCGGATCGTTGCCGAGTTCTCACCAATGCCGCCCGTAAACACCAGCGCATCGACATTTCCAAGCACCGCTTAGTAGGCACCGATATACTTGCGCACACGATACACAAAAATACCGGTTGCCAATTTCGCACGAGGATCTCCTTGCTTTTCGGCTTGCAGGATCGCGCGCATATCATTGCTGCCACATAGGCCGATTAATCCACTTTCCCGATTCAGAAGCTGTTCGATCTCGGTCATTTCCCGGCCAGTCTTGCCTCACCAGAAAAAATGATTATCTTGCATCCAACCAGGCAATCTGCGGTTTTCTGAATGTCCGGCAAAATCCCGGCAACAGGAATAAGGGCAATAAAAAAAGGCCTAGCTGAAATCAGCTAAGCCTTTATCTTGTATGGCGCGCCCGGAGCGATTCGAACGCCCGACCGGTTTAGTTGTTTCACCCCCATCACTGCTCTAACTCCAGCATCCATATGTTCGCGGTTCGTAGCTTGAACTATGAAATATAAGTAGTTTTTTTATTTAACTTATTGGTGGTGATGCCCGTTGCAATTATCACTACAGTGCATAACGATACACAACTCAGTTCTATGAAATTCCAGACCTTGCCTGACAGTTTATTTTATACTGAATAGACACTCAGGAGGAGTGATGAATAGACAAACAGAACATGATATTCATCATAAAATCAGGGTACGAGGGCGAGGAATGTGGCAATTCAAATCAGTCGGCCAAGTCCAGCGGTTTGTGACCGCTCATGCCGCTGTGTCCAATCTGTTCAATCAAGACCTTAATTAGCTATGGTGTCATACTAATTTAACATACCTTCCGTAGACTATGGGTTAGGGCATGCCAGCGGGCGTTGTACTCCCCAAAGCCTCAACTCTCATAGCAAGCACATAACACTCGCAGTCAGGGCTTTTTCCTTACTTTGAAAGTGACCTGGCACTAAGGCCGGCAATCATGTCGGCCTTTTTATCATAACTAATGATAATTTCTTCATCCGCAGTTTACCGTCATGGAGCCAATGGCATCATAAAAAACCCCGCAAGGTTTACACCAGTACCGGGCTAGATGCACATGCAGTCGCGTCTGACTGAAGCAAGAGTGCTAGAACAAGACTTCCAGCTATAAACATGGACAAAGCCAGATGTAGAACCGTGTTTTTTTTAAAACCTTGTCAAACCATTGGCGTATACCGTCAAGACTGCTCTTGGCGTTGACCAGAACCATGGCATCACGTCCTAACTACACCTTGGTAATTTTATCTGCACCCTGTTTATGACAGGCTTTACGTTCCATTTCCGAAAAGGGTCGTGTTGTCGCCATGATATCCGGGTACCTCAATCCATATAAAGCTAAAGGGCACGGAGGGATTCAATTTTGACCAATCCTGAAGTGATTGTTAGTATCAATTTAAGTTAAAGATTAGCAAAGCAGTTGCTACACCGAGACGCGCAAGGATGTACCTACCTGAGTACCCGTAGCTAAATTTAAAGCGGTCGGTATCCATTTATCATTAATTTAAGGAGTAAAGTCTGACTATGCTAACCAAGCGTGTACGTATCGATTTCCCGGTATCCCTGAGTGAACACCAGAAAGTGCTGAAGAAGCTGGGTGGTGGTGAACGCCTTGCTTCTGCGCAGATTACCGAGTTGCTGGCACAGCCCATGTACAAGGACGTGGTGAAGACCGCACTGCAGAAACATGCACAGAGCGAAGAACTGAAGCAGTACCAGGCCGAATTGATCAAGCTGCAGGAACACATGGAGCATACCGGCCGCAAGTTGATCATTTTGTTCGATGGCCGCGATGCCTCCGGCAAAGGCGGTACCATTCGTCGAGTCACACGTTACATGAACAGCAAGCACTACCGCGTAGTCGCTCTCGGTAAGCCAAGCGAAGACCAGCAGACAGAGATGCACATGAAGCGCTACATCGAGCAGTTCCCCCGTGCCGGAGAGATCGTGTTGTTCGATCGCAGCTGGTACAACCGCGCGATGGTCGAACCGGTGATGGGTTTCTGTACACAAGTACAATACCGCCAGTTCATGGAAACTGTCGTCACCTTCGAACGAAGCTTCCTCGAAGATAATTCGACTGTCCTGATCAAGATGTACTTCTCGGTATCGAAAGAAGAGCAGGCCAGGCGGTTCGAAATCCGCAAGCGGGATCCGTTACGTAAATGGAAACTCAGCGAGGTAGACCTGCAGGCCCAGGAACTGTGGGACAAGTTCACCGAAAAGAAGTACCAGCTACTGTTGAAGACCCACAAGCCTGATGTGCCCTGGTACGTGATGCGCTCTGATTACAAGCACCAAGTACGAGTCGAGGCGATGAAGCTGATATTGCGTTCCTGCCCTTACCGGGGCCGTAGCCGGTCACTGGATTTCACGCCGAACAAGAAAGTCGTCATCTACGGTGACCAGGAACTCCGCAC
>JARFQE010000004.1 GCA_029287915.1 Arenicellales bacterium
AGCTAAAGGTAAGAAGATTGTTATTCTTGTCACCGATGGTGAAGAGACCTGTGAGGGTAGACCAGCCGAAGTACTGAAAAAAATGGCTGAGAAAGGTTTTGATATTCGTCTTAACATTGTTGGTTTTGCCATCGATGATGCTGATCTCAAGCGCCAGTTTGAAAACTGGGCAGAGCAGGGTGGCGGCAAGTATTTTGATGCCAGTGATGAAACATCACTAGGCCAGTCTGTTAACGATGCTCTGCGAACACCGTATTCTGTTTTTGATCAGGCAGGTGTACTGGTAGCTGAAGGAACTGTCGGTGGTGATCCATTGATGCTGCACGCAGGCTTCTACAGGGTCAAAGTTTCAGGTTCATCACCTGAAGGTTTTGAAAAGGTCGAGATTGTTGGTGAGAAAGAACACGTTCTTGAGTACTAGCAGAATCACTATGAAATTTCTCATTTATTTAAATAAACCGCTATTGAACACGAAGTGTGGCAATCTCAAGGCCTGTAACCAGGCCTTAGAGCTTGCTTCGTCAACACATTCCTGGCAATGATGAATATAACAAAGCTTTTTTTTAAAGTTTGATCGGAGAAATAAATGATAAAATTACAATTCACTTCTTTTTTTAGCCTGCAGTTGTTGCTGTTATTGATATTTTTCCAGCTCCCCGTTTTAGCAAGCGACTATTCCGATAATATTTCTGAAGAGTATTTGCGCTCGCAGTTCACGTTTGCAGCGGCCGATAAACTTAAATACGCCGAATGCAAAAAGAAATCTTATCCCACCTGTACCTATATTTGGGGTGCAGCAGATAAAAAAGATGAAGCACGACTAAAAGCCGGGTTGGCACCCAAAGGTAATAAGCTACAAGTCGTCTATGCCCAGGCGCGTAGTAAAAAGGATTTTGAACGCGTGCTTGCAACGTATAAGGATGCGGAAAAAGTTGAAGGCTTAGCGTCACAAGCTGTCTGGTCAAATAAAAGACACCAGCTTTCAATGATTACAGACAATAATCTTATTATTCATGTCAATCTTGAAGATATATCTATTGCTGACCTTAAGGGTAAATCGATATCAATAGCACAATATCTTTTAGATAAGTAAACCAGTGAGATAGAGTAAACAGTTAATGCAGTGGCATTATCTATATTTACTTTCTTGCAATGACCCGGATAACATTATGAAGAAGTTAAGTATGTGTCTGTTATCCTCTTTTATTTTACTGTCTATCAGTACAAGTGTTCATGCAGAGGTTTTTCATCTGCAGTTTCATGATGAAATCTTTGGCGGCCATCAAATGGTGGATCTGAAAAGTGCCTTGAGTGAGCAGTATCAGGTTGATGTAAACCAGCTTTCGATTGAAAAAATCGATGTTATCGTCAAGTCCTGGTTCGGCGGCGGCCAGCTATGGTTAGGTTCTCGATACAGCCAGTCTGACAGGCGATTTGTTAATGGACAGGCATCCAATTTCAACAATCCTGCTGACTGGACATTTAACCAGGTTATATTTCCTGTAAGTGGGACAAATAGTGACCTGCAGTTAAATTTAAGCGGCCAGTTCAGGCTTCGTGAGGTCAGTGTCTCTGTTAAGACACCGACTGATAGCGGCAATGTAATTAACGATGATCAGGCAGAAAATGGAATTCTGATTCCCCTCTATCACCTGCAGCTGAGTGGGCTTAGCAACCTTGATATCAAACAGCTGCTACTTAATGACACCCGGTTAAACCCTGATAAGTATTATCTCAATGCTGTTATGGTCGCTATCAAAGCCCGGCATGACGGTGCACAGGCATGGCTGGAAAATGGAAACCGGGTATCGACGGTAGAATTATTGAGCGGGGCAGGTCAGGGCTTCAACAGCCATGACCCGGCTTCCTATGACCACAGGACAATCAGGGCAGCTCAATATGTAAATGAGTCATCATCCTGGCTGTTGAATTTCAGCGGCGATGTCATGCTCAACGAGATAGTCGTCATCCTGTCTCAGCGTTGATTGTTCATGCAGTCATACGCTGTGACTAACATGGTGATTTAACATTGCTCCCATGGTAAACCGTGAAAGCGCCAGCCTCCCGAGGTGCTGCGTTGATGGTTTTCATCGAGTTCACCCTCGAATCCTTCTTCCACGTTATAGACGTTGATCATCCCATCTTCGATCAGCTGGCGTCCGGCTTCCAGAGATCGTTTACCACTGCGACAAATAAGTAATACTGGTGCACTATGGATTTCATCATTGCGGACAACCCCGCCAAGTAATAATTGACGAATTTCTGTGACGAAATGTTCGTTTACTTTCCACTCCGGTTCATCAATCCAGGCCACATGCACAGAACCTTTAGGGTGACCGACAAACAGGTATTCCATGCTGCTTCGTACATCAATCAGTAGTGCCCTCGGGTCATCTTTCAATATTTGGGCGGCTTCCATTGGCGTGAGACTTTTCACATCCCTGTTATCCATGATATGTCCTCAATGATAACGTATTTATGTTGTTGAGCTCGTCTGAATATATATCAGCTGCGGGCAGAAAACATGGTTTTTTACACCGAGTTGATGTTCTAATTAACTATCAACCCTGTCACGATTTAACTTCGAGATAGGCATAGCAACTGCTGTAGATTACCCTATATCGACGACAGAAAATTGTATAATCTGCAATCAATTAATTTGCTGACGATGCAGGCTAATAAGCCCTGAATTGCCCGACTATTCGTCCCTGGATACTCACTCGCTCGGCTGAATACCGGAAAGGCTGCATTGATGAGTTGGCAGGAATAAGAGTAACACTGCCGTCCTGATTATTTTTTATCCGCTTGAGCGTTGCTTCATCCTGGTCGATCAAAGCGATGACAATTTCATTATCGCGGGCAGTCTGGCAGGATTCCATAATCACCATATCACCATCGAATATTCCATCTTCAATCATGGAGTCACCCTGAACGCGAAGAACAAAGCGCCCGGGTCGAACAAAAAACTCATTCAGGTTGATGGTTTCCTGATCTTCGATGGCTTCAATTGGCAGGCCGGCAGCAATATTACCCGCCACAGGCAAGTTGTTCTCATCATCACTGGATGCTGTATCACTGGTCGGCTGATGGTTATCAATCAGCTCAATTCCGCGTGACCGGCCTGTGGATACCCGGATTAGATTCTCCTCCTGCAGTGCCCGTATATAGCGATGTACTGTTCCACGCGAGCTGATGCCAAGGTGAAGTCCAATTTCTTTTAGTTTCGGCGGATAGCCATTTTCATCAATATAACTGCGGATGAAATTAAGGGTTTGCCGTTGTCTGTCAGTTAGCATATACTGTTCTCACTCTGTTCTCATGCAGAATACGGCAACGGGCAGAAAATTGCAAGAAAACTATGTGAAATACGGGGTCGCTTTAGAAGGCTAATAAAGAAGATTGCAGGCTACCAGGAACAACAATGGATAACGAAGGATGACGGATTCGAATAATAAACACATAAGCCTGCAAGACCTGGCATCACAAATTGGTGACAGGCTTATCTCCCGCAATGAAAGACTTGTGACTGCCGAATCCTGTACTGGCGGCTGGGTGTCAATGCTGATTACCTCAGTCGCAGGCAGTTCACGCTGGTTTGACCG
>JARFQE010000011.1 GCA_029287915.1 Arenicellales bacterium
TTGGATATCGTGGTGAATTCATATCCCTGGTCAATCTGGCAAAATCACTGCAAACCACCCGTGTTAAAGGCTAGGCAGATATCTCCAGTCAGATTATCTATTGGACTGGCTATGACCCTTCTCCACAAATGGGAGAAGGGTCTGATTTTGCACCACTATATAAAGTGATTCTTTACCACATCAGGTAGGTAAACTACAAATGATTGCCACAGATAACACAGAGATTTTAGCCGCGAAACACGCACTAAAATGTAGGGAACATTTTGAACGCACGCCAGTGTGGCCCTCAGGGCGAAGCGCAGGACTGCACGGAGTAACGAACGCGAATGTAAAAACTTAAAGATACAGGGAAAAATAATGTGTATTCCAGCACACAAAATTCTTTGCGCCTTTAGCGTTCTTTGCGGCGAAAAACAATTTACGTTAATCAGCGTGGGGCCGTATAGCTGCAGGCGGACAAGTACTTCCTCTGTGGTCAGGGTGTTTTCATGGGTCTACCCACTGTATTTAGGGAATAACCTATAAAGTTATTGTATAAATGCGTAAGCTTGCGACATATGGATGATGAAATTTCTGACGAGAATCTTATGCTGAGCTACTGCAATGGTGATGCCGATGCCTTTGAAGTGCTGTACCAACGACATAAAGGCCCGCTATATCGGTTCATCCTGCGCCAGAGCGGGCATGATTTCGTGGAAGAGCTGTTCCAGGATATCTGGCTGAAAGTCATCAATTCACGCATGAGCTACCAGGTAAAAGCCACGTTTAAAACCTGGCTGTACCACATCGCGCGCAACCGCATTATCGACCACTACCGCAGGCATAACCTGCGACCGCTTAACAACGATTCTGACAGCTTGTCAGCCATAAGCGGGGCCGAGCGTATACAGCCCGAGAACCAGCTCGAAGCAGGCAATCAACATGAATTGCTGATGCATGCGATTGCAGAATTGCCCCGTGATCAAAAAGAAGCCTTCCTGTTAAAAGAAGAAGCGGGACTCGACATCGCACAAATCGCAAGCACCACGGGTGTAAGCTATGAGGCCGCAAAAAGCCGTTTGCGTTACGCCTACAAAAAACTAAGGGATCAACTGGAGTTTATTCATGAACACCGATGACGAAAAAATCTCCAGCCTTTACCACGAGGCAGGCAGTCCTGCTCCATCAAAAAGGCTTGATGACACCATCCTGGCTGCTTCCCGCGAAGCTGTTGACACGCCCGCGGCTACTACAGGGCCCTTTTCCGGAAACTGGCCTGCGGCGGTATCGATAGCTGCTGTTATAGTAATAACGATTATCCTCGTGCCAGTACTTCAACAGCAAGAACCGCAGCCGGCATTGACTCAGGCCACCAGCGAAACAGGCCGCTCACTCGATGCGCCTGATGAAACAGAGCTGAACGCATACAGACCCACTGAAGTGAAAAAGAAATCGGTGGAAGCCCCATCACCGGCAAGCGCACCAGCCATGCTGCTTGAAGATAGCGGCTTTTCTGAATTCCGGGCCATGCCGGCGCACAAGGGCACAAGCTCCAGCACTACAACATCGCCTGCAACTGACGCAGCTTCACCTTTAGCGAAGGAGGAGACGCGCATTGATTCCGGGACCTTCGACCTGGGGCGATCCAGAATGCAGGCAGCCGACAGTGCGCCCTTTGCCATACTTACACCGGAAATGTGGCAAGTGAAGATCTCCCGTTTAATCACCGAGGGTAAAATAGATGAAGCTCAAGCCGAAATAGAAAAACTTGAAATGCACTACCCTGAACATATAATCGACCAGAATTTACTGGAAAAACTTGAATAGTATTATGAGCAAACATATTTTCAACCTGCGCATGGCAGTTGACTACGGACCCACTGAAAACGAAATTGCTTCACTCCAGGCAGATGTGCTGAATGAAAATGAATGGGAAACACTGGATCTGAATACAACGACGCCGGGCTTCCTGATCTTTGTCTATTCGATATTCACCTGCCAGCATATGTTCCTGCGGACCAATGCGACCGAACGCAAGCTCGCTTTCAAGTCTTCACGGGCGGAATTACTGGTTGAAACCAGTGAAGACTGGTTGCTGGAGAAAGTCTATGTAAAATTCATCGTCAAGCTGGCCGCCGGCAAAGCGAATAAGAATGATATCGACTACATTGTTTCACGCATGCAACAGTGCCCGGTATCAAAAAACCTGCCGCAGGGCATTGATATTGACACCAGTGTTGAGTTCTACAGTGGATAACAACGAATCCGGCTCACACTGTGATCTCAGCCCGCCTTCTTATGAAGGTGTTGAAATAGTGAACCTGCATCCCGAGCCATCACCGTCTGATTAGCTGCAGGCAATGGCCATCGTCAACAGCCTTGCCGACGATAAACTAGAAGAACATATGCTGCTGTCCTGGTATGACCGCGACCGGGATTTCGAATCACCGCAGCATGCCAGTGAATGCCACGCTTTCAGCGCAGTACCCGGCTATGTGGATTACGGGCTCTACCATGGTGCAACGCTGAAAATAGACATAGAAGACGGCCGCTTCGTGTTCTTCTATCTACCGGTTGATATGGGGTGATTGGGGTAATAAAGAAAAGGTAAAACGCAGAGGAATATTTTACGCTGTCATCTCGACCGAAGGGAGAGATCTCCCGGGCATCAGGAGATCTCTCCCTTCGGTCGAGATGACAATATGGCTCTTGCTAATCACATAAACAACCTCTGCG
>JARFQE010000070.1 GCA_029287915.1 Arenicellales bacterium
CCCCCCCCCCCCCCCCCCCCCCCCCCCCCCCCCCCCCCCCCCCCCCCCCCCCCCCCCCCCAAAAACCCCCCCCCGCCCACCGAGATCTACACTTAGGCTTACTCGTCGGCAGCGTCAGATGTGTATAAGAGACAGGCTCCAGGCCGACGGGCCGTCTGCTTCCTGCAGGGCAACTACATCCGCGCCGACTTTTTTCAGCAATTCGGCGATATCGTCAAGGTTCTCAACAATAGTACCGTTCGGTACCAGCAGCTGGTTGAAACTGTCTTTTCTGCCATGCGCCAGATTCAGGGTCAGCAGCTTCAGTACCGGTCTATTGATTTGGGTAGCGCCTGAAGCATCCGGGGCAGGGCGCTCGGGTGGTGTAACTTGCGTGCAGGCGGTCAGCAGCAGAGCAAGTAACGTTAATAAAAGGCTCCTGGGCAGCACATGCAAGTGAATCAGTCTTATTGTCATACGATTACATTAACCCGTTTCATAAGCGTGATTCATATTGTTTCTATGACGGGCATTGGCAGCTATCGATTTTCATAACGATTAAGATCATACAGCCCGGCTTTAACAGGTCTTTCACGGAGGGTTGCATCCTGGAACCAGTCTGCTGTTTGCCAGAAGTTATCATTGGTGCGGCGTGTGCCATAGATGGCGACAAACTCATCATACTCTTCGCGATTTGTAAGTGTGGCGTAATGCTCAGTGAACTTCTCCACATCATTGATATCGACGGTGAAGAAGAAATTTGGATAAGAACTTTCCAGCCAGTCAAGCACGGTAAGTGAATCATTGCTGTAGTCGCGGTTAAAATCATCAGCTTCATCCTTGAACATTGAGGTAACATTCTTATACGCCTTGTCACGAATTATTGTATAGGCGAAGTCATTTTCCGGCTTATTGTCGTTACGTACACGGACAAAGGCAACGTCTGGAAAGGCAATCAGCACAAGTCCCTTGATCTCAGCAATCTTCTGCATGGCAACATCCGCGCGGTGTTTTGAGGCACTACTGCCACTGGCTTTGCAGGGTGGCTGGCCGCAACGGTTAATGACATCATCGCGTTCAAGTACTGGCGACAGTTTGCTAATAATATTCTGGTACAACTCGCGCTGAGGATCGCTGGTTTTATAGCCGGTCACCACGTCTTTACTCATCCAATTGTCGATGTCACCAAGTTCCATCTCATAACCCTGTCGCATGCCCTCATACCAGCTGTCGCGGATAGTCTTCCGGTCAGTTGAAGGCAGGAACGACAGGAACATGTCTTCTCCTTCCATACGCAAAAAATCCATATACAGCCGAGTATTAAGCTGATGCTTGACGTTGCCGTAGACGTTATAACCGGCTACCAGCAGGTAATGGATGCGCTCAAACAACGGGTAATCGATGACCCAGGCAGTATCCGGGTAGTTGCCAACCAGGCCAAAGTCGACCGATGCAGAGTCATAATGGCGGAATATGGTCAGCGCGGCATTCGGATTATTGCCGTTGCCGTCCCATAGAAAGTCCATCGCATCTTTGATATCACGCTGATTCATCTCCATGTAATACTTGAATCGTCCTTCATTATATTTACGTACGCGTTCGCGGTATTGCTTCCAGCCGGTCAGCAGTCTGATATTACCTTCCTGTGCTGAAGGTATCTGCAGGTAGTCTGACATTTCCTCAAGGAATTCCGGCTGCTCCAGCATCGAGTCCTTGTCAGGATTCAGGAACGTTACCCAGAAGCGGTCCTCGATGACATTGAGGGCGATCATGCCGCGGCAAACCGGCCCTTTCATGAAGCCTTCGATGAAATAACGCGCATCATCGAGCAGGAATTCGTAACGTGATCGCGGCGGAATATCTTTGAATGCCTTGAACGGATTGGATGCTACCAGCGGTTCATATGAAGGCAGTGTGGTGACTTCATACTTCGGTTTCAGGAACAGTTCCCGATAACGCGCCATACGCTGGTCGGATAACTCATATACGATATGTGTCTTGGCAACGATATCACCAGGGAAACGATGCAGTCGGTAGTAAAAGATAGCGCCAGGGTCATCATACGGCCGCACAGTGGCTATTTCATCTACCGGCTCTCCTGGAGGTGTTGAAGAGCGCACCAGTCGGTAGAACTCACGCGTATCAGTGCCCTTGAAGTGTAGATGCCCGACAAATAGGTGTTCGTAGATATAGCGGGACACCAGCTTCTGTTTGTTGCTGGTTCCGTTCAGAAAGGTTTCCCAGCGCTTGATTTGTTTGCCGGCGGCAGCCGATGGCTGCTTATCTGCCGGCATTGGGGCTCCCTGTGCCAGCCACTGCGAGATGATTCTGTACTCATCATCACTCAGGTTTGGCATTGCAAAGGGCATCCCCTGGTTGGGTTTTTTCCTTGCGTATTTGTCAAATTCCTTGAGTGTCGGGCAGGTTTGCTTTCTGCTCAATGAAAGATCAAATTCATCCGCCAGCAGTTCTCCCCCCTGGGCCTGCGGATTCATCTTTTTCAGCCGCAGCATTTTGTACATCACAGACTGGTCGAGGTTATGGCTGGCAGTTGCATCGCCTTCATTGAGCACGCTATGAAAGTTCTTGTTGCGCCACTCATCAGGTGTTTTCGCATCTATGTACAATCGAGTCGGTGACGCTGCTGTGAACCTGCCGAGGTTGTATACTTTTTCTTTACTGGCTCCGCGAGTGATACCAGCTGGTGACGACAGCTTCAGCTGGCAGGGGGCATCATAGCAGCCATGGCAGACAACGCAGCGGCGCTGCAGCACCGGCCTGACTTCATCCTCATAAGATAGCTTTTGCGGCGGCAGGGACTGAAGCAGTTCGATATCTAACCTTTGCTGCTCCTCTGTGACTTTCTTCTTGTCTGTCGCACAGGATGAAACGAGTAGCGAGACCAGTACTAAGAAAACCAGGCTTGAGATGTTTCTGGTCCGGAGTGGGTTTACAAATGTCATGATAAATTCCTGCTAAGATACTTAAGTGGCGATTGTATTACTTGAGAATTGAAGACCGCAATATTGTTATAAAATTTGCTGCTGTCGGCATCAGGTCG
Source organism: Arenicellales bacterium (assembly GCA_029287915.1). Classification (GTDB taxonomy): domain Bacteria; phylum Pseudomonadota; class Gammaproteobacteria; order BMS3Bbin11; family BMS3Bbin11; genus BMS3Bbin11. Next base: position 3,041 of record JARFQE010000070.1, read on the forward strand.
CCAGGGACAGTTAGATAATTTAAGAGTTTTATAAACGCTACGCTAAATAATCAAATTACATACCATACAACTGCCTGATGGTGAGTTTAGATTTCAATATATGCTTCATTGTATAACAAGATAGCAAGCTAAGGTGTTCCAGAATCCCCCATTATGGGGGAGATAGTGTGGGAATATCTTCGATTTAACATTTTTTTTCGTCAACGTGCCAGATGAGCATAAAGTGATCGTGCCTGAAGTGGTCGGCAGGCTAAGCCTTTCTCCATTGATGTCGAAGATCAATATCCGCAGCTCCGGCGAAGAACCCTCGGTTCCATAGAATGTGCAGCATCGTGGTTACTGTTCTATATCGATGATACGGAAATCGCTTCGAGAATATTCCTTGAAGGAATGGTGGCGGCATACTCATCAAGGGTGGGATCAAAGCAGTTAAATGAAGAAGGGCAGCCCCAGGTTGTAATCCTTTCCCTCTGGCAGCGTCTGCAACTATGTAGCCGCAGTTACAAACGTGTGAACCCAAACTGGGTGGTCAGGGCGAATTGCGCATAACTTCTGGTGTAAAGCCGGTAATCCACTCCGAGACAGGCACAATTACAGGCGGTATGCCGTTTGCGTGAAAGTAAGTATCGACAGCGTACTGTTCCCCGGTTTCCAGGTCTTCCACGATAGCAGTATTGTGTGGAAACTGGCCACGCATTAAGCCACGGTGTTGTGGATAACGTGGTGCATGCCATTGCAGCAGGCCACGCTCCTGCAGGAGTATCAGGTAGGTAGTTGTGTTGGTGGTTTCTGCGACACAGTCGAGCTGACGAGTACCACGAAACCCACCTTGCTGGCGTGGCTGATCGTCCCCGGTTCCTGCCTTAACAGCAACCATTTTCTCGAACTGTGCAACTGCTCTTGCAATACGTTTACGTTCTTCTTTGCTGTCGTTCGCGCGTGGGGAGAAAATGTTATCAATTTGCATCCAGTCTGCGTTGCTCAGCCTAACGCTAGTGGTTTCTTCACAGTCGAAGAAACTACAAACGGTAAAGTGCTGCGTCGAAAATGGTGTTGTGCCGTGTAATCGGAGAAACGCTTCGGGTGGCTGGGTTGATGTTGTGCATGCGGTCAGTGCGGTGAAACAGATTGCCAACACAAGTACCGCGGCAATCGCTAAAGCGTGTGGTGATGTCATGAATCTAAATTTAGTGCAGATAAGTCTTAGGGTCAAATAGGCGGTAATTTAAAAAAGTTTCGGGAATAGTATGCCAATCAAAAAAAACCGGGGTCAGAGAACCAAAACCGGGGTCAGAGAACAATTTATTCTAATATACACAACAGCTAGTATCGCTGTTTCAGTCTAGTTATAGTTACATAGGCAACAAATTCACAAGGAGGTGAAACATGCCAAGAAAACCCCGATTTATCCTGCCTGGGATACCCCAGCACGTCATTCAGCGAGGGAATAATCGCGAGCCCTGTTTCTTTGCTGAGCAAGACTATACGCGTTACAAGGAAGACCTCAAGACAGCCTGTGACAAATTCCAGTGCCATGTCCATGCCTATGTCCTGATGACCAATCATGTGCATTTGTTGATTACGCCTTTAACAACGTACAGTCTTTCAGAAGTAATGCAGTCTCTGGGCCGTCGTTATGTGCGTTTTATAAATACCACCTACCATCGTTCCGGGACATTGTGGGAAGGTCGATTCAAAGCTAGTATCGTGGACTCTGAAGCTTATCTTCTGAGCTGTATGCGTTATATCGAACTAAACCCTGTACGTGCAAGCATGGTGAATCATCCCGCAGAATATCGCTGGTCCAGTTATGCAGCCAATGCACAGGGCAAGAAAGATATTATGGTAACGCCTCATCCACTCTATACAGCATTAGATAAGAGTGCATCACAACGGCAACATGCCTACCGTGAGTTATTTTTTCATCATATGGATACCACACTATTGCATAGTATCCGCGATGCATTGAATCAGGAACTTGTCCTCGGGCGTGATGATTTTAAGGATAAGATCGAGCAAATGACTAAAAGACAAACTCGAGAAAGGCAACCGGGAAGACCCCGAATTAATGAGTTGGTGAAGATTGAAAACAATGACTAGTATATTAGCAACAATTGTTATCTGACCCCGGCTTTATATTAGCAACAATTGTTCTCTGACCCCGGTTTTAGTGTGACCCCGGTTTTCGGTTTTCAGAGGCTATGTCGACTCGCAATGTCCAGATAGACAAGATTGGAAACACTTCGAATGACATCCCCCCTGGAGCGAATCCACGAGGAGTAGTGACGGGCACGGTTTTGTTTTTCGATCACACCGACAAGAGTGTAAGGATAATGGCGGCCGCCTTTACCCTTAACGATCAGGATACCCATGTCGGCACACAGGCGGCTTGTACTACCTGTCTTATTGTAGACCTTGGTTCCTACAGGTATATTCTCGGCACCCGTATAGAGCCGGTCTGAGCCGGGTAGTGCCATCAGGCGCTTTATTTCCTTTGCACCGGGAATCTTTCCTCTCCATAGCGCATTGAGAAAACGGCTGTAGTCATTGATCGATGCCTTGTTCCGGTACGTGCGTCCGCTAGCGGGGATATACTCGACGACCTGTGTATCTTTGAAAACTGCAGGGTAGTGCTGCTCCAGTATTCGTTCTACAGCCCGTGGCCCACCCACTTGGCGCATGACCCAGTTGGTTGAACGATTATTGGACCGCTGGATCATGCGTTCCATGTGTCGCCGGCTCTTCGGGCCGTAGATTAATTCCCCTTTTTTGACTTTGTGAAAAAACGCAGTAGCAACGAATGGCTTGATCAGGCTGGCTGCCTGGAATTGCATGTCTTCATTTATGGTGACCAGTTTTTCTCCTGTGGTGAAATCATAAACCGACCACCCCGTCCGTTCATCCGAAGCAATCTTGCCTTGCTTGCGTAGCTGCTTGATGAAGCCTTCAAGTGCTGCTTCAAGATTATGAGACTGCGTTTTACGGTTTGTGTTGATTGACGGCGATTTTTTTTGTTTGACTGTATTGTCGCGCTTAGCTGCTACCTTGTGGTTTTGTTCAGGTTCTTCTGCAGAGTTCCAATTTTGAGAGCGGATTGGCGCAGCTTTTTCCAGCCCCTTTGAAGTCAACAGCCGGGAATGCGCTGCGGCAACACGCTTAGCGCCAGCGCTGTCGCCCTGGCGATCGTAAATTAGGCCATATAAGCCGGAGCGAGTAACAACTTTCAGATCTTTAGCAACCATGAGACCGAGTATGCGGGCTACACGCTGTTGATAAAGCTCTACCTGGTTACGGTCACTGTGCCATAGGTATGAAACATCGTAGCTGTCGGCGGCTGAGGCAACATTTACTGCACCCGTTAACAGACTGGCTAGCAGGCATGTGCAAAAAATAATGTGTCGTAGGCACATATTTGGTACTTAATTCTCTCTCATAATATCAATGGCTTATGTAAGCATTCTACTGTAGTTTATCTGAAACATTCAACACTCGATTGAGAATTAAGCGACTTCATATATTTATCTGCTCTCCTGTGTGGTGTTTTTTTCTATATACATTATAGCTCCTGACAGTTTGCAGACACTCACAGGCAACCTTAAATAGGTTGCATGTGAGTTAAATGAACGTCCTCGTGAGACATTAGAATTTGAAACACCGGTCGAGCGTTTTAATGCATGTGTTGCATCGACCGGTTGAAACCGCAACGCAAAGCAGACATCTAAATGTGTATAATATAGATGTAGTTAGATGATAGGAGTCGTATTCGAGAGAAGACTGTTGAATATAAAATAAAATTCTTCGTTTCTATTGATAGTTTTTTCATAGCTTGGGGACGTTTCTGATTCAGGGGTGTGTTCTTGTTTATACAGGTGTTACTGCAATCGATGTGGTTAATATTGCAGAGGCGCGATAATGGTTACGTCTTTCATAAGTGAGCCTGATCATTCAGTTTGTGATGAACGTGTGCTATTAACTGATGTGAGATTCTTCATATATGAATTTCGATAGCATACTGTTTGAATTTAGTGCCATCATCGTGGGTGTTGCCCTACTGGGTACGGTCTTTCTGTATGCGCGGCAGCCTATAATCATTGCCTATATCGCGATTGGCATCATCATCGGACCAGGGGGACTGGGGCTCATCAAACGGCCCGAATCTGTTGAGCAGATGGCTCATCTCGGTGTTGTGCTGTTGCTATTCATCATCGGTCTCAATCTCAAGCCCGCCAAGCTTATCAAGCTGTTTAGCAAGGCAGTCTGGTTGACCTGTGCGACCTCTTGCCTGTTCGCGGTTGTCTCAACGGGCTTCGCATTAGCAATTGGACTGAGTCTCACCGCTGCGCTGGTCTTCGGTGCCGCCATGATGTTTTCCAGCACTGTAATCGGCCTCAAGTTGATACCCACTACTACGCTACACCACAAGCACACAGGTGAAGTGATGACCAGTGTTCTACTACTGCAAGACATCCTGGCTATTATTGTGATTCTGTTTATCTCGGGGGGACATAACGGTCACCTGCTGGCGACATTTGTGTTTATCTTATTTAAACTTGCCGCTCTCTGGTTAACTGCTTTTCTGGGTGTGCGTTACCTGCTGATTCCACTGCTGAGAAAGTTCGATACGGTTCAGGAATATACTTTTGTTATAACACTCGCCTGGTGCCTATTTTGGGCTGAGGCCGCTCACTTTATCGGCCTGTCATATGAAACCGGAGCATTTGTAGCCGGTCTGTCTATCGCCTCTCGTAATGTGTCACTGGTTGTTGCAGAAAACTTAAAGCCATTGCGAGAGTTTTTCCTGATCATGTTCTTTTTTGCCGTCGGTGCAAAACTGGACTTGAACATGAGCTTGGATCTGCTGCTCGCAGCCATCGCATTTGGTACACTGCTGGTGCCGATCAAAGTCTTCTCTTTCAAGTACGCCTTCAATAAGTCGGGTGAAAAGGAAATATTGTCGGGGGAGCTTGCGACACGACTGGGGCAGTCCAGCGAGTTTTCTCTGCTGGTTGCCTTTTCAGCGCTGTCTGCAGGACTGTTGACGTCAGAGGAAATGAACGTGATTCAGGTCGTTACGATTGTGACCTTTGTTATATCGACATACTGGGTAGTTTTGAGGTACCCGACACCGATCTCGGGTGTTGCCAGAATGCGCAAGGACTAGTAAGAATCATTAGGCATCTACCGGCGCAAGATCTGATCTTGGAACAGGTTGTGTAAACTCGTTCAACCGATCGACCAGCCAAACATACACTGGGATCTGACCCCGGTTTTTTAAAAACCCGGCATAAGCCGGGTTTTGTCAAATAACTGGATGGATATTTTAGTCTAAGGTGTGTACCAGATCGGTGAAGTGTATGCGCGTTCCTGGTGAATCAATTTAGCATTCTTC
>JARFQE010000104.1 GCA_029287915.1 Arenicellales bacterium
CCTCATACATGGTAACTTCATGTTCTTTACTTAACTCATAAGCAGCGACATTGCCTGCTATGCCGGTACCGATAACAGCTACTTTCATGACTCACTCCTGTCAGTAGTAAGCTTGCCTGTACCTTCAGGCCATTTCTGGGGCACCCGTTGAAGTTTGTTTCTGTCATAACCAATGCTTTCAATAAATTGCGCCAATTGTCCGAATTCCTCATCAGTAAGATACGGACTTCTGGCCATTACCCAGACGTAATCGCGTGCTTCTCGACCAATAATGGTTGTTGAATAGTCTTCATCAAGGTAAACAACCCTGTAGTCTGCCTTGATGGGCCATATGAACTGCATACCCCATAGCGCATTTGTCTTTGTATCCTTGATGAACCCTGTTGGATTATATTTTTTTAGTTCGCCGTCAAAACCACCATCGTAAAATGTAAACGTGGTATCAATACTCCCGTCATCATTATATGCATATGTCTCTATTGCGTTGTGTGCACCTTCTTCAAGAAAGGTTGGAATGTTAGCAACCACGTACCAGTCGCCCATGAATCTGTCCAGGTCAACATAGTCAACAGTTTGCATTGGCGCATGATTGCTACATGCATATAACGGCAAGACAAATGCCAAACCAATAAGAACTCTTCTCATATCAAGAAACCCGCATTAAAAATAAGCTGTTTTTTCAGGCAGGTAGCGCAGAACTGATCCAGTATCAGTAATACTCTCCAGCGCCAACCAACGCATGTCTTTGGTGTACCAAAGATCTATCGTCATCTCTTCGGCAACAAGCCTGAAACTCCTTGCCCGGACTTCTTTGCCATCTATATCAAGGTTTCTAAATCCCATGTCTGTTATGGAAACAGGAAGATATTCACCAGTTTGCGTATTCAGCAAACGATCTGATTTAAGTAAATTGACATCCCAGTATGCGAACGTTCTTACACAACCATCAAGGTTAGATTTTCCATCATGCGTATTTAGCGAGAGCGATTGTGTATCTTTCTTGCTACTAATGTAATACTTCTCGCCATTATCATCTGTCGTTGTATTGATAGCGACGATGCAACCATCATTCCAGTTTTCCTTTGCTTCATGTTCATATGAATAGACGGGAATGAACAGAATACGCACATCAAAATTCGCGATCGTATGTACAGCAATATTGCCATCTGAGGAGTCGACTCGAACCTTGTGTGATCCAATAGGTTGATCATCCAGCATCACTCTGAAATTCCAGGTCTGCTGTTGTCCGTTTTGTGCCATTGTTGTAGCAAGGCTTAATTCAGTCACAAACAACGTAATTAAAGTTGCTATTAGAATACGGGTTTTCCATATGTTCATGATATCTACCCTCTTTCAGTAGTTACACGTGCATGCCCGGGTTTCCCAGGGAAAAAAGCATTTGTCGTTTCAATGTAATGTCTATATTCACTTCTTCGTTCAGTTATACCCTTCTCCATCAAGGAAACACCGGAGACTTTCAGCAGTAAAATCGTCATTAATACAGGCGCAAAAACAGTCCACCAGGCGCCTGAGGAAAGTGCGAATAAGTAAAAACCCCACCATATAAGAAATTCACCAAAATAATTCGGATGCCTGCTATATGCCCACAGGCCACTGTTTAGCACACGGCCTTTGTTATCCTTGTTGGACTTGAAGCGATAAAGTTGATAATCAGCAACAGATTCGAAAATAAAACCGGTTGTCCACAGCATGAGTGCAAAAGCTTCAATGCCACCGATCGCTACGTCTGATGCGAATGCAAACAGAAAGGGCGTCGATATTATCCAGGCCAGCAGCGCCTGTAAGCCGAATATTATGTAGAGGCTTTTATATCTGAAATTTGGCTGATTATTACTTCGTATTTCCTGGTAGCGCCTGTCTTCTTCCTTACCCCAGTTACGTATGGTGAGGAATATAGACAACCTTAATGCCCAGAACGAAATTATGGCCAACAACAGAATATTTCGCTCTGTCAGTGTATCCAGTGAAAATGCGTATACGAAAGCAGCAGCCAGAAACATCAGAGACCATAAACTGTCAACGATGCTTACGTCATGATGGATAAGACTGTACAGCCACGTAACAATACCCATAAGCAGCATAATGCCGAGTCCATAGAAAGAGATGATCAGAAATTCACTCATGCTTGCGTTGCCTCCAGCTTGACGGTGCCTACAGCAACGTAGCCATTAAACTTTTCTGAGAAGTAAACCAGCAGAGGCATGATGAAGAACCAGCCTGCACCTACCACTGTTAAAGTCATCATGGTATTGCTGAAGTTAACTGCACCAAGCTTATGTCCTGCATAATAGGCTAATGGACCACCAATAAGTCCTACTATAGCGGCAAGCAGGTAACGGCCTTTCATCCATGTCATGGAAACATTCAGCGTTGTTGCGAATAGTGCCCACATGGCTATGATCCAGTATGGAGCGAAACCGGCGACAAACACGCCGTTTGCGAATTCGTACAGGCCCAGAGTCGTTAACAGGCTATCCCAGCCTGTTCCCAGTAATACAGTCAACATAACCAGTTGTAACTCCGGCCTGGCATCATTGGCCTTGAACAGGTGAACAGCGATGATGCCGCAGACAAGCACGACACCTACCCATGTATTGTTGGGGCTGGCACCACCAAGCACGCAAGCGAGCCAGCCAACCTGGAACAGCAAAAAGTTCTGTATTATCAATGTCATAATGGTTATATATCTCGCTTACTAAATAAATAATGGCTGACAAACCATTCGCTACCATCACGGTAACCAAACAGTTCAGCTACTGCCATGAAGAACATACGCCAGCGCATAAACCACATCTTTGCAAAATCATGACCATAGGTTTGCTCGAGCACAGGCCAGATCTTATCTTTTTCACTATCAAGGTTTTGCAACCAGGCTTCAGATGTCTTTTGATAATGAGTACCATCCCAGCGCCAGCGTTTTTCTATTTGCAGATGTTGCTGGAAGAATAAAGGCAGATCGTCACTTGGCATCATGCCACCTGAAAAAAAGTATCGACTCATCCAGTCAGAGTTATCCCTGTCTTCAAACAGATACGGTGTTGTCTTATGCACAAATATATGCATGAAGAATTTTCCTTCCGGGGTGAGCCAGTCACTGATACGGCGGAACAGCTTTTTGTAATTACGCATATGCTCGAACATCTCGACTGATACGACGCGGTCAAACTGCTTGTCTGTTTTGAAATCATTCATGTCTGCTGTAATGATTTCTACATTATTCAGCCCGATCTCCCTGGCATTATTGCGTATAAAGTCTCCCTGAGAGCTGGAGTTGGAGACCGCTGTGATTCTGCAATTCGGGTATCTACTGGCAATCCATAATGTTAATGATCCCCAGCCGCAACCGAGTTCAAGAATTCTCATGCCGTCTTCAATACCCGCATGTTCGCAGGTTTGACTTAGCCCTTCCTGCTCGGCTGTTGCCAGACTGGTAGTGCCTTCCGGCCAGTAACAGCAGCTGTATTTCAGGTGAGGCCCCAGAACATCTTGATAAAAGGATTGAGGAACCTCGTAGTGTTGCTCGTTGGCTTTGTGAGTTAACAGTGCAATGGCCGACTCATTCATCGCTTCAATGAAGGCTTGCTGCTGCTCAGCTGTTTTTCCAGGCTCTGATGCATTAATTTCACTGAGACGCTGTTTCAGCAAACCACGAATACCGTGACGAATGAGGCCGTCAGGGACATAACCTGATTCTGTTAATTCAACTGCGAGATTCTGCTTCATGTTTCAATAACCTCTGTCTATTTTGCGTTGCGTTTAAGTTGGCTGGTAACGATGGTAAGCGCACCTGAAAGATCTCGTAACAAGGGTATTGCTTCCGCTTTTTCGATTTGTTCACGGCATGTATCAGCAACATCTCCGCCGACAAATACCGGTATAGTTACAGCACTACAAAGTGAATTCAGCTGATCAAATAGCTGGTCGCATTGCAGCGAAGCTGAACCTGAGAGTACGATGCCATCGGCTTTTGTTCTGTCTGCCACTGGTCGTAATTCAGTAACAGGCAAATCAGCACCCAGCAAAATTACCTGGAATCCCTTGCTGAGGCCTGTTAAGGCGAATAAAAGAGCACCGAACTCATGGTGCTCCCCAGGCAGGCACGCCATGATCAGTTTAGGCCCGGTATTTTTCAGGTTCTGGTGATGGAACCGGGCACCAAGCTTGTTGCGTAGGTAGACGCTGAAAAAGTGCTCTTCAGCAATACTGCCGGTCTTGTTTTCCCAGCGCATTCCCAGCTGCTCAAGCAGCGGCATTATTAATCGCGAAGTTACAACATCGACTGGATACAGTGACATTGCATCGTTGTAAACAGCATCCAGGCTATGCTCGTCGAATTGCGCTATCGCATTGATCATGTGTTGCTGGTATTTATCCCAGGCATCAAGAAAGTCAGTTTCATCCTCGGCAGTCTTATGAAGAATATCGCGAGCTATCTGCCCGATTGACATACCCCGAGACAACCTGTCGAGAATGCCCTGAATCAAATCGATATCGTTTTGTGTATAGAGGCGATGTCCTTTTGGTGTCCGTAATGGCTTGATCAGGCCATATCGCCTTTCCCAGGCGCGAAGTGTCACGGAATTAACCCCTGTCAATTCCGATACAGTCCGGATTGGGAAATGCTCAGTTGTACTGTTATTCGGCAACATAGTAATCATTCATAAAAAAGTTATACATATTTTATACATAATCTTGTACAATTGTACAATAATTTATACAAAAAAATAATTTATCCTTTATTTTCTTATAGTTATATATTTTCTAAAAGTTAAACAGTTGTACAATTTTGTATAATATGTAATCTTCAAGCCAGTTGGCATGGTTGAATAGTGCCTCAAACAATGTGAAGCGAGCGTGAAATATGAGTGAAATAACAATAGGAATCAGCAGCTGCCTGCTGGGCAACGAAGTTAGACATGACGGAGGCCACAAACGAAATATTTACGCGACATCTACCCTCGCAGAATATTTCACTTTTCGATCCTTTTGTCCGGAAGTAGCAATTGGTATGGGTATACCGCGTCCGGCGATAAGGCTTAGCAGGATAAACGATGATATACGCCTGGTAGGCTCCAAAGACAGTGAGCTGGATGTAACCCAGGAAATGCTTGACTGGTCTGAAGGTGCCATTCAAAACATGCAGGATCTGTCCGGCTTCATATTAAAGAACAATTCACCCTCCTGTGGCATGGAGCGCGTGCGTGTTTTTGATGGCAACGGGGTCCCCGATCGCAGCGGTACAGGATTATTTGCACGCGTATTGATGGAAAGCATGCCCTGGTTACCCGTGGAAGAAGAAGGCCGCCTCAACGACTCGACCCTTCGGGAAAACTTTATTGAGCGTGTTTTCGTGTATTACCGATGGCAGCAATTAATCAAGACCGGTTTAACTGTTGCGTCACTGATGGACTTCCACCAGCGACATAAATTTATTCTGCTGGCCCATGATGAAGCTGAATATCGTCAATTAGGCCCTTTAATAGCTTCCTGCACAAAGGAGAATCTGCAATCAGTCGCAGATGAGTACCTGCTCAGGGCAATGACAATGCTCAAATCACGCTCATCGAGAAAACGCCACTCCAATGTTTTGATGCATGTAATGGGCTTTTTGAAAACCAAGATCGACACCGACGACAAACAGGAACTCATTGAAATTCTGGATGATTACCGCAACGGGAAAATTCCATTGATCGTACCCGTTACGCTTATGAGGCACCATCTCAGGCGATTTCCTGATGAATACATCAGCAACCAGTATTACATGTCCCCTTATCCAGAAGAGCTCATGTTAAGAAACAGTATCTAACGATCAAAAGCGAGGCAATATCATGACATCAAAACAACAACGACTGCATAGCATGACAGCAATACAAAACGACACAGGTTGCTGGATCTGGCAAGGCCAGGTTTCAAACAGTGGCTATGGTCGCGTTATGGAAGCCCGACAGGACAAGGGGACACAAATGGTCAGCGCCCAGACTGCGAGCTACCATGCGTTCATCGGCGAAGTGCCGGATGGTCACCTGGTAAAACAGACCTGTGGTAACCGTTTGTGCATAAATCCGGAGCATCTAGGGCTGCTAAACGTATCCTGATCTCACCCGACCAGCAGCAGTGCCATTACATAATGAGAGTGGTATGATATTACTATTAAGTATTTGATTCTGTTGATTTGGAGTGGTTATG
>JARFQE010000126.1 GCA_029287915.1 Arenicellales bacterium
ATAACAAAACACGCCGCAGTTTTTTGCCCAACCTGCATTATCGCCGTTTCTGGGTGGAGTGCGAGAAGCGCTGGGTAAAACTGCGCGTTTCCAGCAAAGGCTTGCGTATACTCGAGATGGGAGGTATCGATACTGTGCTGGCAGTATTACGTGCACGTGGCGAAATAGTCTGATAATTAGACTCAGGAGAATAATTATGCGTGACAAGATAAAACTAGTATCCAGTGCCGGCACAGGTCATTTTTATACTACCACCAAGAACAAACGCACTATGACCGAGAAACTGGAGATGAAAAAATTCGACCCCGTTGTTCGTAAGCATGTGATCTACAAGGAAGCGAAGATCAAATGAGGATCTAAAAAAGATCAAAGTAAAGAATTGCTGAATCTGCTACTGATCCAATCCAGTCCAGCAGACCAAGAAAAAAGCCGAATCATTTTGATTCGGCTTTTTATTTGCACTGTTGCACATTTTATTATCTACGATCTATTAGCAATCATATCCTCGATTATTGGTGCCAGAATTAATTCCATTGCATATCCCATCTTTCCTCCCGGTACGACTATAGTATTACGACGTGACATAAAGGAATTAGGAACCATGTTCAGCAGGAACGGGAAGTCAACATCAAATTTGGCCGGATCCTTGAAGCGGATAATAACAAAACTTTCATCCGGGGTAGGTATGTCTCTGGCAATGAATGGATTTGATGTATCGACTGTCGCAACACGCTGCAGGTTTATATCAGTGCGTGAAAATTGTGGTGTAATAAAGTTCACATAATCGGGCATGCGGCGCAGGATAGTATCGACAATTACATCAGCGGAATAACCACGCTGAGCGTTATCACGAAATATCTTCTGAATCCATTCCAGGTTTACAACAGGCACAACACCAATTAGTAGGTCTACATATTGCGCGACATCAATGTCGCCATCTATGACGCCGCCATGCAGTCCTTCATAAAACAGCAGGTCTGTTTCCTCATTGATATCCTCCCACGGGGTAAATTCTCCTGCAGTATAGGTCGTACCACCCAGTCTTTCATTATGAAATAGTGCTTCTTCGTCACTGTGGATATAGTAGCGACGTTTGCAGCCACCTGTTTCACCATAAGACTTGAAGGTTTCTGCAATCTTGTCGAAATGATTGGCTTCCGGACCGAAGTGGCTGAATGAATTGTTTCCCTTTTTGTCATTTTCGGCAACTGCTTTCTTGAATGCTGCACGATCCAGGCTATGGAAACTATCGCCTTCAACTACCAGTGGAGTAATTTTCTGGCGGAAAAAAATATGTTCGCAGGCATCTTTGACTGTTGTAGTGCCGGCACCTGAAGACCCGGTAATGGCAACGACTGGATGTTTTTTTGACATGGAAATATCCCTGTTACTGATGTTGTAGTGAATCTGGTTAGTATTATGCGGCAACCTGACTGCTATAAAGCGGCGGCTCTGTCAAAGCAGCTAGCTGAACCCGATACTTTATCCCACAATGCACATTTTTTCCAGAGCTAGAAGGTTGTTGGAAAACTACAAGTTCGATTGTGTAACTGAAGCGATCTCTATCTAACCATGAATGGCTACTGCGGGGGTAGAATTACCGGATGGATGCCTGGTAATTTAGGAAATCAGGAAGAGGGTAGCCAGGAATATAACTTCATCGGGCGCGGTAAGTGATGCGACCCTTTGTCAGATCATAGGGTGTCAGCTGGACCGTCACCTTGTCACCGGTAAGAATGCGGATGTAATGTTTGCGCATTTTTCCGGATATGTGAGCAGTCACAATGTGACCGTTTTCAAGTTCAACCTTGAATGTAGTGTTGGGAAGAGTATCGATGATGGTACCTTCCATTTCAATTGATTCTTCTTTTGCCAAAGCTGTTTAGTCTCGTATTAAAATATTGGGCGCGTATGATGCACGAACAAGGGTCATGGGTAAAGGTCTGTTACCCAAACATATCGAAATTTTGACCATAATAAGCCGTTTAAAAGTGAAGAATTACGATATAAGTTTATATTTTCATCCCGTACAGGTATTAATTTAGAATTTTCAGTTGCCAGATTCAAGGCTCAGGGCGAAAGAAAGGGCCAATAGCTAATCTGTATTGTAAGATAGCAGTCTCTGTAAATCCTCAGTCATAGCCCCTGAGCCATTGTTGTCGCACAAACAGTTCATACGGACGATAGCGCGTCTTATAGGACATTTTTGTACAGTCCTTTATCCAGTAGCCTAGATAAACATGAGGAAGAGCGATTTCCTGTGCTTTCATGATTTGCCATAGAATGGCATAAACACCCAGTCCTCGATTCTCATATTCCGGATCAAAAAAGGTGTACATAGATGAAAGTCCTGCGGGTAGCCAGTCAATAACAGCAACACAAAGCAGTATTCCCTCATGTCGAAACTCAACTAATCTTGTATCCAGCCCGTCGGCAGCAAAGAAACTCATGTATTTTTCACGATCATCTATATCCATGCTGCCACCAGTGTGTCGGATGGATTGGTAGTGTTGATAGAGTTGGTAATGTTCCTCGTGAAATTCTAGTGGCAGGCTGGTGAGCTCCAGGTCACTGTTTTTTTTCCAAATGCGCCGTTGTCCACGAGAAGGATGAAAGTTGATAACAGGTATACGGATGGCAATACATGCCTGGCATGCCCCGCAGTGTGGCCGATAGGCCATTCCTCCACTACGTCTAAAGCCCAGTTGAATTAAATCTGAGTAGTTTTTTGTTTCCAGCCTGATTGTCGGGTCTGCAACCAGGGATGCAGCCTCGCGGTCTGCCAGGTAACTGCATTCATGTGAGGCTGACAGGAAAAAACTGAGATCAGACACTGACATATGGGTACCTATAAGTAGTTATGGACGAGTCAGATTGGCATTCAAAAGTTTCAAGGGCAATGCGTTATGTGTATGAAATAACTATACATCAAGCGACCAATGTTCAGTAAGGTCTTCATGCTTTAGAGCGTCCTGAAGTATTGCCAGGTATTTTTTTCGACTAATGTTTATTGCTCCCATGCTGGTCAAATGATCACTCGGCAACTGACAATCGATAAAGTCTATGCCATTACTAGACGCAAACTTTGCCAGGTACACAAGTGCAATTTTCGATGCATTCGGAACGTGACTGTACATGGATTCACCAAAGAAAGCAGAACCGAGAGCCAGTCCATATAAACCACCAACAAGTTTGTCATCGTTCCAGACCTCTATTGAGTGTCCATAGCCCATCTGATACAGCTGTGTATAGGTTTCTGTCATCTCCTCTGTTATCCAGGTGCCAGCTCCAGGTGATTGAGTGCGCGGTCCGGCACAGGCTTTGATTACCTTGCTAAATTCCTGGTCAGCAGTGACCTGGAAATTTTTTTTTCGCAATACCTTTTTGAGGCTGCGAGAGATTTTTATATCATCAGGATAGAGAATTGCTCGTGGCTCTGGTGACCACCATAATACCGGCTGATCTTCGCTGTACCAGGGGAATATCCCCTGTCCGTAGGCACTGAGTACACGTGTGACTGTGATTTCTCCACCAACAGCCACCAGCCCTTCCTCTGATGCCGAATATGGTGATGGGAACTGCGTTTCTGGAGTGTCTGTAGTGATCAGTTGCATGGGAATTTAGTATAAAGTGATTAATTACGAATTGGGTCATTCCTGAAAGGGCTATGCTCACTTAATAAGTGTTGGTAATGTTCCACCTGTGCCTTTTCACGTTTAAGGAAGTCACTGATTGCCGGTGTCAGTCTTTTATTTGCCATCCAGTGGGCAGAGCAGGTGATAACTGGCAAAAAGCCTCGGCTGAGTTTGTGTTCCCCCTGGGCGCCTCCTTCAAAGCGTGAAAGTCCATTTCTAATGCAATAGCTTATTGCCTGATAGTAACAGGTCTCAAAATGCAGACTGTGATATTCCTCAACAGCACCCCAGTAGCGCCCATATAATATTTTATCATGGCGGATATTCAGAGCTGCTGCGACAACTTTGCCCTGCAGATGAGCTTCGATCAATACGATATTATCAGCCATCCGCTCTGCGAGCATTAGAAAGAATTCCCTGCTGAGATAGGCCTGAGAGCCATGTCTCATGATGGTGCAGAGATAGAATTCATACATTCTTTCCATGTTTATACTAGATAACTGCTCACCACTGATTGTCCTGAATTCTATTCCTTTCTCCAAAACCCGCCTTCGTTCGCGTGCGATTTTTTTTCGTTTTCGCGAAGTCATGGTAGCCAGAAAGCCTTTGAAATCAGCGTAGCTGCAGTTTTGCCACTGGAACTGGACATCGTGCCGAATTAGCACTCCCTGTTGTTGCAGAAGATTACACTCCGTACTGGTAGGGAACAGATAGTGCAGCGATGAATATCCCTCTTTCTTTGCATAGTCAACGGCAGCCGCATGAAGATAGTTGATAATATCTTCACGATTATTATCCATGCTGATTAGAAAGCGATGGCCTGTAACCGGGGAAAATGGCACAGCAACCACCAACTTTGGATAGTATGCCAGCCCGTATTGCTGCCAGGCATTGGCCCATGCCCAGTCAAACACATATTCGCCCCATGAATGATGTTTTTCGTACATCGGCAATGCACCGGCAAGATTGCCGTTATTGTCCCATAACAGCAGATAGCGCGGTATCCATCCAGTTTCTCCTCCTATACTCTTTGATTCCTCGAGAGCAGTAAGAAAAGCGTGACTGGTAAAGGGATTGCCATCCTTATTTAGCTTGTTCCACTGAGTCGCGGGAATGTCGAGAAGTGTATCGGTGATTTCGATTTCCATCGATAGAGGTGTATTATTCGCCTTAATTTATTTATCCAACATCATTTATTAGTGGCAGTGCTGCCACAAGTCAAAGCATAATTATCTCATATGAAGCAGAGTTTAAAAATTGCCCTTGCTCAGCATGACAGCCTGGTAGGTGACCTGCAGGGTAATGCAGACAAGATTCTTCAGTGGGTTGTGCAGGCCAGAGACAACCTTAAAGCGGACATTATACTTTTCCCTGAACTGAATCTGACAGGCTATCCACCCGAAGACCTGCTGCTTCGTCATTCATTTATTACTGACACCAGCAAGGTCATGGACAAGCTGGCTAGTCAGATACATGATATAACAGCGATCATTGGCTGCCCAGTGATGGAAAATGGTTACCTGTATAACTCTGCGATGGTAATTCGTGATGGTATACAGATTGCCCGCTACGACAAACAGAACCTTCCAAATTACAGTGTGTTCGATGAAAAGCGTTATTTTATTGCAGGTGTTTCACCCTGCATCATCGAAACAGCGGCCGGTAAAATAGGGATAACTATTTGTGAAGATATCTGGCAGGAAGGCCCTGTCAGGCAGGCTGTGCATGCTGGAGCCAGCCTTATTCTCAATCTCAATGCTTCTCCCTATCACATGGGCAAGCGCGATGAACGTTTTGAAGCAGTCTCTCGTCAAGCCAGACAAAACTCTGTACCTGTCATTTACGTCAATATGGTCGGTGGCCAGGATGAGCTGGTTTTTGATGGAGGTTCTTTTGTTGTTGACGAAAGTGGCGAGCGGGTCATGCATGCTCCTGCCTTTTCTGAATCGCTTTCCCTGGTTGAGATCTCCTGTACTGAAAAAGGTTTGCAGCCTGTTCGCTCTGAAATTGCAGAAGATTTGCCGGCAATAGAGAGTATTTATAATGCACTGGTACTTGGTGTGCGCGATTATGTACTGAAAAATGGATTTAAAGGCGCTGTCATTGGCCTGTCTGGTGGCATTGATTCTGCACTGACACTGGCCATCGCCTGTGACGCGCTGGGGCCTGAGAATATTGAAGTCATGCTGATGCCATCACGCTATACACAGTCGATGAGCATCGATGATGCCATAGGACAGGCGGAGGTACTGAGTGTGCATTATCATGTTATTCCTATTGAGCCAATGTTTACAGCATTTCTGGACGGTCTCAAGGAGGTTTTTGCCTCCGCAGCGTTTGATGTCACAGAAGAAAACATACAGGCTCGATGCCGCGGAATTATTTTGATGGCGATCTCCAACAAGCAGGGCCGCATTGTCCTGACAACTGGTAACAAGAGTGAGATGGCGGTTGGCTATGCGACTCTCTACGGTGATATGGCAGGTGGCTATGCAGTAATAAAGGACGTGCCCAAGATGCTGGTGTATGAACTGGCAAACTGGAGAAATAGCCAGGGCCGAGTAATTCCGCAAAGAGTCATTGATCGTCCTCCGAGTGCTGAACTTGCTGAGGATCAGAAGGATGAAGACTCTTTGCCCGCTTATGAAATACTTGATCCCATCCTCGAGATGTATATAGAACAGGATTGCGGGCTCGAGGAAATTGTTGCTGCAGGCTTTGAACGTGATACCGTGCGTAAGGTAATGCGGCTGGTTGATCTTAATGAATACAAGCGTAAACAGGCGGCACCCGGTGTGCGAATAACAAAAAGAGCTTTCGGTCGTGACCGGCGTTATCCAATTACCTCCGGCTATATCAGTCACGTATTATCGAATGACTAGCCGATAGATATCAAAACAGGTCGCTATAAATTTCGGGCTATGCATGCATTATCAGGCAATCAGCAGCAGGTGCCGACAGCAAATAGTGTTCATATCTGGACTATTTCACTGGCTGATGCCGATCTGAATATCCCGACTCTGGATCTACCGGAATTATTATCTAATGAAGAAATTGCTCGTCTGGGAAGGATACAGAACCACAGCGCTAGAAAAAATTTTCTTCGAACCAGAGCGGCATTGCGGCTGATCCTGGGCAGTTACCTTCGTTGCCCGGCTGTAGATATTTGCTTCAGGTATAACAATAACGGCAAGCCAGAACTTGTTCCTGGTACATCAGACTCTTTACGTTTCAACCTTAGTCATAGCGGCAGTTCCTGTCTGCTGGCAGTAACCAGGGACTGTGATGTCGGTGTTGATATTGAGCACTATCGGACGGGCCGTGATTATGAAGCTCTTGCACGGCGATTTTTTTCTCCCGGCGAACAGCTGTTACTCGAAAATAACATGGGCGAGAACTTGTTTTACAGCATGTGGGTACTGAAAGAAGCCTCTATCAAAGCGCGT
The DNA here is from genome assembly GCA_029287915.1 of Arenicellales bacterium. Classification (GTDB taxonomy): domain Bacteria; phylum Pseudomonadota; class Gammaproteobacteria; order BMS3Bbin11; family BMS3Bbin11; genus BMS3Bbin11. The sequence continues at coordinate 7,082 of JARFQE010000126.1, forward strand.
GGTATGAAGTTACTGGCAGGTCTGGACCGCTTCGAATGTATACTGACGCGAGATGGCGTTCTCGATATCGTGGATAAGCTTAGGCAGGGCGATCATGACAACTGGACCGTCAAACTGTGGCAAGCAGATGATAATTCAGTCGCAGCACTTGTGGCGAGATGTCCAGAAGCCAAAATTATTGAAAAAATGCTGACTGATTATTTGTGAAAATCTGATAAGTGTATCAATGTGAGGAAAAGCGCATTATGGTTCAGCCTCTAAAGCGATTTCTTAAAAATTTCATTAAAGATTTCAGCGCTGGTCTATCAATGATGTACGCATTGTTATCTGTTAGCTTTCTCCAGCTAATGCCTTCTCAACCCGTTTAATATAACGACTCTCAGGGAAGTTAATTTTCAGAACCCTGAGGCTGTCATTTGCCAGACCGGGCATGCCAATGGTTGCGTAGATGGTGGCCTGCAGGCCTAAGGCATCCTCAACTGATGGTGTTCGCTGATAATTTTCTATAACATATTTTGTCCTGTTTAGAGCAGCGACATAAGCTTCAATTTTGAGATAGTGACGCGCTACTTTAATCTCATGAAGAGCCAGTGCTTCCAGGATGAATCTAATGCGTTGTCGAGCATCGTCTGAATATTTGCTTTCTGGAAACTTTTCTATAAGTTCAGAGAAGTCCTTGTAGGCCTGCAATGCCGCTTTCGGGTCACGGTCTGAAAAATCATAACCACCGGTAATTCTGTCTATTAGTGAATTACTATCTTTAAAATCGGCGAGCCCTTTCAGGTAATAGGCATAATCCAGATTTGGATGAGTAGGATAGTTATGAATGAAGCGTTCTACCGCGGCAATAGCGGATTCAGGCTCATTGTACTTGTAATAGGCATAGGCCAGCTCAATCTCGGCCTGTTGCGAATACTTGCCGAAAGGATATCTGGCAAGCAGCGCTTCATACTGCTTGATCGCTGCCTCCCAGTTTTTTGATGTTAATTCCTTCTTGGCGCGAGAATACAGTGTTTGTGCTGGTACTGTATCATCAAGCTTTTCATTGTCCTTAAACCAGGAACAAGCTGATAGAATTAGCGATAGTGATAGTATTAATAAGAGACTTGTGGCGCGCATAGAAGGTTACTGCAATAGTGTTCAAAAATAGGAACGAAGGATAACCTGAAACAAGCCTACGGTGAAGCCAAAAGATATGCAACAAGATGAACTTACCCAAATAAAAGAGGCAATACCCGAAAATTGCAACGGCTTTCGTCTCGACAAAGCATTAGCGACAATGTTCGATCAATACTCTCGCTCAGCAATCCAGCAATGGATAAAGGAGGGTCTGGTTACTCTCGACGGGCAAATTGAAGGTCAAAAAACCAGGGTAAGAGAAGGGCAGTCGGTGGTTGTTAATGTGCCTGCCCCGGTAGCAACTGACTCACAGGCCCAGGAAATCCCACTTGATCTGGTGTACCAGGATGAGGATATTGTTGTCATCAACAAGCCAGCTGGTCTTGTCGTTCATCCCGGTACAGGTAATCCGGATGGTACCTTATTAAATGCTCTGCTGCACTTCGACGAATCGTTATCTATCTTGCCGCGCGCGGGTATTGTTCATCGGATTGACAAGGAAACGACAGGCTTGCTGGTAATCGCTCGCAATGACAGGTCGCTTAAACGGCTGGTCGAGGCAATGCAGAAAAAACAGGTCAGGCGTGAATACCTCGCGGTGATTAGCTCCCGCATTGTTGCGGGTGGCACTATAGATGCGCCAATTGGTCGTCACAGCCGCGACCGAACCCGGATGGCTGTCAGCGAGCGCGGAAAGCCAGCCGTAACACACTACCGCGTTGAAGAAAAGTTTCGGGCCCATTCCCTGATTAGAGTAATACTTGAGACTGGCCGTACCCACCAAATTCGCGTGCACATGAGCTGGAAGGGCCATCCCATCACAGGCGATCCTGTCTATGGTAAACGTCTACATGTGCCGCCCGCATCATCTGAAAAGCTGGTTAAAACCCTGCGTGCTTTCAAGCGTCAGGCCTTGCATGCTGAAACACTGGCATTGCATCATCCAGTTAGTGGTGAACTGTTGAGCTGGACAGTTCCAATGCCATCTGATATGCGGGCTCTGGTTGATGCGCTTAGAGAGGATGCACAGGAACATGCTATTACATGACTGGATAGTTCCTGACTGGCCAGCACCTTCCCATGTGCATGCCGTCACTACAACACGTAGCGGAGGGGTCAGCCGGGATAATTACTACAGTATGAACCCCGCTAGCCATGTTAATGATGATGTCCATGCCGTTACTGCAAACCGGCTATTGATACAACAGACACTGGGTTTTGCTATACAACCGCATTGGCTGAATCAGACTCATTCGACGAGAATCCTCGATCTTGACCATAAAAACGCCGACAGCAACGCGGATGGCAGTACTACAACACGGGATGGAGTTGTTTGCGTGGTGCTGACTGCTGATTGTATGCCCGTGTTGTTAACCGATAGACAGGGTCAACGCGTTGCCGCAATCCATGCGGGCTGGCGAGGTCTGGCAGCCGGAGTGCTTGAAGCCGGAGTTCGTCAGTTTTCCGGTGATCAGGATATCATCGCCTGGCTGGGCCCTGCTATTGGACCGGATAAGTTCGAAGTTGGAACAGAGGTTATCAGACAACTGTCAACAGGAGCTGTAACCGGGACAGACTGGTACAGAGAGTCGACAGACAATGGTAAGTGGCTGGTTGATCTATATAAACTGGCAAGCTTACGTTTACAGAATGTGGGCGTCACTGAGCTCAGCGGCGGAGGATATTGCACATTCAGCGATGAGAAACGTTTTTATTCTTATCGCCGGCAGGGGGACTGTGGCCGGATGGCAACTCTGATCTGGCTTGATCATCAGGCCGCCGACGGACAAATAAAACCATCCTGAACCACAACCAGGCTGGCAGCAGTCCAAATAAAGCGAAACGCCATAGCATGCCAATGGTATCAGGCCAGTAACTGACTGATACCATTAACATGACATAGAGCCAGCCAATGATGATTAAATGCATACAGGTTTCTGGTAGATTGTTAGTACCTTGGTTTTTTCAACATTATTGTTGCCAGGCTGTATAGTAACCCAGGGCACAAAAGTGCAGGACATATGCCTTTTCTTTTTCAGTATTGGTCGCGCAATCAGGAACTTCCCTAATATAGACACCACATTCAATCGGCACTGGTCCTGCTGCAACAGGACAAGGATTATCATACACCTCCATCCAAGTGAAAGATTGTTCTGTCATTGACCTTCATCTACCAGGGTATACAGCGGTCCAGCAAATCAGTTTGCTCAGTCAGTCCTGACAGGCTATCAAGATATCCGGTGCCTGTATTGACTTGCATTAACTTCATGGATGCTTCTGGGTTTCATTGTCAGAGAAAATATCTGGCGAAGCATATCCGTGCATCAGCGCCAGCAGATGGTCAGTTATTGTTTTAATTGAAGTGGCCTCGGTCCTATCAATAGTGAAAGATTGTGATATTTCACTTTTTGTTAGAGGGTCATGATTATCCTGCTGATGAATAAGTATATCTAATGTCGCCTCAGAGGCGTCACTGCCGTGTATCTGTCTATCGGTGATACGCTGTTCCAGTATTGAACGTTCTGCATGGCAGTCAATAATGCGGAAAGGTATATCCAGTAGCGAGGCGAGTTTACTGAATTGCTGACGTTGTTCGGCGCGCAAAAAGGCAGCATCCACAATTACTGACATGCCAGCGAGAATAATGTGCTCGCAGAGTCTTTGTAGATGATCATAAGTTTGCTCAGATGATTTCTGGTCATATATGCCACTGTTGATACCGGACTCGGTACTATCTGTAGGTTTGTGTCCGTGCAGGCGTTTTCGTTCGACGTCTGAGCGGATTCGAATTACAGGCAGGGCTTCAAGAATGAGCTGACTTATCGTTGTTTTTCCCGATCCACTGAAACCATGCATGATGATCAGTACGGGTTTGTGATCTTTTATGTATTCATTACCGAGATTGATGTAAGCCTTACATTCTTTGAGAACTGTATCTATTTGCCGCTGAGTTATATCAGCCTGTCCAAGTCGAAGCGCATTTACCTTGGCGCGTACCATTGCGCGGTACAGCTTGTAGTATTGAAGTACTGCGAGACTGCTATAGTCTCCGGTTTGCTCAAGATATTTATTTAGTAAGCGCCTGCCAAGGTCTGATCGTTGATGGTCGTCTAGATCCATGACAAGGAAGGCAATTTCACTGAGGACATCTATCCAGCGCAGTTTTTCATTAAATTCGAGACAGTCAAAGGGTATGACTTTTTCATTCAATAAAATGATATTTCCCAGGTGCAGATCGCCGTGACATTCACGAATATATCCTTGCTGTTTACGTTTTCTAAATACTGGCTCCAGCTTTTCGGAAGCATGAGTGCTCCAATTCTCAATCATATCCAGCTTGCTCAGTAGCGCAGGATCCTTGATCTGATGCCGGATCTGATGAAAATTTTCCATCACGGGTTGTACAGCAGATGCCACAGTACCGAATTCAGATTCAGCTTCAGCGACACTGGCATCCATGTGAAAGTCGGCGATGACTCGTGCAAGCTGGTCTATATGCGGTTCTCGAAGATCGCCGGAGTCAAGCATAGTGCTGAGTAATGTTTGCGATGGAAACTGTTTCATCTTCACCGCATATTCAAGTGCCTCTCCTTTGCCATTAATCAGAGGCAGCTCTTCAGTACCAGTGATGGTGATGACATCCAGATAGAGTTCAGGGGCAAAGCGCCGGTTGAGGCGAAGTTCTTCCTGGCAGAAATGCTTACGCTTTGCCAGTGTTGAAAAATTGAGAAAGCCGAAATTAACCGGCTTCTTGATTTTATAGACAAAGTCACCGGTCAGAATAACCCATGAGATATGGGTCTCTATGAGTTCGATCTTGTCTACAGCATGGTCGTAGACAGATGGATTAAGCAGGGCATTAATGAGTTTAGTCATGTTAGCCCTGACCGATATTATATGGGCAACTCAACGCGAGGTTTGGCATCCTTGCTGTCATCGTCTGCAGCCGGGTTATCGCTGCTGTTTCGATAGCAATGCTTTTTAACAGGGACATCAAGCTGACATCAAGATATAGCAATGTGTTGGATATCACAGGCTTATCACTAATCGTGACGTCGAGTCCAGGTACGGCTGCGGTACCAGTAAAGGGATTGAAGTCGATATTATCTATTGCAACTTTATCCGCACCATTATCGAGTAGGAAGGACTTCAGACTACTACTGATGATGTAAGGTGTTACTGTCAGAATAGTGACAAAAAGGAGTAGAGTAATGGAAATTACTCGAAGCCAGCGTCTTTGCCAGATCGGTTTTTGTTGAGTTCTATTATTATTTTCTAAACTACCATCAGGCATGAGCAGTTCCTGCTAGGAGAGACACGGTTCACTCAGATTATCTATTCTCTTTCAAGTCTATCGCTAGCGGAATCAGGAAACAAATCATATATTAAACCTGGAAAGGCAGCTGTTGCTCTATCCTGTGGAGTATATACATGGCGGGATGGCTAGCAGAAACACAATGGCCCTGTCAGATGAGCAGGGCCAATATGTTAGATTTCGTGTCAGCAGCAGGAGAGTTTGCTTAATCCTGTTTCCTGTTGAAGATGAAAGTACCCTCCCTGGCATCGACCTCGATCATGTCGCCAGGTATGAATTTTCCACCGAGAATTTCCTGGGCAAGAGGATTTTCAATCTCGTTTTGAATTGCACGTTTAAGCGGTCTGGCTCCATATACCGGGTCATAGCCTTCTGCGGCAATAAGATCAAGGGCGTCTTCAGTGAATTCAAGTCCTAGATCCCTGTCTTCCAGTCTATTACTTAGATACTGAGTCTGGATGGCCGCGATACCACGCAGTTGCTCACGATTCAGCGGGTGGAATACCACAATCTCATCTATTCGGTTGATGAACTCAGGGCGGAAATGTGTGCCGACGATATTGAGTACCGACTCCTTCATGGCGTCATAATTTTCCTCACCAGACATCTCCTGGATGACATCAGAGCCCATATTTGAAGTCATGATGATGACGGTATTGCGAAAATCAACAGTTCGTCCATGCCCATCTGTCAGGCGGCCGTCATCCAGTACCTGTAGTAATATATTGAAGACATCTGGATGTGCCTTTTCGACTTCATCTAGCAAGATCACAGAATAGGGTTTTCTACGAACTGATTCTGTCAGGTAACCGCCTTCCTCGTAACCAACATAGCCCGGAGGTGCACCGATAAGGCGGGCAACCGAATGTTTTTCCATGAACTCTGACATGTCTATACGCACCATTGCTTCCTCGGTATCGAACATGAAACTGGCCAGTGCCTTGGTCAGTTCAGTCTTGCCGACGCCTGTTGGCCCGAGGAACAGAAATGATCCAGTTGGCCGATTGGGATCAGATAGTCCGGCCCGCGAGCGGCGGATGGCATTGGAGACGGCAGTGATGGCTTCTTGCTGTCCAATAACACGGCTGCCGAGTGATTCTTCCATGCGCAGTAATTTGTCGCGCTCACCTTCAAGCATCTTGGATACAGGGATACCCGTCCACTTGGAGACAATCTCAGCGATCTCTTCTTCGGTGACCTTGTTGCGTAACAGGGACATCTCTTTTGTTTCTGCCGCTTCTGCAGATTCCAGTTGCTTTTCCAGTTCCGGGATGCGCCCGTACTGTATTTCGGACATGCGCCCGAGATCACCAGCACGACGCGCGTTTTCCAGTTCATTGCGTGCAGTTTCAAGCTCTTCCTTGATATGGGTAGCACCCTGTAGCGATGACTTCTCGGCCTTCCAGACTTCTTCGAGATCCGAGTAACGGCGTTCAAGGTCTGAAATCTCTGCTTCCAAATCTACAAGACGTTTTTTAGAAGCCTCATCACTGTCTTTTTTAACCGCTTCGCGTTCGATCTTGAGCTGGATCAGGCGGCGATCAAGTTTGTCCATTTCTTCCGGCTTGGAGTCAATTTCCATACGGATCATGGCACCGGCTTCATCAATTAGATCAATCGCCTTGTCCGGCAGATTTCGATCGGTGATATAGCGATGCGACAAAGTAGCCGCCGCTACCAGAGCTGGGTCGGAGATATCGATGCCGTGATGGACTTCGTAACGCTCCTGTAGTCCTCTTAAGATAGCGATCGTGTCCTCTACGCTGGGTTCATCGACCATGACTTTCTGGAAACGTCTTTCCAGTGCAGCATCTTTTTCTACATATTCACGGTATTCATCAAGTGTTGTAGCACCAACACAGTGCAGCTCACCGCGTGCGAGTGCTGGTTTCAGCATATTGCCCGCATCCATGGCCCCTTCAGCTTTGCCAGCACCCACCATGGTGTGTAATTCATCAATAAACAGGATGACATTGCCTTCCTGTTTTGCGAGGTCATTGAGGACTGCTTTTAAACGCTCTTCGAATTCCCCGCGAAATTTCGCACCCGCAATCAGGGCACCAAGGTCGAGTGATAACAGCCGTTTACCACGCATGCCTTCCGGTACTTCATTGTTGACAATGCGCTGTGCCAGGCCTTCCAGAATTGCTGTTTTTCCGACCCCTGGTTCCCCGATAAGTACTGGGTTATTTTTTGTTCTACGCTGTAATACCTGGATGGTACGGCGTATCTCATCATCGCGCCCAATGACCGGGTCGAGCTTGTTCTGCTCAGCACGTTCAGTCAGGTCGATAGTGTATTTCTGCAAAGCCTGGCGCTGTTCTTCGGCATTCGGGTCATCGACATTTTCGCCACCGCGGACGTCATCAATGGTTTTTTCGATTGCTCCGCGAATAGCGCCTGCTTTGCGCAGCAGATCGCCAAGAACATCTTTATCATCAACCGCAGCGAGAACAAAGAGTTCACTGGAGATATATTGATCATTGCGTTTTTGTGCCAGCTTGTCAGTGACATTTAGTAGACGTCCCAGATCATTCGAGAGATGGACATCTCCAGCCGCACCTTCGACTGTCGGGAGTCTATCTAGTGCTTCGTCAAGGCTGGAGCGTAAGGCGGCTACATTGGTACCTGACTGCGCCAGTATAGGGCGTATACTGCCTCCGTCCTGGTCCATCAACGCGGCCATCAGATGGATAGGTTCTATATATTGATTATCACGGCCAACCGCCAGGCTTTGTGCATCAGCAATAGCCATCTGAAACTTGCTTGTCAGTTTATCCATTCGCATGTATTTTGGATCCTCAGGTATTTTTTCAACTGCAGAATATATGGGGCTGCTTGCGGCAGCTTCAATATGAAAGTAGTTGATTGATTACACTATTCCCCTATCAGTGCTGCCTGCCGTCCGCGTCTCTCATTGACAGTTAGTAATACAACCAGTCCGATGACAAAAAACATCAAGGTCGAGAAGATAGCCTGCCGGTGATCACCGTCACTGTACCAGGCAATCAAACCGTAACTCATGGGGCCAATGATGGCGGCCAGTTTGATTGACAGGCCCCAGAGGCCGAAAAACTCCGCCTGGCGATTTACCGGGGTGAAAAGGCCTACCAGGGCGCGTCCGGCGGACTGGCTGGAACCCATGGCAAGCCCTATCAGGTTGGCAGCGAGCCAGAACTGAGTCCGGCTATCACCTAACCAGGCGATTGTGATGGCAAGAATCCAGATCATCAGCGTCAGCTCCAGCGTTCGCTTTGCGCCTAGCCGGTCCTGAAATGACCCAAAAATAAAAGCACCTACGGCAGCAGTGATATTGACCACCATGATCATGATGATGTTTTCAGTTGTAGTGAAATTCATCACTTCCTGTGCATAGATCGCTGCGATAACAATGACGGTATAAACGCCACAGCTGAAAATAGACAGAGAAACAAGAAAGCGGAACATATCTCTGAACTGGTGACGATGGCGGATAGTTTCCCGTAGTCGGGTAAAGCCAATGCGCGTGTAGACAAAGACCGAGGAGGGGGCGCCACCATTAGCCTCTGCTCGTTCCTTCAGGAAAAGAAACGTCGGTGCAGAGGCAAGAGCAAAAACTAATGCAGTAATCCATAGAGTAACTGGTACATATTGTTCAGCTGTGTGGCCAAGTGGTTTGACAGTTTCGATGTAGAGAATGCACATGGCGAGCACGAGTAAGCCGCCAATGTAACCGAGTGCCCAGCTGAAACCAGACACCTTGCCAATTTTCTCCGATGGTGCAATTTCCGGCAGAAAAGCAGCGATGAGGTTCTCACCAGTACCAAACAGGAATGCAGATCCAGCGAGTAAAAACATGCTTAGATAAAGCTCGCTGGGTCCGGTAAAACCCAACAAGGCCGTCATACTGATGCACCCAATCGTACTGACGGCGAGCATTTTTTTCTTGGCAGCGGAGAAATCGGCTATTGCGCCGAGGATGGGTGCGGTGAGTAAAATCAATGTATTTGCGGCGCCTACCGTCATGCTCCATAATAATGTGCCTGTGCCGCCATTGCTGCTGTCAACCGCTGCTGCGAGAACACCGACGAAATAGGCATTGTATATGGCAGTTAAGACGACAGTGGTATAACCTGAATTGGCAAAATCATACATCGCCCAGGATATCAGTTCCCGGCGCGGGGCGAGGCTTCTGGTGATATAAGTCATGAACCAGTTTTATTATTTTTAATATACACTTTTTTCTTTATTTAAATTTGTTGCAACTTGAAAGTATGAGCATGAACTCATTGTTGTCACCAGTGTACACTTGATGTGGTGAGAATCCGGCACTGATCAATAATTGCTGTATAGATTCTTTCGTGTATTTCCTGCTGTATTCGGTGACGATATGCTCTCCGTCATCGAATTTAATTTCGAGGTCTATCTCTCGTAGGGTAATGGTTTGCTCACGGGTGGATCGCAGTTGCATTTCGATGCGCGATTTATCTGTATCGAAAAAGGCATGGTGTATGAAGTTGTCTGTATTAAAATCGCCGTCGAGGGACTGATTTAGAACATTAAGAAGGTTGAGATTAAAAGCTGCTGTGTAACCATCGCTGTCATTGTAGGCCGCATTTAAAACTGCTGCATCCTTGACCATGTCGACACCAAGTAAAAACCAGTCATCTTCACTTGCAGTTTCTCTTACATCACGTAGAAAACGAATTGCCTGCTTATTTGAAAAGTTTCCCAGCGAACTACCCAGGAAAGTATACAGGCTACGCTCATGATGGTTTTCGAATCGCTGCATATCATGCAGAAAGTCGCCATGCCAGGCATCTATCGAAAGCCAGGGATAGCGGGCAATCAGTCTGCTGGCAGCTTCGATTAGAATTTCTTCACAGACATCCAGCGGCAGGTAGTGAACCCAGTCATTATGCTGATTGGCAGCCTGTATAAGTAGTTCGGTTTTTTCAGATGTGCCACTACCATATTCAACGATTGCGGCGGGCTTGACAGTTGCGATGATATCATCAGCATATTTTCTTAGCAGAGCTGATTCTGCACGTGTTAAATAATACTCTTTTGTCTGGCATATCTGATCGAACAGCTTCGATCCTGTTTCATCATAAAAATACTTGGGTGGTAGTGAGCGCGGACTGCCTGTAAGTCCGGCATGAACATCTACGACCAGAGAATCAAGCTGTGGGCCCGGAGTTAATCGATTTAGCTTAAATCTGTCAGTATTTACTGCATCTACTACATCATGCATGGTTATCCTTTACACATTTATGTTTATTTTCATTATACTGAGAGAAGTAACACTGTCTAATATTGTTTCAGAGAGATCATGTGCAGACTTGCTGCGTATATTGGCCCTAAATTACGTCTTGAGGATTTGCTCCTGAAGCCGGAACATAGTCTGTTCAAACAATCCTGGGCACCACGGGAGATGGTGGAAGCACGAATAAATGCTGATGGATATGGCTTTGGCTGGTTCGGTCCCGATCAGCATCCGTTGCGCTATCGTCATACTATGCCCATCTGGGCAGATCCTAACCTTCCGGAACTGGGGAAAGGACTGGAGTCCGATACCTGGGTTGCCGTCGTACGAAGTGCAACGACCAATATTCCGATTAATCTAGCCAACACCATGCCTTATGCGGATGAGAAATATCATTTCATGCATAATGGTTATATCAATCATTTTTCCCGCACACTGCGATCCTGCCTGAGGCGTGAATTTAAACCTGAGTTTGAAGATTTGATTGAAGGCAATACCGATTCAGAGCACCTTTTTATGCTGTTTAAGCAGATCATGTGGGAAACCGATAGTAATGATCCAGCTGAGGCGATGACTGAAATGGTAGCCCGCTTAAAAAAATGGTTAAAGGATGAGCGCGCCCTGCTAAATGTAGTTATTACCATACCCGGAAAAATCTGGGCTATGCGCTGTGCAATTAACGGTAATTGCCCGTCGCTGTACTATTCACTCAATCCACCTCCCTTTCCTGAAGCCAGTGTGGTTGTTTCTGAGCCGTTGACTGATGAGGATGACTGGACAGAGGTTCCACCGCAGTCGTTACTGGTATTTGACGCATGCAATGAACCGGAACATATATATTTTTAGAGATCATATCAGTGGATGATGAGATTGCTGATAGGCTCTCCACTTTGCATGGTCGCCTGATTAATCAGTTTTCGTTATATTCCGAAAACGATCTGCGTACACAATATCACCCTGACCTCAGTCAATTGGGCTGGCATCTTGCTCACATCGCCTTTATTGAACAATACTGGCTACGAGAAGTGGTGCTTGGCGATGACAGCAGTACAAAAGATTTTCATCAATATTATTTTCCTGAGCTCATTGCCAGGACTGAACGTGGAGGCTTACTAGACATTGCAGACTTCGAGCGGCTGCAATACCACTTTTCAGATGCAGAAAAATTATGGACAGAGTTATCACGTATTCAATATGAACATCCTCTGTTGAAAAATGATTACCTGGGCTGGTTCCTGATTCAGCATGCAGAGCAGCACTATGAAATCATGCATATGGTGCTACATCAAAGAGCAATAAACACAGTCCCTGAGACTCGCTATACAGCGGGACAATTCAATGCACTGGATCCTGCTCTGCCAGCGTTGTTCATTGCAGAGGGTGAGTATGAAATGGGTTCAGATGATGTACTGGCCTGTGATAATGAGCAACCTGTGCACGTAGCGACGCTGCCTGCATTTTTGATTGCTGAGAAACCAGTAACTAATGCTGAATATCTTGGATTTATGCAGCAGGATGCATACCAGCGCCCTGAGTTCTGGTCTGATCAAGGATGGCAGTGGAAATTACAATCCAGAAGTATTGCACCAGATCACTGGCGGCAGGATGGGAGAGGCAACTGGTATAGTTTATCCCTCGATGGCCCGACTGATATCAAAGCGAATGAAGCGGTATTTGGACTTAGCTGGTATGAAGCCGATGCTTTTGCCCGTTATGCAGCTTGCCGGCTGCCACATGAGTTTGAATGGGAGGCCGCAATGAAAGCTGATTCGATGCTGTTGAAATCGACAGGTCAGGCATGGGAATGGTGTGCCAATACTTTTTTTCCATATACAGGTTTTCAGGCTTTCCCCTACGAACGATATTCAACGCCCTGGTTTGATAATAAGCATTATATGCTGAAAGGAGCTGGCCCCATGACTGGAAATTCCGTACGCCAGCCCAGCTTCCGGAATTTCTATAATCCGGACAAGCGTCATATCTTTGCTGGACTAAGGCTGGCTTGCGGCTCATGACAGTACTAACAGGCTTCGACCCCATTATTGCAAAGACCTGCAAGGTGTTGATTGTTGGTTCTATGCCAGGGGTAGCTTCCTTGCAGAGACAGCAGTACTATGCCCACCCACGAAATGCTTTCTGGCCGATCATGGCAGAAATATATGGTATTGAACAGGGTAGTAGCTATCAAGAACGTTGTTCAATACTGTCTGCTAAAGGAGCAGGGTTATGGGATGTGTTAAAGTCATGCAAGAGGTCTGGTAGCCTGGACTCTAATATTGAATCAGCTTCTGAACAGGCGAACGATTTCGAGAGTTTATTTTCCATAAATCGTTCTATTAGCGCTGTTTTTTTTAATGGTGGAACTGCTGAACGTTTGTTTAAAAAACATATTCTCAGCTCACAAATGATTAATAACCAGAACCTGTTTTACCGGCGTCTGCCATCAACCAGTCCTGCTTATGCGTCGATGAAATTTGAGGAAAAGCTTGAGCTATGGCGAACAGCGCTAGTGTTAGCTAACAATGGATAACTACTCGATCATCATTCTGCTGGATTATTTTTAGTCGGCAACCATAAAGTACTTCCAGTCGATCAGTAGTCAGCATCTCATCAACAGTACCAAATTCTGTAGATCCGTCCGGAAACAACAATAGGGCATGGCTGGTATAGCGCCATGCCTGGTTTATATCCTGCAAAACTACTAGATTAAGCCGTCGATGGTTATCACATAGTAGTTGCAGAATGTTATTCTGATGTTTCAAATCCAGGTGGTTGGTGGGTTCATCGAAAAGACGGACAGGGGTATTCTGTGTCAGGCAGGCAGCTATCGATACACGCTGACGCTCACCTCCTGAAAGGCTTAAAATATCTCTGTCTTCAAAGTCACCCAAATCTACATCATGGAGCGCCTGTCGGGCGATCATGTAGTCAGCAGCAGTCTCAGTTTGTAAATATGGAATATGCGGATGGCGACCTGATAACACCGTTTCCATTACCGTGGCTGGGAAAGCATCTTCGATATTCTGAAACAGCATGCAACGCCGAAGTGCCAGCTCGCGGTGGCGAAGAGATGAGACAGGTTCGCCGCCAAGCAGGATCTCACCAGAGCTAGCAGGTCTCAGACCTGCCAGTGTTTCCAGCAGGGTCGTTTTGCCTGAGCCATTAGGTCCCAGTACAGACCATGTTTCACCTTCGGACATTGACACAGATAAAGATCGGCAGAGCAATCGGTTTTCGATTTCAAGTGTCAGATCGATGACGTCCAGGAAAGCAGGGGAAGATGAGGTCGTCATATGGTTTCAAAGACAGGATGGTGATAGTCAGTCGTGTTCGGCAGGATACTGATCGTGTATGAAAGTTCTGACTTTGTCATCAGCGACATACAATATCATATATGCCATTCAGGAAACGAAATAAATTAAGGGTACATTATGGAGGCAATAAATTTGAATGACAAACCTGTCAGAAACGAATCCTGCCATATGCAATAGCTGGACAATGACGGGTCTGGCAAGAAATGTTCCATGCTATCGACTGACTTACCCGGATTTCGAAGGCGTGCTCGGGACAATTTCAGGTTTGCTAGATGAATACTAATTATTATATATACTTACGTTTTATATTTTACGTAAATTCTAAACTGTAAAACGTAAGACTTTCACTATTTATCTTGCAACTGAATCACCCCCAGCCGTATCAGCTTGATGGCGAGCAAGGCCCATGGTGTACCATGAAGCAGCAGGTCGAAGATATCGATCGGGCGAGATAGAGAGCCACTGAATAGCATGCCCAGTTTTTCCACTATATGAGGCTGTGGGGTAAATGGTGCGAGCCCAAGGGTCAGTGCAATCGCTATCAGCACCGTGAGCGGCAGTTGGTCTATAAACTTCATTATTCATGTCTCATTTGTATTCATTGCAAAATTGCCTGTATTTCAGGTGGTGCACTAATCCGCATATTGTGTATGTGATTTATCCACTGATGTTATGTGGATGATTATACCTGAGGTAAAAAGTCAGATATAATCGGCATCCTTACGAGGTGGTATCCCATGAATGAAGAAACACTAAAACATAGACTTGAATTAACGCAGAGCATAATACGTATGCTCGATCAGTTCGGCCTTGATGCCGAGCAGCAGATTCGGGTTCTTGGATTCCCTGAAGGAACCCGTACACGTACTCTAAGACAGCATCGCGAGAACAAGCCATTTCCTGATGATGCAGTAATTCAGGAACGTGTTGGCCTGCTGGCCCATATCAGTGATGCACTTCGAACGACCTATCCGACAAATCCCCAGATGGCGTTATTCTGGATCAAGCAGAAAAACCGTCACCTGGATAATGTTAGACCTGTAGAGGTTTTGAGTCGAGGTGGCCGCAATGATTTGATTTCAGTCCTGTCATTACTTGACTGCACTGTTCATTGGGATGTGAGCAGTCCGACGAAATAAAAATTCTATGTCTCAGGCATTATGGATTACGTCAAGCATAATTCTATTCGTGTTTTTTAAGCCAGTGGTAGCTTGATCTCGAACACAACCCCATTGTTTGCCTCATTATTCCTTGCCCTGATTGAGCCACCATGTGCATTAACAATCAGTCGCACTATGTGCAAACCCATTCCTAGATGAGATCTATCATCTCCTGTCTGGCGCAATGATACCATGGGATCAAATAGTCGTTCCTGCATCCCCTCAGGCAGCGTCTTACCGATATTCATTACCTTTATGATTGCTTGTTGGTGCCAGACGCTGAGAGATAACGAGATGGGTTGATCCTTCGCGCAAAAATCCATCGCATTATCCAGCAGCTTGTCCATCATTTGCGCGATGTGGTCCGGGCTTCCCTTAAGAATAACCTGATGCTGGGGAAGCTGCGTGATGAACCCCTGTTTGAATTCAGGGTGGCTCTCTTGATAACCTTCTATGAACATCGATAACATTTTATTGAGATTAAATTTCTCATGGTGTTCAGTCGCCAGCGCCTCTTCCAGGTTACCGGCTTCTGTAAGACTTGCCAGCAATGATCCCAGTCTGTTAACACCATTTCGTGCACGTGACATATATTTACTTAAGCCTATATCAGGATGCTGGGTGCCAAGGTTTTCCAGAGAGGAATTTACAACATTCAGTGGATTATTGAGCTCATGGGCAAGCGTGTCAGGCATGCGTTCAAGATACCGCGTGTAATGCGACAGGCGAGCCAGCATTCCTGAAATACTACGTGACAGGTCACCGATCTCATCACCTGCTTTTACATCAGGTATCGCATGTTCGTCTCGCAGTCGCCCCTCCGGGTTGATGGCATGTCCACTGGCCTTGCTGAGGCGACGGATACGTCTGGTCAGCCTCCAGGCAAAGGTCATCAGAGCTGCAGCAACCAATACGAACACAATAACAGTAATGGCGATCAGGTTTTGTAGTAGCTGGCTTTGCAGGGCGACAACATTATTGCTGCTGCGTTCTACAATAACTGCACCCATGATTTTATCCTCATTCAATATTGGATGTGCAGCCATAAGCAGTTCAGCTTTCTGGTCGACACTAGAACGCCGGTCGGTAGAGGGTTTCCCCTCAAGCACTTGATAGATTAGCGCTTCATTACGTTTACGTGTGTCATCTGGTAAATCTTTGAATTCAGAGGCAGGAGATTTGAGGATTTTTCTGAACACCGGGCCAAGCAGTTTATTCATCCACTGCTGTAATGACTTCATGTTTGAACCACTGAGTATACTTGCCTCATCATCTGCTGTTGACAGATCACCTACAAGTGCGCGAACGTATTTGTTCTTGTCTAGAATCCATATCCTGGTACCAGGCTTGTCCAGACCATGGAGTATCCTGTCAATCTCTGGTGAAGGAGTCACTACCCTTCCAAGTTCGGTAGTGTTTTTCGCGGCTGAGGTACCGAGTACTGTCTCCAGCTTTCTATCCTTAATGTTGTCGATATCAGCAATGGCCATGGCCAGGCGGGCATCACCGGATACCATGTTTTGTAGTAGTCGAAGTTCTATCGCATAGCCATCTTCCAGAGGCTGGAAGTAACCGACAATACTGTAAATGGGATCTCCAGTTAACGGGTAGCGCCATTCTTTGTCCATGGCATAGACATCCATACGACCGGATTTTGCGGCAATCACGGCATATCTTGTCATCTGGTCGTTGGCATCGCGTAGATAAATTCGCAAATAATCACTGTTATCCAGCCTCCGGTAACTGGGATCACGTAATACGACTTTGTCATCCTGAACGATGAACAGGGCATAAAGATACCGTCCCCAGCTTCCCAGAACGTGATTAAATGATAAATCGCTTTCCTTGTTTTCCCTGTTTTCCGGGTTTCTTAAAAGTTTAGGTATCGAGTAATGCCCCGCGCTTTCCGCTAGCGGACCCCAGTCATCAAGCTTACCATCCATTGTTAATGGATGGTCGAGTCTCATTACTTGTAGATCACTAATTTCACTTTCAATGTCGGGGACATTGGTTTCAGCGGAAAACAATTCCGGTCGGTCGTGCAGTACAGTTGCAATGGCGCCAGCGGTCAGCAGCAGAGCTTCCTCCTGACCTTGCAGGGCAAAGGATTTCATTTCCCTTACATATTGATAGCCCATCCACGGAATCAACAGCAGGGTCAGCGTGACCAGCAGTAGCTTGTAGCGAATACTTATCCTGATCATTCTGAGTTTCCTCAACTCTTCCAGCGGTAGCCAACACCAAAAACGGTTTGAATGGAATCGAAATTGCTGTCAATTGCTTTAAACTTGTTGCGAATACGTCGGATGTATCCATTTATCGTGTTGTGTTCTACCAGGCTTTGACGAGTAACCTGCATCATATGATCATAGGTACGGACATGGCCGGGGTGTCGAGCCATTGATTCGACCAGCCAGTATTCAGTCAGGGTCAGGTTCAACGGCTGATTCTTCCAGTGTATGGACATGCTTTGCTGGTCAACCGTCAGATCACCAAGACGGTAGATCTTGTCAATGGTTTCAGTCTTTGCGCTAAGTGTGTCTACGATTCGAAATAGAGATGAAACCCGCACCGCAAGATATTGCAGGTTAACTGGTTTGGTAAGGTAGTCCCATGCATCCAGGCGCAGACCTGATACAGTATCAATATCACTGTCGCGAGCAGTGAGAAAAATAATTGGCAGATTTTTAGACATGCTGCGTAGCTCACGACAAAGATCAAACCCTCCATCCGGTTCATCTTCCAGCATAATATCCAGAATTGCCAGATCCGGTAGTGCTTCTTTGAAGCCTTTAAGAGCCTCAGGTCTATTCGGGTATGTAGTTACATCGAAGACATGCTTTTTCATCGCATCCTCTTAATTCTCCCGCTGTTCAGGATCGTCCTCGACGATGGCAATTTTTCTACTCATTTAATGCTTGTTCTCCGTGATTGAATGCTCATACTCATTTTGTTTCGCGCGCAACAATATATCAGTAATATAGTGATGTCAGCGGTCAGTGAAAAAACCATCTTTTTGCCACATTTACACACTATATTGCCATTCTCTCGAGATTCTGTCGCCAGTCTGGTTTGCTTTACTATGTCTAACCGTGTGGGCAGCTATTCAGTATGCTGAATTCTACCCGTAAAGTCTTAGATATCAGGAGTAAATATCATGAGCATGAATGTCTTTGTACCACTAACTGACGAAATCCTGTATGAACATCCTGAGTTATTTGATGGGCTGGTTCCTTATCGATCCGACCTGCCTTGCTTTCATTGGCTAAAGGATGCAGAAGTCGAGATTGAATATGCCAGTGGACGAAAGGAATTGATCAGCATGCCCGCCAATTCACTAAAAATTGAATCAATCACTGAACACGCAGCGTAGTCAGTTTCTGTATTTTAAATTTTTCTTCTCTTGTTGACGCCTTGCTTCCCTGCAGGCGTCTTTTCTTGTCAATCACCCGGTAGCACAGTAATATTGCCTGCTCATTTTAAATAGCAGGAAAACCTGAGCAGCTCTAGCAGTTCTGGATATGCCTGATTATGATTTAAAAACGGACATATCTGAATAAGAATCGTGCGTAATAGTCTGGCTATTGCGAAGATACCTTGATGTAGAGATGGCAGGTTCTGGACTCAATATGCTAATTCAAGAATTATTAGGGTGCCCAGATGATATACGGTAGTCTTGTCGCCCTCGTCACGCCAATGGATACGGATGGCAATGTTGATCAGGAAGCTCTCGAGCGTCTGGTTGAATTTCACGTTGAAAACAAAACGGACGCTATTGTTGCAGTTGGTACCACTGGTGAATCCTCCACTCTGGATGTAGATGAACATTGTGATGTTGTCAGGCAGGTGGTCAGGCTGGCCAAAGGCCGAATTTCTGTTATTGCAGGTACCGGTGCGAATGCAACGAGAGAAGCCATCACACTGACTGCCAAATCTGCTGAGCTGGGCGTTGATGCCTGTCTTCTGGTTACGCCTTACTACAATAAGCCGGGACAGGAAGGCCTTTATCAACATTACAAGGCTGTGGCAAAAGCTGTTGATATTCCGCAAATACTTTATAATGTTCCCTCGCGTACTGCATGTGACATGTCTGACGAGACAACAATGAGGTTGGCTGATATAGCCAATATAGTGGGTCTCAAGGATGCGACTGCAGACCTTGATCGTGCTGCCTGGCTCGTAAAACACAGGCCGGATGGTTTTGCCCTGTATTCTGGCGATGATGCTACAGCGTTGAATTTCGTGCTGGCAGGTGGTGATGGGGTAATCTCTGTTACAGCAAATGTGGTGCCAGCAGCCATGCATGAAATGATAACGGCAGCGCGAAATGGTGACCGGCAACTTGCTGAGTCGATTAATCAGCCATTAACAGCTTTACATAGAGACCTGTTTGTTGAGGCGAACCCGATACCTGTAAAATGGGCATTGCAACAGATGGGATTGATCGGCCAGGGTATACGTCTGCCACTTACAGGTCTGGCTAGTGAAAACCATCAGATGGTAAGAGATGCAATGATCAAGGCCGGTGCTCTTTAATGTACGCGCTGATATTGGAATAACAATGCAAGTTAATTTACTGGCAAATCCGTATATTTTTATTTTGAAAATCTAACTGTTAAAAACAGACACAATGAAAAAAACTCTTTATAGAAGCATTTTACTTATTTTGCTGATTGCATTGGCGGGCGGCTGCAGCTGGTCAAAAAAGGATAAAGAACCTAAGCAGAAAGCGCTCACAGATTATCGTGAAAGCAGAGAAATATCAGCGCTGGAAATTCCACCTGATCTCAGTTCTGATTCCGTAGAGAAAAGCCTTACTGTACCCAAGTATCAGCAAAAAACTACTACGGCTACTGATGCACAACAGGCAGTTCCAAAAGTGATAGCAGGTGACACGACAGAAGGCACAACTGCAGCTGATTCAAGCGTATCTTCCACTGCCGTTAAAAGCGCACCAAAGATGTACATCGAGCGTTCCGGCTCTCAGCGCTGGCTGGTAATTCATCAGTCATACTCTGCAACATGGTCTGATGTTCGGGATTTTATTCTATCCTCAGGTCTGGCACTGGAACGGGAAGACAAGGAAGCAGGAATACTGGAAACCACCTGGGCAGATAACTATGCAAAGAGTGTTCTAAGTGGTACACAAAAATATTTGGGTAAGTGGATAGGTTCAATGTACACCTCTCCCAGCAGAGACAAATTTCGGATAAGAGTAGAGCCAGGCCGCGTAGCTGGAACTTCTGAGGTTTTTCTGTCGCATAGAGGTATGATTGAAAAGGCAGTTATTGACAACAATGTTGACCCGGTCAGGACAATATGGGAACCCATTCCTCCCGATACAAGTATTGAAGCTGAAATGCTTACACTGTTGATGGTTGATTTGGGTGCCAGCGAATCAGAAGCTTCTGCCAGCTTTGCTAAAGCGGAGGATTCTGTAGATCGTGCTCGTATTGTCAAAGGGGCAACTGGACAGCCAGCACTGATCGTAGATGATACCATCGATATTGCCTGGCGCAGGGTAGGGCAGACGCTGGACAGGGTTGGCTTCAGCGTTGAAGACCGGGATATTTCCAAACGGGTATATTTCGTCGAGTATGCAGACCCTGAACTTAGTGACAAGAAGCCAGGCTTCTTTAGCAAGATGTTCAAGAAAGACAAGAGTTCAACAGATGATGATATCTACCAGATATTGTTAATTGAACAGGGGGATAAGACGGCGGTGGAGGTAACAGCAAAAGATGGCACACCAGCGCCGGAAAAAGTAACCGAGCAGATCGTAAAATTACTGTATGAACAACTAAAATAAGGTCTGTTTTTAAGTGTTTCAAAACGATCCAAACCCGTCTGCTTAAGGCCAGGCGGGTTTTTTATTTTGAGTGCTAATGGGGCACCACAAAGTTGATGAGTATCATAAAAATCTATATCGAGCATTTGCTGCGTTCACAAAACCGGCCATCTCTGCGTTTAGCTCTATTGCAAGAGCGAGCTCACAGAATAAACTTCCCATTATTATGACAGCTTTTAATTGATAATCTGACCTATCCAGAATGAATAGAGTATCCTGTCAATGAGGTTGAGTTCCCGATCATGAGTTTTCTGTCTTTACAAGGCGCTCCGGCAATTTCTGATTTTCGACTCAGCAAGCTGCAACAGCAGCTGTCGGAAAAAATCCCTGATGTTGATGCAATATCAGCAAGTTACTGGCATTTTATCAAGACAACAAGCGAGCTTGATGAGCAGGAACTTGAGCATCTAAATAGTATTCTTGACTATGGCCCCAGACGACATGAAATGGATGTAACCGGTCAGCATTTTCTGGTCATTCCTCGCCATGGAACCATTTCTCCATGGTCTACCAAGGCAACAGATATAGCCCGTCACTGTGATCTTGAAAAAATACAACGAATCGAACGTGGTGTGGTCTGGCATATCAGCACTAAACAACACCGCTTACTGGAGGAAAACGAAAAGGAGAGTGTTCGTCTACTGATTCATGACCGTATGGTGGAATCGGTTTTTGACTCCATGGAACAGGCACAACTGTTATTTGATGAGCACAGTCCTGCCAGAATGCGCTGTGTAGATCTGATGAATGACGGTAGACAGGCATTATTGCAGGCTAATCAGCAATGGGGACTGGCCCTGTCAGATGATGAAATAGACTACCTTGTTGATTCCTTTACTGAAATGGATCGAAATCCGACAGATGTGGAACTGATGATGTTTGCCCAGGTGAATTCAGAGCACTGTCGTCACAAGATATTTAATGCTGAATGGATTGTTGATGGTGAAAAACAGCCACATTCATTGTTCGACATGATACGAAATACCCATCAAGTGAACCCACAGGGAACAGTCGTCGCCTACAGCGATAATTCTTCAGTCATTAGCGGTTACGAAAGGACAAACTTCCAGCTTGATGACACAGGTCGCCACTATCGCTGGTACGAGAATGATGCGCATATTCTGATGAAAGTGGAAACCCATAATCACCCTACAGCCATAGCTCCACACCCGGGGGCTGCAACAGGTTCCGGAGGCGAGATACGCGATGAAGGGGCAACTGGCCGCGGTAGCAAACCCAAGGCCGGTCTTTGCGGCTTCAGTGTTTCCAATCTCAGGCTGCCCGGTGCAGTGCAGCCATGGGAAAAAGACTATGGCAAGCCGGAACGCATTTCCAGTGCGCTGGACATCATGCTAGAAGGGCCGATTGGATCCGCGTCATTTAATAATGAATTTGGTCGTCCTAATATCTGTGGCTATTTCCGCAGTTACGAGCAGGCACTGCCTTCTGGTGAAGTACGGGGCTATCACAAACCGATAATGCTCGCCGGTGGCCTCGGCTCTATTCATTCTGAACTGACCGACAAGTCAACAATTCCTCCCGGTACACGGATTGTCGTACTGGGTGGTCCCTCGATGTTGATAGGTCTGGGCGGTGGTGCTGCATCGAGTATGGCATCGGGTTCGAGCTCGGAGGACCTGGACTTTGCCTCGGTTCAACGTAGTAATGCTGAAATGCAGCGTCGTTGCCAGGAAGTGATCAACCGCTGCTGTGAGCAGGGCAACAACAGCCCAATACTCTCAATTCACGATGTCGGAGCAGGGGGGATCTCCAATGCCCTGCCGGAACTGGTAGATGACTCTGGGCGTGGTGGCAGTTTTGAATTACGCAATGTGTTGAATGATGAACCGGGCATGTCACCGATGCAATTGTGGAGCAATGAGTCACAGGAGCGCTATGTGCTGGCAGTTCGCAATGACCACTGGCCTGTCTTTCAGCAAATCTGTGAACGTGAACGATGCCTCTATGCAGTGGTGGGTGAGGCTACAGAAGAACGTGAGCTCAAGTTGCATGATGACTATTTTGCTGCAGAAAATGATGTTGATTCAACGTCCTGTCGTGACCTTGCCTGGCCGATTGATATGCCAATGGATGTACTGTTAGGCAAACCACCAAAAATGTTGCGAGATGTCCAGCACAGACCTGCTGAATTGAACGCATTTAATACCGAAGGGATTGATCTCACTGATGCCGCCCTGCGTGTACTCAGATTACCTACAGTAGCCAGCAAGTCATTCCTGATTACTATCGGTGATCGTAGTGTTACCGGCCTGGTGTGTCGTGATCAGATGGTAGGCCCCTGGCAGGTGCCAGTTGCCGATGTAGCGGTAACGGCAACAAATCTTAAAGATAATACCGGTGAAGCCATGGCTGTGGGAGAGCGCACTCCACTGGCCCTGATAAATGCTCCTGCCAGTGGACGCATGGCTATCGGTGAAGTGCTGACCAATATTGCTGCATCGCGCATCAATACATTGTCTGATATCAAATTATCCGCCAACTGGATGGCGCCTGCCGGCCATTACGGTGAGGACGCCAAACTATTCGATACCGTGCAGAGCATCGGAATGGAACTTTGCCCGGCACTGGGTTTGTCCATACCTGTCGGCAAGGATTCGATGTCAATGCGAACAGCGTGGCTGGAGCACGGTGAAGAGCGCTCTGTTACCGCACCTTTATCATTGATTATTTCTGCCTTCACCCCGGTGCTGGATGTTCGCAAGACACTGACACCACAATTGATGCTCGATCAGGGTGAAACCGATTTGCTCTTTATTGATCTGGGACGTGGGCGTAACCGTTTGGGGGGATCGAGCCTGGCTCAGGTCTATGGTGAACTCGGCGATCAGTGTCCTGACCTGGATCAGGCTTCTGATATGGCAGGTTTCTTTACTGCCATCCAGCAGCTGAATGAAGCAGGGTGTCTACTAGCCTATCATGACCGCTCCGATGGCGGACTGTTTGCCTGCCTGCTCGAGATGGCCTTCGCCGGGCATTGCGGGCTGGCAATTACCCTCGACACCCTGGGTAACAATGTCGCAAATATTCTGTTCAATGAAGAGCTGGGTGCGGCCATACAGATTCGAAGAACTGAACTGGAAAAAGTGCTTGCTGTTTTTGCCGATGCAGGTCTTTCCGAATGCACACATGTCATCGGTGAGCCCAATAACGGTGATGAAGTCATTTTCTCACAGGCTGGCAAGGTTTGTCTGCATGGGTCTAGAACTGATTTCCATCGTAGCTGGTCGGAGACCAGCATGCGGATGCAATCACTGCGTGATAATCCCGATTGTGCAAAGCAGGAGTTTGACGGCTTGCTTGATATGGAAGACCCTGGTTTGCATGTTAAGCTGACTTTCGACCCTTCTGATGATATTTGCCTGCCGTATATCAATCGTGGCGAACGTCCACAGATGGCGATATTAAGAGAGCAGGGAATCAACTCGCAACTGGAGATGGCAGCTGCCTTCGATCGTGCTGGCTTCGATGCGCTCGATGTCACCATGAGCGACATCCTCGCAGGGCGCGAGAAGCTGGAGTCGATCCAGGGACTGGTGGCCTGTGGCGGGTTTTCCTATGGCGATGTCCTGGGCGCCGGTGGTGGCTGGGCAAAGTCGATTCTTTATAACAACCGCGCACGAGATGTGTTCAGTCGCTTTTTTGAGCGAGAGAACAGCTTTGCGCTCGGTGTCTGTAACGGTTGCCAGATGATGGCATCGCTAAACGAAATTATTCCGGGTGCCGAAAACTGGCCGCGATTTGTAACAAATCTGTCAGAGCAATTCGAAGCCCGCAGTTCACTGGTCGCTATCCCGGAAAATCCTTCAATATTTATGTCTGGAATGGCCGGATCAACCATGCCGATAGCTGTCGCACATGGAGAAGGGCATGCAGAGTTCGCTACCAATAAAGCTCAGCAGGAGGTACTGGTAGCTATGCAATTTGTAGATAATTACGGCATAAAAACAGAAAAGTATCCCGCCAACCCCAATGGTTCACCTGAAGGTATCACCGGTGTCACGACGGATGATGGCCGTTTTACCATCATGATGCCGCACCCAGAGCGTGTTTTCCGAACTATCTCTAATTCATGGCACCCCGCTGACTGGGGTGAAGACAGCGGCTGGATGAGGTTGTTCCGAAATGCGCGAGTCTGGCTCGGCTGAGTTAAGCGGGTAACAATGAGGAATTTTTGATAATCACCATTGTCCTGGCGCGTACTTCGAATAAGCATTGATGTTGTATCATGCTGAATTTTAATTCAAGGCCTGCTTTTTGGCTGCAGTTTTACAGATCGCAACAACACTATTCAGCGAACTCCAGTCGCTCCATGACAACTTCCAGCGCTTTTGCTGCACAGACTTCATCTTTTTCCCCACCGGGAGCCCCACTGACACCAATGGCACCAATACGACTGCCGCCTGCGTCGATCGGTAGTCCCCCCTGCATAATGATAATGCCATCAATATGATTGAGTTCAGGTCTTATATCTCCCCGGTTGTCACGAAACTGTCCCGAAGGTATCCCTGCCATAACAACGGCATTGGCCTTTTCCTGGGCAATCTGCAGTGTAAAGCGCGATGCGATGTCATCCCGCAAGGCGGCACGAAGGTTCCCGAAGCGGTCTACAACGACAACACTGACATGATAGCCGTCCTTACGGCAGGCGATGATTGCTTCATTGGCCAGATCACGTGCCAGGTCCATGCCGATATAGCGGTGTGAGATGACATCACTTGCCTGGCTAGTAAATGTAAAAAGTCCAAGCATGAGAAGCGTTACGGGAATTATGGTTCTAATCATTAGATATCTCCTGTTCGCATGGATAGATGAATATCGAAATGTTCAGGCTGGTGAATAGAGTAAATGGATGTGGTTTTGGATTGTAACAGCTAATTTACCGGTAATTATGGGCTGGTCGCTACTGCGTGTAAAACGATGTTGCCACCTTCGACAATTGAGGTAGACATATCAACATGTTCACATTCTGTGCTTGTACCACAGTTAGTATACATCTCATTAACATTAAGTATAGGCAAGTAGAAAATATTGCTGATTCAGCAAATTATTCCCTGTTTATATTCAATCGAGGGACCACTATTTATGGCATGGAGCTTGAATAGCTTGTCAATGACCGTAAATAAAAGGAATAGGTCAGGTGGGCATTTGGAACTAAAGCGACCTGTTTCTGTCATAATGAAAGTTTTTTGAACAGGAGAGAATATTGATGGATTCACAATCGGCGCTGCAGAAAAATATAACTACTTCCATGACAGCGGCTTTCACCTCATTTGATCAGCTACGCAGACAACTTCGTGAGAAGATATTCGGGCAAGGGGCGCTGGTTGATAACCTGCTAATCGCTCTTCTGGCCGATGGGCATTTGCTGGTGGAGGGTGCGCCGGGCCTCGCGAAGACGACCGCCATCAAGGAACTGGCTAATCGTATTGAGGGTGATTTTCATCGACTGCAATTTACACCTGACTTATTGCCGGGTGACCTAACCGGTACCGAGGTCTACAGGCCGCAGACAGGAGAATTTAAATTCCAGCGCGGGCCAATTTTCCATAATCTGCTGCTCGCTGATGAAATCAATCGTGCACCTGCCAAAGTACAGTCTGCCTTACTTGAGGCCATGGGAGAGCATCAGGTCACAGTAGGGCAAACAACCTACACTCTTGAACGTCCTTTTCTGGTGATGGCAACGCAAAACCCGATAGAACAGGAAGGAACATACCCGTTACCCGAAGCACAACTTGACCGTTTCCTGATGCATATCAGTATTGATTACCCGGCGGTGGAGTCAGAAAAACAGATACTAGCGCTGGCAAAAGAACAGGCAAGAATGGAATATGAGCATGAGCCAGCTGTTGACAATATTCTGAGCAGAGAACAGCTCCAGCAGGCGCAGACCGAAGTGCTGGATCTTCATATGGCGGAAGCTGTAGAGGATTATCTGGTGCAGCTAATCATAGCCAGTCGCAACCCGTCGGCCTATGGAAAAGATCTCGCTCGCTGGGTTAACTATGGGGCCAGTCCACGCGGAACTATTGCTCTGGACCGTTGTGCCAGGGCACATGCCTGGTTGCAGAAGCGGGATTATGTTTCACCAGAGGATGTTCAGGCGGTGATCCATAATGTTCTCCGTCATCGTGTGCTACTTTCTTTTGAGGCTGAGGCAGAAGGCGTGTCGGCCGACGATATTATTCGAGAACTTATCAGGCGAGTACCCGTTTCCTGATGTTAAAGAGGTTTCAGCATTGGTTAGGTTCTGCGAGAACCCAGGCTTACGATGTCTACCAGACGAATGCTTCAGTTGAACATGGATCAGATAAACAATCTGTGGTAGCAGTAAGTATTGATGAGCTGATTTCTCTTAAGTCAGCCATTCGTGGCATCAGTCTGTTATCCACGCGGGTTAAAAATAATTCTATTACTGGCGCCCATCCATCACGATTTCGTGGTCGTGGAATGGATTATCAGGAATCACGAGCCTATCAACCTGGAGATGATGTTCGCAGCATGGACTGGCGAGTAACAGCTCGTGCTGGTCTGCCATATGTAAAAATGTATGAGGAAGAACGGGAGCGGCCAGTGATGCTACTGGTTGACCTGAATCCCGGAATGTTTTTTGCAACACGAGGTGCTTTCAAATCGGTTGTTGCAGCGCGTATGGCTGCCCTCATTGCCTGGGCAGCTGTAGCAAATGGTGATCGTATCGGGGGATTATTCTTCAATGGCAAGCACCAGGAAATGCAACCCCGTGGTGGCTCAAGGGGGGCATTGCGGCTGTTTCGTCTACTGATACAGGCAACAGATCCTGTGAAGGGTATGCAGGTCCCGATGGAGAACACCAAAAATACAGGCCTCAATAGTGCATTGAAGAGATGTCGCCGGGTAGCAAAGCCGGGTAGTCTTATTTTTATCATCAGTGATTTTTATCATATTAACGACGAGACGAAAGCACAGTTATTACGCTTGCGACAACATAATGATGTTGTGGCAATACAGACAGTTGATCCACTGGAACAGTCACCACCACCCGCTGCCGTTTATGGTGTCAGCGATGGTCAGAAGAAAGGAATTATTGATACACGTAAGCGAAGCCAGCAGCTTGGTTATGTAAAATGGTGTAATGAGCATCATGCCGTCGTTGCACAGACTATGCAACAGCGTGCCATTCCACTGTTACGAATATCTACAACAGATGATGCCGCAACGTCTTTACGCCGCTTTCTGGCAAGCCCTGTTTCCACCAGTCTTCACAATGCTATCAGTGCAGCAGAAAAGGTGGCTGTATGAATCCATCAGTTATTGGTACAGAAGATGCACTGCAAATCAGAGATGTTCATCTCCCCGTTAGTCCTGAGATTTGGCCACCGGCACCAGGCTGGTGGCTGCTGGCAGTCACAGTGCTTGTTTTACTGCTGTGGATCACTATCCGGCTGCTCAGGCTCTGGCGGCGCAGCCGACTGCAAAAAGAAATCCTTGCATCGCTGGACAAATTACAGCGAGAGTACAGTGATGAACAGATTCCACATTTTCTGGCCGAGGTATCGATTTTGTTGCGCCGGGTTGCGCTGATGAAATTTCCTCGTCAACAGGTGGCAGCTCTGACCGGTAAGGGCTGGCTATCTTTCCTTGATCAGCATGGTGGGGATGGCGAGTACTCTAACGGTGTGGGTAGTGTCCTGGCAGCCGGGCCCTATGCTCGACATTGTGAAGTAGATAAGAATGCTTTGCTGTTACTGACCCGAAAGTGGATTAAACGTAATACACGTTGAGATTTTTGATTAGCAATGATGGATATTGAATTTGCACTTCCGCTTATTTTTCTAACGCTGCCGCTGCCATTGCTGGTAATGTGGCTTTTGCCGAGGGCATCTTCATGCCAGCCAGCGACTATACGCATTCCATTTTATGCACAAGTACAGACACAGCTGCTGCAGCAGGCGAATAATCAATCTCGGCTGCAGTCGTTCATCGCGATCATTGTCTGGCTGCTGCTGGTGTCATCTGCTGCACAGCCTCAGTCTATAGATGACCCGGTACAGCTGCCTGTAATGGGTAGAAATTTAATGCTAGCAGTCGATCTCTCCGGCAGCATGGATGCTGATGATATGGTGATTGGCGATCGACAGCTGACGCGTCTGTCAGCTGTTAAAGTGGTTGCCGGTGAGTTTATAGACCGACGCGTTGGTGATCGCCTCGGACTGATTCTATTTGGAGACAGGGCGTATTTGCAGGCACCTCTGACACTGGATAGAAAAACGGTAAAAACCCTTCTTAATGAATCGGTTATTGGTCTGGCAGGTAAAAAAACAGCCATTGGTGATGCCATTGGCCTGGCCGTGAAGCGACTACGTAATGAGCCTGAACAAAACAGAGTGCTGATATTGCTTACTGATGGTAGCAATACTGCTGGAAGTATCGATCCGTTGAAGGCTTCTGATCTCGCTGCACAGGAAAAAATAAGAATCTATACCATTGGTGTCGGTGCTGACAGCAGAATGGTGCGCGGTGTATTTGGAATGAGCAGAATGGTCGACTCTGATATCGATGAAGAGACATTACAGGCGATATCAGACAAGACCGGTGGACAGTATTTCCGTGCCAGAAATATCGAATCACTGATGCAGATCTATAGCCTGCTCGATGAAATCGAACCCATAGCTGAAGATGCTGAGGTTTATCGCCCTGTCAATGAGTTGTATTTCTGGCCATTATCAGTAGCACTGATCCTTTCTCTGTTTATAGCAATATTAAAATTACCGTTGTTAAGCTTTTTGACACGGAGGAAGGTGGAACATGCCTGATTCCTTCCACTTTTTACAACCGGACTGGTTTTTTCTATTGATCCCGCTGGCAGTCATTGTTTTATTGTTCCTGAAGTCAGATACAGGAACCAGTGACCCATGGCAGAAGATTATTGATAAAGACCTGATGCCCTGGTTGCGAGTGAAGACAGCAGGTCGGGGTACTATGCTGCCAATCTGGTTATTGACTGCCGGATGGATCATAGCAGTCATAGCACTGGCCAATCCTGTGTGGGAGAAACTCCCGCAACCTGTTTTTCAGACCGACCAGGCAACAGTGATAGTTATGGACCTCTCTCTTTCCATGAATAGTAGCGATCTCAAACCCAGCCGCATGGAGCGGGCACGATTCAAGGTCAGCGATATACTTGCAAAACAGCAGGAAGGTGTTATCGGTCTGGTGGTATTTGCTGGAGATGCTTTTGTCGTGTCACCGCTAACTCGTGATGGGGTAACCATTTCGGCAATGCTACCAGCACTAAAACCAGACATTATGCCAGTAC
This sequence comes from Arenicellales bacterium, assembly GCA_029287915.1. Taxonomy (GTDB): domain Bacteria; phylum Pseudomonadota; class Gammaproteobacteria; order BMS3Bbin11; family BMS3Bbin11; genus BMS3Bbin11. Next base: position 37,402 of record JARFQE010000126.1, read on the forward strand.
AGGGGAGCCGGGCTGACCTGGGTCTGTTAAAGGCCGCGGAATTATTGAAACAGGCTGGAAGGATGAGAGGTGAAGTGCTGCTGCTGGCAGATTCCTATACCGATGATCGGGCACTCAAGGCAGCCAAAGAGTTGCGGCAACAGGGGATAATTACATCGGTACTGGGTATAGGTACTGAACAGGGCGCACCTCTGCCCACTGGTCGTGGTGATTTTGTTCGAAATAATGACAACGAAGTCATCACTACTAAACTTGACGTGCCGGCGATGAGAGAGCTTGCCAGTGCTGGGGGCGGGGACTATGTCAGTCTTACTGCCAGTGATGAAGATATCAGTCAATTGATGGCCGCACGTGTGCAAGCTACTCGTCATCGCACTGATGACAGGTTTAATCAGACCAGCCGCTGGAAAGAAAACGGACCATGGCTGGTCGTTCTTTTGCTACCGCTGGCAGCGCTGGCTTTTCGCCGCGGCTGGCTGCTTAGCATTGCCGTGCTATTTGTTACAGGAATGCCAACTGAACCGGCAATGGCTTTTACAATGAACGATCTATGGCAGCGTCAGGATCAGCAGGCTCATCAGGCACTTATCGAAGGCGATATAGAAAATGCAGCAAAACTGGCGCAAGATCCATTGCGAAAGGGCGTAGCAGAATATAAACAGGGGAATTATCAGTCTGCGCTGAAAGATTTTGCTGCTGCTTCGGGTGCCGAAGCGGCTTATAACAAAGGAAATGCGCTGGCAAAACTTGGTAAATACAAAGAAGCGATCGATGCCTATGAGCAGGCGCTTGAAGAACAACAAGATATGGAAGATGCCAGGTACAACAAGGGAGTAATTGAAAAGCTACTGCAGCAGCAACAGCAGAGCCAGAACAATGATAACGATGAGAATCAGGATCAGCACAATCAACAAGGTCAGCAGGGCAAGCAGGATAAGCAAAGCGGGGATAGCAACGGTCAGCAATCAGAATCTAATGAAAGCCATGGAGAATCTCAGCAGGGAGAATCTGGCCAGCAACAGATAAAACAAGGGGAATCAGGCAAGGGAACCAGCGAACAGGAGCAGGACAGTACCTCTGCATCTTCTCAGGATGAGCAAATGCAGACAGATGAGCAAAATGCATTCTCGGATGCCGCACAGCAGGCGGCAGCCCAGGCAGAAGAGGATGCAAGCAAATCCGAGCAGGGAATGTCAGGTAATGAAAGCAGTCAGCAGGAAGATACGACGACTGTTCAGAAAGAGCATAGTGGACAGGGAAAAGAGGGTGAAGGGGATGTAAAATCAATGACAGAAGCGGAGCAGCAGGAGAGACAAGCAGATAATAAAAGCATTTCTGCGAAGCCTACGACGGCAGAGAGTTTGAACTCAGAAGAGCAGATTGCAGCAGAACAATGGTTACGAAGGATTCCCGATGACCCGGCAGGCCTGCTGCGTCGAAAACTGCGTTATCAATACATACAGCGTGGTGGTCAGGCTGGCAATGCTGGAGAAGCACAAGCATGGTAAAAATGTACTTTTCAAGAAGTGCTATGATCTTTACACAGTGTCTGGCAATCTTCGGATGTTTGCTGATAACAACGGTAAGTCTGGCATTCGTAGAAGCAACAATCGACAGATCGAAAGTATATGAAGGAGAGAGCTTTACCCTGACAATAACTAGTGATGCGGCACAACGCAGTACGCCGGATCTTTCTTCTCTGGAAAAAGATTTCTACATTCTTGGCAGCGGAAGTAGTCAGCAGGTACAGGTTATAAATGGTGCCATGACTGCTAAAACCTCGTGGAATATCCAATTACAGGCCAAAAGCCCAGGCCAATTTCACATACCATCACTCAGGGTAGGTAAAGAACTCACAAACCCGATACAGATAAATGTGTCAGAGCCGCCCGAAGTATCTGCTGGCAGTGAAGGGCAACCTGTATTCATCGAGGTTGAAACGAGTTCACCTGATAATTCTGTCTATCTACAGCAACAAGTTCTCTACACTGTACGACTGGTTTTTAAGCGACCTTTGCTCGATGGCAATCTATCTTCTCCAGCACCAGACAATGCACTGGTTGAACAGCTTGGGGAAGATAATCAATATAACGTAAAGCGCGGCGGAGACTTGTTCAGAGTAATAGAACGCCGCTATGCCATTTTCCCGGAAAAAAGTGGGCAATTGACGATACCGCCAATCCGTTTTAGCGGCAGGTTGAAAAGTACGCCTGCCAGGAAACGTCCACCCGGCAGTACTACTCCTGGATTCGATGAGCGGATGAAACGTTTCTTTGGTGGTGATCCCTTCGGTGGTAGAGATTTTGATAGCTTCTTTGATAGAGGAGAACCTGTAACACTACAAAGCAAGGCAATTGATCTCAATGTATTACCACGGCCATCAACTTATAATTCAAATCACTGGTTGCCTGCAGCAGGACTTGAGCTGGAAGATAGCTGGTCCGAACAGCCACCTGAGTTCAAGGCCGGTGAACCCATCAGCCGAACTATATCGATCAAGACAAAAGGGCTATTGGCCACATTACTGCCAAAACTAGAAATTGGAGATATTGATGGAGTCAGTATATATCCTCAACAGCCCATTTCTGAAACACGTACAGATGGTACCTGGGTCTATGGCCAGAGCAGTCAGAACATTAGTTATATGCCGACAAAAGCCGGAGCACTCATTATCCCTGAGATTAAACTTGCTTGGTGGGATACAGAAGCAGGTGTAGAGCGCACAGCAGTATTACCAAAATGGACTGTCGACGTGTTGCCCGGAAAGGATTTGCCTGAGGAGCCAGTTGTTCAGGCAGAGGGTAGAGGGTCTATAGATGAACAGCCGGAGTCTGCATATATTGAAGAAAAAGAATCCGGCGAAAACTTGCATGAAGTACCCTGGACAAGGCATGTGCAGGAATATTGGCGATGGCTACTGGCGGTAATAGCGGTGACCGTTATATTATCCTTTATGCTGTGGCGTCGAAAATCCACAGGTAAAATGCTTTCAGGCGATCAGAATACACCTTCGACCGATGAAAACGGCACAGCACATGGAGAAAGTCAACGAGAGTTAAGACAAAGATTACAGAAGGCCTGTAGTGAAAATGATGCAAGCTTGGTAGCAGATATATTGTTGCAGATGGCAGCAGTTGCCAAGCCTGATGATCCACCAAAAAACCTGCCTGCACTGGCTGCCATTGTGCAATCAGGCAGTGAAGAAATCTATCGTCTGGACAGGTTTTTGTATGCCACCGGTGATACACAATGGAATGGCGAGAGTTTCTATGAATTTTTCAAGCAGGGGCTGGTATTCAAAATCTCAGGCAAGGAAAATCATCAATCATTGGCGCCGCTATATCCTTCTTGACAATATTAGCCGTTAAATGGTCTGAACAGATCCTTTTTCTAGCGTCAAAGACATGTTGATTTTCATGCATTTGTTAAATAATCTCTCATTTTTACAGATTAGCAAGCCGCTCAGAATGGGCATCCAGATATGTTTTTTAAAACGGCACAATGCGCTTTTGCCTGAATCGAAAATTGCAGAACTCTCGAAGTTGTTAAATATACCGGCACCTGTTTTGGTCACACCACGGTGTATTACAAAACAGAAAGACAGTTGATTGCAGCAGATTGTGGAAAAGCAAAAGGTGGCTATTTTATAGGGCTGCTATTAGCCCTGAACAACAATTCTTATAAAAAATATAAGCATAATTTTTCAAAACATGTCGCGCCAGGCATTGTTTATAAAGTCAATTGATTGGCATGATTTGTCAAGTTTTTCTCAGTTGCTTCGGCTATTATTTTTCAAATGAAAATGTATTGGTATTTTAAGCGATAGAATAGCAATTTATTTTGTGGCAGTTATTATATGGAAATGTTTCAAACATGGAGGTATTGATTCATGGAACATGAAGAAAAAAGAAAAGGGATAAAACCAGTACCCGATGACCCACTCGGATATATGAACGAAGCGCAGCGATTTACTTACCATCGAATGAAAGCATCTGGCTGGCGCATTAAATTCATCAGACGTCCTATGTATCAAAATCCAGTCTGTGTTATGACTGATTCAGATGACACCTCACTGGCACTTATTGAGCGCAATGGGTTTTTTAACAATAATCCAGACATCCCGCTGCGTCGTGACGAATAATCGACTAATGAATATTTTCAAATGCTAATTGTTATTACCTGAACACCAATAGTGCCTGGAAGCTCTACTACTCAGGCTATGAAAATGCTCATCTGGGTTTTGTACTTGTCAGATGATGAAGCAACAAAACCAGTATAGTGAGCAATACCAGGGCGCCTGCCTGATGACTCGCCGCAATGGGTACAGGTACCCTTAACAGCAGGGTAGTGATGCCCAGGCTGACCTGGATGATACTGGCAATGATTACCAGGCTAAAAAGCATGTTTGTCCTTGATGGCAGGTTCAATCGAAGCTGATAGAGGTATACGGCGACAACTAGAAATAATGTTGTAAGGGCTATTACCCGGTGATTGAATTGTACGGTTATCGCATCATCCAACATTGCCAGATACCAGGGCTGCGTGCTGTAGACTCCAGGCGCCATGAGGCTGTCACCCATCAAGGGGAAGGTGTTGTAGATCAATCCTGCTTTGAGCCCAGCGACAAAGCCACCTGAGACCATGGTGATGACGACAAAAATCACCAGCATCAGTGTTTTGCCACGAAGTTTTAACATGTCGGGCATGAATTCGTAGAATGGTTTTTCCCGCGCAATCAGATTAAGGGCGGTCCAGAGTACATAGCAATAAATTGCCACCGCCAGCATCAGGTGAGCAGTTAAGCGGTACTGGCTGACGTGAGGATCATCGACCAGGCCGCTCTTGACCATGTACCAGCCAAGCAGACCCTGTAAGCCTCCAAGTATGAACATCACGATGAGTTTCGGAGCCAGGTTTCTCGGGATCATTCCACGAATCATGAAGAACAGGAAAGGCACCAGAAAGACGATACCAATTATTCGACCGAGTACACGGTGCAGAAACTCAAGCCAGAAAATATCTTTAAATCCCGCAAGATCCATATCCTGATTTACTTTCATGAATTCAGGAAATTGTCGGTATCTGTCAAATAGTTCCTGCCAGTCGGATTCAGTAAAGGGGGGGATGAAGCCAGTTAACGGTTGCCATTCCACCATGGAAAGGCCAGAGCCTGTTAGCCGTGTGACGCCTCCAAGAACCACCATCAGGAATACCAGCAGGCATATGGTTAGCAACCAATATGCAATTTTCATGGCACCTTTGTCAATTCTGTCCGAGTTATCTTGTAGTTCAATTGTTGTCATATCAGGGCAATAATTATATGAACCTCCGGTGAAATCCTGTCAACGACCGACTTGAAAAACTGTGACCGTTAAAATATCTATCAATTACGTTGGGTTTCAATGGAGAAATAGCAGATTTTAAAGTCATTATGTATTTTATTAAGTGAGTTAAATAGGCATATCCCAAAATGTTATAATTACTATCATTGATAATACAGATTCTGATTATAGCAGTAACCAGGTGTATTAATGTGACCTGAAATCTTCAGGTAATATTAGTCATGGCAAATCTCTGACTGCATAGGCCAACCCGGAGTTTTAGATGAATGATGCAAAATTACTGATTGGGCCCGGCTGTCCGCATTGTGCAACGATGATCAGCTTACTGGCTGATCTGCTAAAAGAAGGAAAGATTGGGCGACTGTTAATGATAAATATTGCCGAGCAGCCTGATGAGGCCGCTAAACACAATGTACGTTCTGTACCATGGTTGAAACTGGGTGAAATGGAGTTTGTCGGAGCGCAATCTCGTGCTGAACTCGAACATGCTATCGAAATGTCAGTGAGTGAGGATGGCAAGCAGCGATATTTATATGAGCAGCTTAAAAATGGCAGACTTGATGATGTCACTGAGCTTGTTGAGCGTGATAAAAGTCGGTTATCTGATCTCATTGCATTGTTAAAAGGAAATGAGGTGCCAATGACAGTGCGTATCGGGATTAGTGCTATTCTCGAGCACTTTCACGGAAATTCATCTGCACTTAAAGATATTTTGCCTGCTTTAATTGAACTGTCTGAGTCTGCGAACGAATCAATACGAGCGGATGCCTGTCATTTTTTATCACTGGAGGGAAGTGATGTGGCGCGCAAAAGGCTACAGCAATGTGTTAATGATGATTCAGCAATGGTGCGGGAAGTCGCACTAGAATCTCTTCAGACTATCTCGAGGGATACATGAGAATGGAGGAGTCTTATTTAACCAGAGAAAAGTGTTATTTACAGTATTTGTCCCGAAAAATGAAACGTGGAACTGATTAATGAGTGGCCAAATTGTCATCCGGTGGCCTTTCTTCGCTGATCGCTTCAGGGTAGCCAATGGCAAAACCCTGGGCATAGTCGACACCTATCTGTCCTAACAGCTCCAGAATGTCATCATTTTCCACATACTCTGCAATAGTCTTCTTATCAAGAATATGAGCAATTTCATTAATTGAATTTACCATTGCAAGATCAATAGGATCATTAACAAGATCACGTACAAATATCCCATCTATTTTAATGTAGTCGACAGGTAGATGTTTCAGGTAAGTGTATGAAGACATGCCCGAGCCAAAATCATCCAGTGCAAACTGGCATCCCTCAGCCTTCAGGTTTCTGATCAATCGACCTGTTTTTGCCAGATTGGATATAGCCTCCGTTTCAGTAATTTCGAAGCAAATCTTTTCCGGTGGTATTTCAGACTCCTCCATGCTGTAAAATACGAAACGTGCAAAGGTTTCATCATTGAGTGTCTGCCCGGACAGATTGATCATGCAGGCTTTGAGTTGATGTAATTGCTGTGGGTTGCGTGCCAGCCATTGAAAAATGTTCTTAACGATCCACCGGTCCATTTGTGGCATCAAATTATATCTTTCAGCTGCTGGCAGAAAAGCAGCTGCTGGTATTCGCTCCCCGTTATTGCCTTGTAGACCAATCAATATTTCATACATAGATTTATGATTCTGATTAGACCCGACCTGTACAATAGATTGCCTGGCTAGCACCAGAGAGTTGTTTTCCAGTGACTTTCTCAGGCGCGATACCCATTGTGTGTCACGATTACGCCTCACCATCTCAATATCATTAGGTTGATACATGCATATTTTGTTACGCCCTGTATCCTTGGCAGAATAGCATGCACGGTCAGCCATACTTAGGAGAATATCAGGACTTTCGCTATTCTTATCAATCATTACGACACCGATGCTGATTCCAAGGCTAAAGGTTTTTTCTTTCCACTGAAATCTAAAACTCTCCACTTCTTTTCTTAATTCATCTGCTACTCTATGCGCTATTTTTCTATTACAGTTTTCAACCAGCACGCCGAATTCATCTCCACCAAGACGGGCAATAGTACCTGTGTCTGATACACGTTGTTTTAGACGATCGGAGATATGCCTCAGTAACTCATCACCAGCCATGTGACCACAACTGTCATTGACTATCTTGAACTGATCAAGATCCATGTATAACAGGGCATGTTTGTTTGGCTTTCTGGATGTTTGTAGACGATTAAGCAAAAGATGAATTCGATGGTCAAATTCAGCTCTGTTAATTAGACCTGTCAGGCTGTCATGGGTAGCCTGGTAAGAAAGCTTTTTCGTCATTGCGAGGGTATCGGTTATATCATGCAGTATGATGACGCTACCCCTGATACCACCTTCGCGATCAAGAATTGGCGCTATGTTGTATTTAACATTCAATTTCCTGTTTTTTTGATTGATCAGGATGCAGGTCCCTTTCAGAGGAACAAGAAGAGTGTCTGTATTTGTGTGTACAGATGCATTCACTGGGAGCGTCAGTGGTGTGATTCCATCATCAAAATGAAGATTGAACGCTTCACTGACTTCTTTACCATACATGCTTGAGGCATCATGGCCGGACAATTCTTCAGCAGCGCGATTCATATAATCAATATGGCCAGAGCGTGAAGTAGTGATGACGGTATCTGAGATTGAGTAAAGGGTGATTTCTACGCGTTCCTTTTCACGAGATAGAAATTGCTCAGCGATTTTCTTACCAGAAAGTGTGTTTTCCAGTTCCTGTTGTTTGGTAGTTAGATGATCGAGTACTCGATTGATAAATTTCCCCAGAAAACCGAATTCATCATTTCTTTTGTCATTAAAGCGTAAGCTACTATTGCCTTTAACTATACTATCAGCAGTGTTAACCATGTCAGTGATAGGACGAGAGAGGACTTGTTTCAGGATAATTTGGAGAATAAACCCAAATCCCAGAAAGATCATAGCCATAATTACAATAATATTCTTTCGTGCACTTGAAAGCTGGTCTCGTAATGGTAGCAGGGAGATTTTTACTCCAACCGGTTGCTGGACATTTCCACGTTTATTAAGCAGGGTGTTGGACAGAAAACTCCGATCGATGCTATCCAGCCCAGATTGCTGTTCTCCAACGCGTACGACTTCGCCTTTATAAGTCACTTCAATAGCGACGAAGCCAAAACGGGCCTGTAGAAATTCGAGTGCAGGAATAAGTTCGGCAGCAGAATCGCTTTCCAGTGTATAAACCAGCTGTTCCAGTGTATCCTGGGTAAGATCAAGTTTAAGTTCTCGTTCTGCAGCTAGTCGCGATTCAAGAAAACTGATAAATATAGCTGCTGCAATAAGACCAACGAGGGCAAGTCCCCAGAAAACAACGCCTGTTATTTTTAATGGGAGTCTGGAGTATTTTGTCCCTAGGTCTTCAGGATTGTCTGGATTGCCAGTCATCTGAATCCTAGCCATTTCAGGGAAATATACATTGGACAGACACCACTCAGACCCGCACCAAATATGGCAAAACCCATAAACCAGGCGAGATACCAGACCTGGTCGAAAAATATGACATAGACCAGGATCAACATGGTACCCAGTAAAAGTCTCCACGCCCGTTCTGCTTCAAAGTTAAAACGTTGCTTAAACGCCAGGCCAAAAGCATCCTCAGACATGTCACGCGAATTGTCGACGCGGACTTTTGATAGCATGATTGGTATGCGAAAGTTTGTGATTCCTTCTAGCATGACAACCGTAATCAATGCATAGATTAGTTCAGGCAGGTCAAGATAAAGACCAGTAAGCAGAATCAGTCCTACAATCAAACGGTAAAGTCGTTTCGACATTAGATACACCGAGCCAAAGAATTCTCAATTCATCATTTTATTTCTACTCTTGTCCTGCTCATGATTTTATTGTCGTATTGATCAGGGATCAGGCTCACGCCTACATATAATCATAGACTAAAACGCTGGGTCAAAAAATGGCTATTGCCTTATTGGTAAAATAAAATGAAAAGGCTTATGTACTTTTTGTAAAAAAATGAGATTCATTGCTTGACAGTCATGAATCGACCTTGGCAGAATGAAACCACTATGTCTATACGTAATTCGATCAAATTCGTAATGTTCCCGGTGTGCCGCATCTGGCTGGCACGCTGTGGCCTTTACATGGACGGAATTATGTAAATCGATAGATACTAAATCATTTGTCAAAAGGCCACAGTTCATCGGACTGTGGCCTTTTTTATTTTTATAGAGGGCGCAGCATGTCAGTGCCGATTTCATACCTGACAGTAATATTAATCTGGACCACCACACCACTGGCGATAAAGTGGAGCGCTGAGGGCGCTGGTTTTGTTTTTGCTGTTTCCAGCAGAATGTTGCTTGGTGCTGTGTTGGGTATGTCGATGGCCATATTACTGCGACTGGAAATTCCCTGGCATAAAAGTGCAGTAAAAACTTATCTGTATGCTGGTCTGGGAATAGCCATTTCCATGATGTTTGTCTACTGGGCAGCGCAATATATACCTTCAGGCTGGATATCGTTGATATTTGGCCTGTCGCCGATTATTACTGGCCTGCTGATGTACGCTCTGCACGGGGAGAATGAATTTAGCAAAGACAAGCTGTTCGGCCTGTTTCTTGGCTTGTCAGGATTGACTGTGATATTTACTACGGGCCTTACGCTTAGTTCAGAGGCTGTATTGGGTATAGCTGCGGTATTGGCTTCAACTATCTTATATTCATTTACAGCAATTAAGATCAAACAATATAACGACGGTATCCCTGCGTTGACTATTACAGCAGCAGGGCTCATGTTTGCTGCACCATTTTATGGCTTGTGCTGGTATCTAATGGATGGTGAGATCCCCGATTTAGTCACCAGTCGTGCAGCAATTTCTATTCTTTATCTGGCAATTTTTGGATCGGTGATTGGGTTTGCCCTGTTCTTCTATATCCTCAAACATGTCAGTGCGTCACGAGTATCATTGATAACATTAGTAACACCCGTTACAGCACTTTTTCTCGGTAGATTCTTTAATAATGAGCCTCTCACTATGGAGCTGCTGACTGGCGCTATCATGATCCTTATGGGCCTGGTTTTCTATCAATTTGGCATCAATGTAAGGCAGCAGAGAGCTGGTCCACAGTTAGCTGTAGAGATGGCCATTAAAAATACAAATAGTAAAAATACAAATAGAAAGTGTGGTTAATTCATCTTTTTCGATCTATCTGGATATTTATATATCTCTTCAGTCCTCTATTGTGGCGTTTGTTGGAACAGTGGGATATCGATTGACGGCGCGACTAGCCGATAGTCTGCATCCGGCTCACCGGGTTGATAGAAATAATAAGAAAAAAAATGACTATACTATAAAAAATATAGTGAGTAGTCAGAAGTCTGTGCAGTGGTGGGGAGTCTATGAGTTTTTTTTCAAGGCGGAAGCAATCAATACAATTTACATTCATGAGTGTATTGATACCCTCGCTTGCCATTACGCTTATCATTGTGGCTACACTGATCGGTATATACGTCAATCAGTCGACACAGAAGAAGTCAATAGCTTCACAGAAATCATTCATAATATTACTTGAACAGGCCCTGTCACAGGGTCTTTCGAAAGGTGATCCCGCAAGTGTAGATGGACTGATTAAGCTCGCTGGATTAAGCAATTCTGTCCAGTTTCTGGAGCTCAGTGATAAATTTGGAAAAATTATCGCAAAAGTCGGCCAGCCTGATATACAACAGGGTGGAATTGCATCGAGGGAGATCAATACAGGTGGATCAGGCGACCTGAAACAAGTTGGTAAAATTCGTTATCAATTCTCATCAACGAGTTATAAAGAAAATGTGATTTCTGAGATCATCAAAGCTTTATTGACACTTGTGATCTCACTTATTGTTATTTCAGTTGTCATGTATCTTGTATACCGTCGCCACATCCACGCTCCAATTCATCAATTCATGAAGACCCTTCTTGCATATGGTAAAGGTGATAGTACGGCGCTGGTTAGCTGGAAAAGTAATGATGAATTCGGCACTCTGGCCACGGCATTTAATTCCATGCAACGAACGCTGATTGATAATCAGCGTGTTTTGATTGATAGCGCGCAGCGCTATCAGGATCTCTATAATAAGACACCCGCTTTGTTATTTTCGATGAATACAGATGGTGTAGTCACGGATGCAAGCGTCTATTTTTTACATAAGCTGGGTTACAAAAAAGCCTCGCTGATTGGGCTCCCGATGTCTGATATGGTCTGTGAAAATTTTCCCGGTGCTGGAAATGAGTTTACTGAACGGCTTGCAAACGGAGGCCGATTGACAAATTTTCAGACCTGTATAAGGAGCAGGGGCGGAGAAAAAATGGATGTACTGATCAATACCATATCCATGTCATCTTCTCGTGACGATGATTCATCAAACACCAGCCTGTGCGTAATGACAGACATCAGCAAACAGGTGCATGCTCAGGATACAGTTTTCAAGCAGGCAAACTATGATGTTGTAACAGAATTACCAAACCGATTTTTCTTCAATAACCGATTCCGTTCATTACTCGATTCTGCGCTGAGAGTCAAGAGTCCGGTGACAGTGGTTTTTATAGATCTTGACCGCTTTAAATGGGTCAATGATACTTTCGGCCACAGTGTTGGTGATGCTTTGCTGGCAGAGGCAGGTGCTAGAATAAGAAAGGCGGTTGACGAGAGGGCGCTGGTCTGTCGATTTGGTGGTGATGAATTTATTGTGGCATTACATAGATCACGTGAAGCAGTTGAAAAATCAAAGGTAGCTACCTATCTGTTGCGTACTCTGGCTGATCCATTTCGTATCCAGCAACATGAAATACATCTTTCAGCCAGTATTGGTATTTCCTCTTTCCCGTCAGACGGAGAAAACCCTGATGAACTAATCGGTGCAGCTGATACTGCGATGTACCATGCTAAAAACCGGGGTGGTGATGCCTATGAGTTTTATGAAGGCGATATGCATGAGCGGATTGAAAAGCAACTACAGCTTGATCATGTTT